>JBBRMF010000021.1:0-34074 GCA_038230975.1 Tepidisphaerales bacterium
CCCTCTCCCGGTACTCCGGGGGAGGGTTGGGGTGGGGGAAATCCGCTGAACCACGTCAATTTATCGAAAAAGACCCCCACCCTTCCCTCCCCCGGAGTACCAGGAGAGGGGATAATACCCGCCGATCTTGTCACGCACCCGCATTAGACCCGGTGAAGCGTTCCTATGAAATCACACGCCATGATTCCAGTAACTGCGCCGATTGATGAACCTTTCGAGCAACCGTTGAAAAAATTCTGGTGGCTCAAACGGCTGTCACTCCTGGGGGTGTTGATTGTCTTCACTCTCTTCGTTGTTCGGGCTTGGATGGTTCATTCTGAAAACAATCGACTGCAGGCCGAGGTGTCGAGGTGGGTGAAAGCCGGATTGCCGATCAAGCCCGCTGATTTTGAAACGCCGGATGTTCCGGACGATCAAAATGCGGCGGTAGCGATAAACCTTGCGGCGGCGGCGGTGATCAAAAAAAAAGAACGGTACGATGAGCAGGAAAAATTCGATCGGATACCGCTCGACGCGAATGCTCGGCAAATCGCTGACGATACACTGGCGGCAAATGCAAAGGCGCTTCATGCAATACGTCAGGCCAGGAAATTGACGCGTTGGAAATGGCAGCCATTTCAGGCCAGGAGGTTCACCAACACGCCAACAGATCCACACCAGCCAAACTGGGGGGGACTTCGCGGCCTGACTGAAGTCCTGCGTCTTTCCGCGATTCGATCGATAGACCGTAAGGACGAAATCGCTTTTCTGGAAGCTGTGTCGGACATGCAATTCATTTCGCATGTCTTGGCGAAAGAGTCGAGTGTGCTTTCAGATTTAGTTTCGGCAGGTTTGGAAGCAATGACATCTCAGGCGGCTATGCCTTGTTTTCAGGAAATGGATTTCAGCGGTCCTGAAAATTTAACAAAACGGAAACTAGCTGTCGCGATGATACGAGAATGGGCCGACGAGAGTGATCGCGGCTCCAACGTCAAACTCTGTTTAGCGCGTCAAGCTCGAGACGCACTGGAAAGTTTTACTGGGCCAGCACCCGTCACGAAGTTCTTCTCCAGGAACTCGGAATGGGTCGAGCCAACGACTAACGGGCTAGATCATGCGATCTATTGGTATTTTCTACCCCAACGACTTCGTGTCGCCGCAGACGAACTTGTGAGGTGCAGAACCGACATTGAGTCCAAGAATCATGCAAGATGGTCGACCACAGGCCTACACGCTGCCAGAGAATCTCGATCACAGGAAACTGGACTGAAATTGATTGATGGTGCGATAGCGCAAGTGATACCATCGTCGTTCGACAATTCTGGCTACTTTCGCTCGCGATTTCGTGTGATGCTATCGGTGCGGTTTGCGGCAATCAGCTTGGCATGTCGGCTCTACTCAATAGACCATCACGGAAAAGATCCAAACTCGTTGGCGGATTTGGTTCCGAGCTATTTAACGAGCGTACCAGTCGATCCGTTTACCCCGGGTGAAGGACCGATTCATTATGTTGCCGGGACATCGGGACTCGGGCCATATCTATACGGCTTGCTAGATACAGGCTTCGACTTCATTGCTTCAGGTTCTTTTAAGCCAACCGTTGCGGACCATATGGATTGGCGCAGTCCCTGCTTTGTCGCATTCCTCCGTCCCCAACTTGCGGTACCGGCGACACTCCCCACAACCCTTCCAGCATCAACGAAACCAGTGAATCAATAATGCGGTGACGTTCACGAGAATGTGCGACGAGACGAAGATCACAACCGCGAGAATCAGCCATACGATCGGAAGCGATATGAGCGTCATAATGGCGCGGATGTTTGAGTGGGTGGCGCGTCGGATGAGTAACGCAGTGACGATCCAGCAGGCGAAGGGAGTGACGGGGATTAGAATGATCGCCCCCTCCGCAAAGTGGGTGAAGGCAATCATAATAAGGCCTCCATCGACGTTTTTCGGAACCATCCAATAAATGATCGCGGCGAAGATGGTCAACGGCGTGATCCATGCCAGTGGCGTACGTGCGTTTAGAAGGATCACCCCACCCATGCAGAGGGTGAAGGCAATCATAATAAAGCCTCCATCAACGTTATTCGGGACCGTCCAATAGATGATCGCGGCGAAGATGGTCAACGGTGTGATCCATGCAAGCGGCGCGCACGCGTAGAGACTTGCCGCGACACCTCTTTTTTGTTCAGCGATTGAAAGCCGTTTGGGATGAGCGAACCATGGGCCGATGCCGGTGACGGCGATGAGCCATAGGACCGCGGCAACCAGGGAAGTTCCAAAGAACCAGGAGTCGCGCATCACGTCTTCAAAGTCCGGCCATTCGTGATTCTGAAACACCCTGCTGAAAACATACGGTGACGGCGTTGCGCCGCGATCGTGATACTTCCACCAGATGATCGGTACGCTGAATGTCACAATCAGCATTCCGACGGTCCAACGCCGAAAGGACTTAGCCGCCGCGAGGGTGATGCTGTCGCTGTCAACCTTTGGAGCGCGGAACGAGATATATCGTACGGTTCGCCAGTAGGCTTTGAATCGGCCGATCTGTTTTCGTTGTTCCCAGGGAATGACGGATTGAAGGACGTGGGCGCGGTCGAACCGATGGCCGCATTCGGGGCAGCGGTCGCTGGAGACACCGCGCAGGTTTTGGTGGCAGTGGCCGCAAAGCAGGTCGGCGTCGAGGGGGAGTGGGGATGAGACATTTTGGTTCACAGATGAATGCTCCACTGGAGTTTGCCTCGTAGGGTCCGCTTTAGCGGACGGAATCATTGGAACAGGGTGAATCTTCCCTTTCCCTGAGAATCCGTCCGTTCAAGCGCCTGGGAAAAGAAGGTGGCATGGGCGTCTCGCCCGTGCATTTTTCGGAAGAAAACGCGGGCGAGACGCCCATGCCACCCAAACATTCCCAACCTCCAAATCGGACCCTACAAAGCTCAATTCTAAATTACTCGAAATGTTCGTTTTCGCCCTGCGACATAGGCAGGCTTCCAATGCCGGGTGTTTTACGCATCCAGGCGCTGCGCTGCCAGTTGTCGGCGCTTTCTTCGGGGGGAATCAGCGGGGGCAAGGTGAAAAGGAAGCGTTCGCTGAGCGCGCCGAGAAAGGGCTCATACATGCCGCGCAGTTCAGTGAGTTTGGCGTCGAATTCACTTCCTTTTCGTAAATCAAGTCCGGCTTCTTTGAGTGTGTCTTGAAGGAGTTGCCTTTGATCTTGTGGCAGTCGATCGAGCGGTTGAAGGCCGGGCTTGGCTTTCAGAACCAACGACAGGTCGACGGCGGCGTGACGAGCCATCGCGAAGGTCAACTGGGCTTGATAAGAATTGTGGTTGGTCACATCGACGATGAGGATCGCGCAGGTATCGAGGATGCTGGTCAATGCCGCGAGCCAGGATTGATTGTCGTGTTGGGAGCGGTAGTAACTCAAAACGGGGAACGACAGATGGCTTTCGAGCAATTCGGCGGCCCAGATTTCCCACTGCGACAAAAGCGGATCGAGCGCTTCCAGACTGCCGGAACGGGCGACGCGGGCGAGCACTTCCGAGGCAGCGGGTGGCGAACCGGCCCGGGCATCGAGCAATGAGATGGTGACTTCCCTTCGCGAAAAAGCCTGCTGCAACACGGGGAGGTAACTGATGATGACCGCCAGGAACCCGAAACCCAATCCCGCCTCTGTGACGGCCAGCGCCCGGCCCAGGGGCGCGGTCGGGGTGACGTCGCCGTAACCCAGCGTGAAAAAAGTCGTGCCGCTCAGGTAGAGAAATGTGCTGAAGGTGACCTGTTCATCGGCGATCTTGAGATGCGATCCGAGCGCCTGCTGAACCAGCGCAAAGCCGACGATCAGCGCGACGACCCACACCATGAAAAGGCCAAGCAACGATAGCGGTGCGAACACCCCCAGGAATGCCTCGCGTCGTTTGCCGGCATTGAGCCGCAGGGAAATCGATCGCCAGAGAGCCCAGAGGTTTCGATAGTAGAGCCGTGCAAACCGAAATCGGTGGGTGACGCGCCGGGGCTGGAGAATCGTTTCGAAACCGTCCACGAGCGTGAGAATGATAAAGGCAAATCCTGCCACGAACTCGAAGAACCGCATCGAATGCTCCTGATCCAGATGCCCAAAAAAAACGGCGTCGTTCTGCTGTTGATCTTTTGCGTCATAGATGATCCTGCTTGGAATCGCCGCCGGATGCAAGCGGATTGAGGAATCCCCTCCTCCTCAATTTGTGCTCGTGGCAATTTTCCGCTTTTTGAGCGATAGTTCATTTATGTCTTCAGACCCCACACCCCCTCTTACCCCGGAACAGGTTCGTCAGTTCGTCAAAACACATTACGCATTTGGACTGCCAAGCGGGAGTGTTCGAGCGCTATTGGCGTTGACCATTTTCGGTGGGATCTGGGCTTGGATGTGGATGCGGCCGGATGTTGAAGTGCCGGCGTATTTGCGCGATCTGATGTTCATCATCATGGGGCATTACTTCGCCGCTCGACATGCGATCACGGCAGAGGTCGGCCCCCCACCGCTTTACTTGCCGCGCGGTTCGATCCGCAGCACGCTGTTGTTAGGCTTTGCGTTTTTGGGCGGCGGGTTAATCTATCAGCATCGAATGACGGTGAATGAATCCGATATTGTCCGTCTGAATCATGCGGGAGTGACGCTCATTCTCGTTTCCGGTTTTATGCTGGGCGTTCTGATGAATCGACTGACCCGCGGCGGTCTGCCGCGTTATCTTGAGGATGCGCGGGCGACTGCCTCGCTGCTGGCTGGGGTGCTTCTTTTGTTATTGGTGTTCGGCCTGGTGCATGTGCCGGATTCCGGAGCGATGCATCGCCTGCAGCGTTGGACATTGCAATACCGGGTGGAAGATATTCTGGCGGCGATCGTCGGGTTCTACTTCGGTTCGCGCTCGTAATCATTTCGTGAATCTGTCAACTTTATACGACGCGAGACTCGATCGCTTCGGGCGGCAAGTCAGCTAAAAGCTGATCGATCAGTCGCGCATTCCGATGGATGGCGGTGTATTCGATGGCGGCAGCGCCGAGGTTGACGGCAAACGCGCCGAGGGCCAGCAGATGATGCCATGTCACCGAGACCACTCGGTTGTCCGTGGCAGCGCCGAAAATCGCGGCGATGAAGACTGCAAACATCGCCATCAACGCCGCCGGAAACGCCTGGGCTTTAAATGACCTCGTGGGTGTGATGTAAGCGACGTCCAGTTTCCTGACGGTCACCGCATGCTGAATCCACTTGGCTGTGGCGATGAAATAGGTGAACACGACGCAATGCACCGCGATGCACAGCAGCACGGTCATCGTGCCTGAAAGCATGTGCCAGGCACGCAAGTTGCCGGTCTCCGTGGCACTGGCATAACCGAGGCCAATCGTCACCAGCAAGGCGGTTAGGTTTGCGATCGTCAGACCGAGAAAAAGAGAGATCATGGGAATCAGCCGGGTTGCGAATCAATGTCTGGATGATTTTGAACTGGACGAGACGTCAAGCGACCCGTCACGCCAGCGCATGAGTAATGTCGAATCGTTTTGAATCAGTGCGAACAAAGGAGTCCCGATCGCCTCTCGCCGCCATCCGGTGAGCAGGCGAACATCCCCAGGCTCTTCGCCCATCGTCAGATGGCGATAAAGTTGACCGATCTCGTTGCGATTGGCGATGAGGTTCGGATCGATGCTTCGACCGAAGCATAGAGATTCGATGGCACACCATAATGCGTCGGCTCTAAATTTTTCGGTGGGTGTTTCCTCCCGCTGTTTGGTGGGTGGCAGATCCTCCTGCGCGATGGCCGTGGCTTGATTCATGGCTTCAATGATTTCCGACCCATGGCCGATCTCAACCGGGCGGGGAAGGCCTTTCACGCGGCCTAGCTTGTCCACAGACTTCACAGGATTGCGAGCCAGATCAATCAGAATTTCGTCCCGCAGAAATGAGCGAGGCGGAAGATCATGAGCCTTGGCACAACCATTGCGCCAAATGACCAGCTCGCGCAGTACAGCCAACCCGTTGGGATGAAGGGAAGTTGCGCCGCGCACCCGGCGATACTGATGCTCCGGATCAAACTGATAAAGCGAAGGATCGCAGAGCGTTTCGCATTCAGCCGCAGCCCATGCGGTATGACCGAGCGTTTCAAGGCGGCGACCGATCTCCTCGCGGACAGCAATTAAATACCGCACGTCGTCGGCGGCGTATCGAACCTGGCTGGACGAGAGCGGCCGTTGGTCCCAGTGGGTGAAGGTCAAACCCTTACTCAGCGGAACTTCGGTCATTTCGCGTACCAGTTTGCTGAGCGAAACCGGATAAGTCATCCCGATGAACCCGGCGGCGATCTGAGTATCAAACACGTTCGCCGGGCTGCACTTCATATGGCGGAAGACCGGTTCCAAATCCTGCGACCCGGCGTGAACGATTTTTTCGACCGCAGGATCGCACAACAGTTCCCAAAACGGAGTCAGATCCAACTTCGCCAGCGGATCGATCAGGGAGACGCGGTTGGCAGAGGCCACTTGAATCAGGCAGAGTTTCGGAATGTAGGTGAGTTCACCGATGAACTCACTGTCATAGGCAAATCGGCCGGCGGCCCGAAGCTGTGCCACCAAGGCTTGCAGCCCGGCGGCGGTGTTGATCATCTCGGCATCGCCTTGCGGGATCAGTGGATGAACCGGCGGCTGAGGATGGTGGCCCGCTGTTTCATGGTGAGCCGAATCATGGTTGCGGGAGCGGTAGTCGGATCGGGGCGCGCGAAAATGCTTACTCGGGGAATTCGAAGATGACTCCGCTGCCGTATCGGAAGGTAGATCAGACATTGTGAGGACATCTCCGGAACAACCTGTCCCCATTTTCCCACTGAAACCGACCGGAAGATTTCGTTCCTCTCAGATCGCCTCCAACAAATACTGTAGCACCGCGATGGGGTGACGAAAAGCGCAGGACAGCGTAATGGTTCAGAAGTTTTGACCGCATTTTCGACCAAATGCCTGATTCCGTTCCAGCGTAATGACTTTATTTAAATCGCTTCTAAGCGATTGGGAGCCGGTAGCACCTATTTTGGATCGCCGATAACTCTAATGGAGGTCCAATGCAACTTAGCGGCATCGTGTTTGCACAGTTGTTCAATGAATCTCCAGTGCAACGAATTCAGAGGTTAATGTAATGTGAGTTATATATGATTATGATCGTTGAAGACGAAGCAATTTCTCGAAGGGCATTGCAGCATTTGCTACGGCTGAGCGGGCTTAAAACGCGTGCGGCAGCGTCCGCTGAAGAAGCGATCGGAATAATGTTACAAGGCGGGCCGCCGGAATTGGCATTGGTCGATATCAACCTTCCAGGAATGAACGGAGTTGAATTTGTGGCAGAGCTTCACCGGCAGTACCCGAATCTGCCATGCGTGTTCATGACTGCGAATGAGGATGCCTTGAACGATCAAATTCGATCCGCCTGCCCGGAACCTACGTTTCGCAAGCCATTCGATGTGCCGGAATTGTTACATTTGATTAACAGCACGATCCGATTGAATCCGCTGCAGCACGATTTAGGCCGAATCGTTGTTGCGCACGATTGATAGGGCATAAGGCCGCTGGCATGCGACGTAAACAGAGCCTCTCGAGTTCACTAGAAGAGGCCAAGGCTATGCCTCACTGCCTTTTCTATCTTCTGAATTTCTTCCTTCGAGAGTTGCCCGATCCGACGGGAGGTCATTCTCCCCTGATCAATAGCGCGGATCTGATGGCATTGAAAGTACGTTGTTTCATTAAGCCCGTTCCCTTCACGCCGATCAATGCGGGCAACATTGGGATGATTTGACGGCGTTGTCGTTCCGGGGACCACGGCAACGATGCGAGTTTTTTGGTGGATGTCGTTGATGGACATCACGACCACGGGTCGGAGTTTGTATCCGCCGATCTCCCGTCCGAAGGAAGGATCAAGAAAAACAAAGTAGACCTCGTTCCGCTGTATCGAATTTTCCGACTCCATCCGATCCCCCCTCTTTACATCTGCTCATCCGCTTCGCCGACAGGCTCTGCATTTCGGCTGGCCCATCCACTGACCTTCGGGTGAACGCATCGCTTAACAACGGTAGTTTCAAGAGAAAAACCATCGCGTTCAAGTTCTGAAAGATCGTGACCGAGAATCTGAAGGACGACCGAGAAACTCACACCGTTTCGAGTGACCCAGTCAATTAGGCCCTCCGCATCTTCAAGGAATGCTCGTTCTTCAAGTGAAAGCTCAGGAGAAACGTGGTTCTGATTGGAAGCAACCGGAGACGCAAACTCTGACGAACCAAGGCGCTTCAACACCACCGCACTTTCAAGGTCATAGTCGACCGCCCGAAGTGTGCGCAACTCTTCCCACAGATGGCTCATCGCATCCCTGAAATTGATTTGGCCATCAAGTGCAGCTTGGATGAAATGTAGAAAATAGTCGCAGATCCGCTGCTCAACTTCGGACATATTTCCTGCGAAATTCCGTTTGAGACGCCCAGTAAATGACACGGACATTCTAAAAACTCCTTTGTCGATGAAAACTCCGCAGGTTCCGTGCAGAGCAAATATAAAGGAGACTTTCCCGTAAAATAGTAACGATTGCAGCCACACGAAAGCAATAGATAAATGGACCGCTTCGTGGCGACTACACCACCGTGGCACCTTCCAGCAACGAAGCCCACTTCTTACCCTTGCGGGCTTTCCACGATCCCTTGTGATAGGCGTAACCTACGATGAGCGGGACGGCCAACGTGGCTTCACTGAAGACCATTTGTTCGTAGACCGTATCGACTTTGCCCCAACTGCTGGCTTCCTTAAGCGTGCTGCTGGAGAGCGCGCCATCGCGAACGTCGGCGACGGTTATCTGCACGGCGTACTTGTGCATGGGCGCATCGGCATCCGTAAGAATCTCGGCGGCAACGACGATATCCTGCGCAAAATTCTTCGGGACACCGCCACCGATCATGAACAGGCCGGTGTCTTTGCACTTCAGTTTCAGTTGAGTGAGTTCGTAGAAATCTTTTCCGCTGTCGATGCTGACTTTCGAGCCGTCACCACGCTCATGCTGGTGGGCCACGATGCCGAAACCGGCCGAGCAGTCACTGAAGGCAGGGACGAAAATCGGCACATCCTTCTTGTAGCATTCCAGGACAATGCTGTCCGGCGTTTTGCCGTGCTTGTGCAGGTAGGCACCCATCTCGCGGATGATTTCGCGCGAGCTGTGGGGGCGATGCTCGAGTTCATCGAAAATCTTCTTAGTGGTGTCGTCGCAAACGCGCAGTTCTTCTTCATCGATGAAAGTGTCGTAGATGCGATCGATCATCAGATCGCGCAGTTCACCGTCGCGCGTGCCGCTTTTGAATTCGTCGGCGGCGATGTAGTGCTTGTAGCCAAGGCCTTCAAAGAAATCCTGATCGACGATGTTCGCCCCGGTGGAGACGATGGCATCGACCATGTTGTTGCGCACCATGTCGACGACGACCTTCTTGAGTCCTGCGCTGATGAGTGAACCGGCCAGGCAGAGGATCACGCCACATTCGCTGTCGGCGAGCATTTTATCATAGATATCGGCCGCACGATTCAAATCGCGCGCGGTGAACGCCATGTGTTTCATGGCGTCGACGACGGCGACCACATTGTGCTTGGTGATGTCGATGTGCTGGATCGTGTCTTTCAGGAAATCTTTTTTCGATGCTTTCTTCGCGGCCATGGAAACCTCCGACGATTGGGGGAGAAATTTTAAAAAAACAAAAAAAGCCACGGCGGCCTGCCAGGGTGTGCCCGCCTTTTCCGGCGAGACACCCGCCATTGCGGGTCGGGGTGGCTTTGAACGCTCGTTATTGTGTTCGATGATACGACAACGTCAAGTAAAAGTTTTGTGCAACGAAAAAAACTTTTCCCGCGAATCGTTTTTGCGCGAAGAGTTCGGGCGCAATTCTATTGTCTGCTAACTACGACCTGACTAGGATGCGGACGTGAGCGGGTTAGATCGAACCAGTAAGAATCGTTTGACGTTGTGGCTTCGAAGCGAGAAGGCGTTTGGTCTTACGAGAATACCATTGCCGATGGCTATGGAGGCAATGTCATCAGCGCCGACAGTCGACTCGATCATGTCTCCAACGATCGCTCGGCCAGTGATTTCCGAAACACGTTTTGCATCGCCCTTGCCGATGATACAGATAGACCAAAGTAGCGCTGTGGCAAAAAGACAGAATAAATCGATCCAACCTCCGCTGCTGGTCGTAGCACCGTCATTAGCGGCTGGATTTGCTTCACCGCTTTTGTCGCGTGAAGAAAAAATCGCCCGACTCGCGGCGATGGATGAGCAGGAAGTTAAAGTCTGTACGAAATGTCGTCTGCACGAAACGCGCACAAATACGGTCTTCGGTGAAGGCGACCCTGATGCCAGGATTTTTTTCGTGGGTGAGGGTCCGGGAGAAACTGAAGATCTCACCGGCCGCCCGTTCGTCGGCCGGGCCGGGAAGTTTCTCGACAAAATGATCGTGGCCATGGGCCTGACGCGACAACAGGTCTTCATTGCCAACATCGTGAAATGCCGGCCACCGCAGAACCGCGTACCCGGCGCGGATGAAATCGCCCGTTGTACGCCGTATCTGGAGCGGCAGTTAGAGATCGTTCGACCCCAAGTAATCGTGACGCTCGGAAGGCCGGCGACAACTTACATGCTGAATGTGAAATCAGCGATGGGCCAGCTTCGTGGCAATTGGCATTCGTGGCGCGGCATCAAATTAATGCCGACTTTTCATCCTTCGTATGTGCTGCGGGTGTACACCAAAGAAGTACGCTCTGCCGTGTGGAACGATCTGAAGCAAGTGCTGACCGAACTGAAAATGCCAGTGCCGAACCGTTGATTCGAGAGGTGTTCCTTCAGCGACGGATTTGTTTGTGGGTAACCTGTGGGTGAGTTGTGTTCAGGATGGCGCGAACTAAATATTTGCTGGCGTATAAATTGAATCGCTGTATCGTGCCTCTCTTGCCAATCGCTTTTCACTTCCCAGTGGTTTGACGATGCGTAGCGTAAGCGGCTGAGTGATCTTGTTTGAAATACTGAGTTTTTTCATCTCAGGTGTGGTGATTGTTACAGCAAGTTGCTGGCGTTTGAGACGCCGCCTTGGTAAACATTTTGGTAGTGGGCCGAACGTCATGCGTGCGGCGCTCTGAGAAGAAGATTAAACCTATGGCAACGACCCAATTGCCTGTCCAACGTGATGCTGTTATCCGCCGCGTGCCGGATCGAAACCCGGATCGCGGTCCGGAAAACCCGGCCTTCGATCCCACGATCTGGCAACGCATTCTGCAGCACGTTCGCTCGAACCATCCGACGCTCAACCGGGAGTGGTTCGCCCAGATGACCCCGCGTCAGCTCACGAATGGCGTCATCCAGGTGACGGTCCAGAAGATCGCACAACTCAATTTTTGCCAGGGTCAGTGCCAGCAGCCATTCACGAACGCGGCTCAGGCTGTTACGCAACGACTCGTCGCGGTCAGCTTTCACTGCGATAATCTGCCGACCGGCGGCGTCTTTAATGACGCGGATCAACCCGTCCCGCTAAACCCGGATTATCTGTTCGAGAATTTTGTGACCGGCCCCTGCAATCGCCTTGGGCATGCGGCTTCGGTGGCCGTCGCCGAGCAACCCGGCAAAGCCTACAACCCACTGTTCATTCACGGTGGGGTCGGGCTCGGTAAAACCCATTTGCTCCAAGCCATCTGCCAACAGGTACTTGAACGCGCCGGCGATAAACGCATTTTATATTTGTCTTGCGATAGTTTCATCAATCAGTTTATTACCGCCATCGAAACCGGCGACATGAACACGTTTCGCTATCGCTATCGCCATGTTGACCTGCTGGTGATCGACGACATCCACTTTCTGGCCGGCCGCGACCGCACACAGGAAGAATTCTTTCACACTTTCAACACGCTGTATCAGGGTCACAAGCAGATTATTCTTTCCGCCGACTGCCCTCCGAGCGAAATCCCCGAGTTAGAAGAGCGGCTCGTAAGCCGATTCAACTGGGGTCTCGTGGCGAGAATCGAAAAGCCATGCTACGAAACGCGCCTGGCGATTCTTCAGAAAAAGGCCCGTCTGCGCGGCCTATCCCTGCCTGATGATGTCGTCTGCTATATCGCGGGCAAGGTGGAGAACAACACGCGTGAACTGGAAGGGGCGATCACGAAAATTCAGGGAATGAGCATGCTCCAGGACGGCCGCATCGATATCGATCTTGCCAAAGCCGCGTTGGGTGAATCGGGTTCTCCGGATAAAAAGCGGATCACGATTCAGCACATTCTGGACGCCGTCACGAAGTACTACAACGTGCGGCTGAGCGATCTGCAGAGCAAAAAACGCCATAAGAGCATCGCCTTCCCCCGGCAGGTCTGCATGTTTTTGGCCCGTAAGAATACGCGCTATTCGCTGGAAGAAATCGGCGGCTATTTTGGCGGTCGCGACCACACGACAGTGCTCCATGCCGTGCGAACGGTCGAAGGCGATGCCAAGGACGATCCGGATGTGGCCGAGCAAGTGGCGTATCTGCAAAACCAATTGTCGTAATTCAGCAGCTTCTTCGTCCATTTTCAATCGGTCAGATCGCCAACGCGTTCTATGTGGCAGCGGCGTTGTTTGCGCTGCCATCGGTTGTGACACTGATTCTGTACGCGATTTTCCGAGTACAACTCTGGTTTACGGTGCCTCCGCGCGCGGCTTCGATGCCCATCAAGAATCCCGATGCGATTCTGATCATCATCCTGGGAATGGCACGTGGAATCGGGGCTATTACGAACGCGATCGGAAATGCAGGAAGAGTCGTGTTTGGCTGGATCGCCATCATGGCATGCGGCGCAATTCTGATTGCCGTGAGTCTATATTTGACCGCGCGCGGACTGCTCGCTCAACAGCCCTGGGCACGTATCGCCGCGGCGATACTGATGACCGGGCTACTTCTGGCTTCTCTTGTTTCGCTGCTCTCCATCAAAAGTCGACGAAGAATTATTTCCGGATTGTTCGTGGCGGGAAGTATTTTTGCGCTACGCGGATTGTGGGCAGGGTACGCGGTGTAATTGATAAGGTTTGTTCTTGCCGCTTGCGGCTTAGCCATCCCCCGCCCGAAAAACCTCACCTCGCGGTTTTTACGTACACAGTGGCTAAGCCGCAAGCAACTCACTTCAACTGCGCGGATTTCCGCAAGATCCACTCCGCCGTAACGACACTAAGCATGAGCAGGAAGAACAACTTCGTCGACCAGAGTTCCAGTTCCACCGGCCAACCCACCCGCTCAGTCTTCAAGCGGATAGCATCCGGCAACTGATCGATGTTTTCCTCGCGGAAGAACTGGCCGGACGTCGTTTGAGCAATGTCCTTTAGAAGTTGTTCATTCATCGCCGTATCCCCGAATTCAACGGTAGGTTCGCCGACGGTGAAATCCAGCTTCACATCAGGCTCGGCGGGTTTATCCACGTAGAACTTATAGTTACCTGCGGGCGGAGCGACGAACTCACCTTTGTACATGCCGCGCTGCTCGGGGACGGGTCGCAGCAGAACCTCGCGCTCGGTGCGGTTGGTGGTGTCGGCAGTGCCGCCGGTGTAGTAGCCTTTGACGGTAGGTTCGGCGACGGGCTCATAGGTTGCGTCATAGAGTCGCGCGTAGATCGTCACGCGTTCGCCGGTGACATACTGCTCCTTGTCGGCGTTGAGTTGGGTTCGCTTTGAACCTAACAGGTGCGGCAGGGCAATACGCTGGATCATCTGACCCCAGAGCGTGATATAGAACTCATCGCCCTTGTTCCGCCGCCATCGCCAGGTGTTGTCCGTGCCGACATAGATGACTTGACCCAGCCCGTATTGCTGTAAGGCGATGATCGGCATCTTCTCACCTCGGATGGCTTTGGCAGGATCGGCATCTACCAGAAGAGATTCTGCGGCGGGTTTGGCTCTTGCCACTCGAGCCGTCCAGTAGATCGGAGGTAGTTCCTTCCACTTTCGCTGACTCTCGGTTTCTTTATCAGAAAGGCGCAACATGCCGTTGCGCGCACCCTTGGGGGTGAGTTCCATGCGAATTGGTTTTTCAAACACATCGGCCTTCGGACCGCCGCCTACAAAGGTGTGGGTAGGCTCCAGTTCTACCGGCAGCATTTTATCGATCGGGGTGTTCGCATAGCCGTTGGGCGAGAACTGCCGACCGGCCACCATAATGAAACCACCGCCGGAAATGGAAACGAACTCGGCGATGTTCTTCAGTTGATCGCCCTTGAATAGCCTGGGATCGACATCGCCGAATATGAGCACATCAAACTTGTCGTTCAATTCAGCTTTGGTTTTCGGAAACTCTGACAGGTAAGGTGTCTTTTCGCCTTTGGTGATCCCGATATCTCCATCGACCAGAAACACCTTCAAGTCCACCCGTCGGTCGCGCAGCATTTGCTGCATGAGATATTTGAATTCCCAGCGCGGGGATTGCTCGACCATCAGCACTTTGATTTTATCATCCACCACGCGCAGGTGTTTCTGCTTTGAGTTGTTGCGAGTCTCGGCTTCATCGGCCCGGGGGGCAATTGAAGCGACCAGATCAAACTCTCCTTTTTTGGAGGGTGTGAGCTTCATCGGAATGACTTGTTCATCCTGATCCTGAGAAAAAACGACGGTTTTCTCATCCACTTTCTCACCGCCAAGAGTGAGGATGAGTTGGCCGGATTCACCTTTCAAATTTTGGCCTTTGACGCGGACGCTGATTGGCACTTCATCCTTGGCGAAGACCACTTCGCTAGGCGTAAAAATGTCTGCAACGATAATATCCTTTGGGCTACTGATACCGACGCCATAGGTATAGACAGGAACGCCTTCCTGCCGCGCCGCTTTGGCAGCCATGATGGGATCAGAACCGGCGTTGTTACCGCCATCCGTGAGAAGCAGTATGCCGGCAAGTGGTTGGCCGCGCGTGCGTGCGATGGCTTTACGCAGCTCGTCGCCGATCGGTGTGATCGGGCTCCAGGGAGTCAGCTTGTTCATCCACGCTAACGCAGCAGACGAAGATGATGCAGTAGGCTGGGTTGATGGGCCGCTGGTGGGGGCAATGTCGGCGGTTTGACCGTTCGGTGAATCTGCAAAGGCATAGAGTTTCAGGTCGTATTCTTTGGCGAGTCGACCTAACAGATCGAGCTTGTTATTGTTCAAAAGTGATTTGAGCAAATCCATTCGACCGATGGAAGAAACCTGGCTGGCTTGATCCGGTGAAAGGTTCTGATCGAGCCCTTTAGCCGGATCAAGTAGATTCATCGCGATGGCCGCTCGCTTCAGGTCCGCAGCTTCCGTTCGCGGGTCTTTGATGCCCATGCTGGTACTGGTATCCACCACGACAACCAACCCACGGCGAACGGTATTCTCCATCGTAAAGTTCAATACCGGTCGGGCGAGCAGGAGCAGGATGGGCGAGATGAAACCGAGGCGCAAGATGGCCATCGTCCAACGTCTGAAAGCACCGACCGAGGAATCTTCTCGCCGGTAGAGCCAAATAGTGAGCATCGCCAGGACCAAACCAATCAATGCGATCCATGCCGGGTGAATGCCCGGATGAAATCGGACGACCGGATGCGCGATGAAGGCTCCGTTTTCTGCCTTGACGCCGAGAAGTTTGAGAAGAAAGTCTACCATTTGTCAGCGGTTCAGTTTTTCGTTACCGGGGGTTAATTGTGGCACGGGCTTCCAGCCCGTGCGATCGATGCCAAACTAGAAAGAATCTCGAAATCATGTTTACTCTACGCATTTGCCCACTAACACCGGCTGGAAGCCCGTGCCACTGTTTAGTAATAAATTTGATTCTCATCCGGTTCATGGCAATCTACTACTTAGTCCTGCTAAACCATTGAGCAAGACACATTTCGGTTACCGCCATCGCGAGAACAATCCAGGCTAAGTGGGTCCAGAGCTCGGTGCCGTTACGGGCTTGTTCAATTTTTGATGCGAGGCTGTCGCCCGGGGACCAGTGGGTGACATTACAACTCTTAGCCAATTCATCAGCCTGTGGCTTGGAAAGTTCATCGAGACTGGATTCGTTATTGTCGCTTTCAATTTGCGTGGCAAATTTCACGGGTGGCCCATAGGGCATTTTAGCGATGTACTCACCGGCTAAGTCGGTCTGGTTGTAGGTGAGGATCGGCACGCCGCTGCCGATGCCAGTGCGAGGCAGTTCGATCTGACGGGAATCGGTCGCCTCTTCTTTTTGACCCGGCTTGAAGAACAGAGCCTCCTTCCCGATCGATTCATCACCGGGATGGAATATGAAGGTATCACCGACGCGAATGTTGAGCGCTTCATCCTGCCGTTGCACGATGCTGGCGACCGTCCGATCGATCAGCGGGAGGAACACCCCACCGGCGGCGGCGACGGGTAGATCGGTCCACTTGCTGCTGGCAGTGCTGGCAAACAGCACGACGCGACCGAGGCCCCATGAACGTTCCATCACGGCGGGCTTACCGTTTAGAGAATCATCTCCGACCCCGTTCCCGAACGACAATACAATTCGCGGTTTGCCGGCTTCGGCAGCGAATTTATCGCCACTTGGTGCGTCTCCATCCGGCGACAGTTCAAAGGCTTTATAGAACTTCGCCGAAGCGGGTGTGCCGCTGGCAGGATCGGTCCAGACGGAGGCAATCGGATGCTGGAACTGCTTGTTTTGCAGCGTGAAGTAAGACTCTTCCTTGGCGGCATCACCATGAATCGCGCCGAAGGTGGCTGGCAGGAAGTGGTATTTTTGCGCCAGGTTTTCGTTATAGAACGAAGGACTCGTGCTGTCTCCCGGGAAAATGATCAGACCGCCACCCCGGCGAAGATAGTCGGCGAATGTTTCGAGTGTACGTTGTGAAAAATCGGGTACGTTCGCAAGGATCACCGCGTCGTAGCCATCAAATTTCGTTGTGTCTAATTCCGAGGGCATGATCGTCGAGATCTTTACGAAATACTGATCCGCCTCGCTCGGCGGTACGGGAAGCAGTGCATGCCTTAGATAAAACGTTTCGCTATCGCGGGGTTTACCGCCGAGTGACCCATCGACCAACAGGATCTTCACTTGGGTGATTGCCCGCACGGCGATCGAGCGCACATCATCGGCCGGCAGATGGTCGGCGGGCACGGCGGCGGTCACGGTGTGATAGCCTTCTTCCCTCAACTTGGCCCGCAACGAAACGGTCTTGCTTCCACCGGCGGGAATCTGACCGATCGTCTGCTCATCGGCGGGTTCGGCACTATCCACGCGCAACGTGATGCGTACATTTTCCGCTATCTTCGATCCGAAATTTTTCACTTCCGCCTCAAAGCGCAGTTCGCGATCCACCGCGGCAATACCGCTGGCCATTCGCAGTTGGGATACAGAGACATTCTCTTCTTCATGCCCTCCCACAAAAACAACGTTGGAGTGGACTTCGGTTTTTTCGGCGGCAAGCAGTTTTTCAATGTCGGCAAGCTGGTTCCAGGCGACGAGTTGGCCATCCGTGAAAAGATAGATTTCCTTACGGACCGCCGTGCGGCCTTTGAGCGTATCGATCGCCAACTTGACGGAAGGATAGAGGTTCGATCCACGGCTGGAGAGACGTGCTTCAGTAATCGCGCGGCGAACTTTCACCAGGTCGTGCGTCGGCTCCGGGATGATCGGATTGGCCAGATCAGAGGCAAGGATCACCGAGAGACTCGATCCGTTCGGCATGGTGTTCAGCACCTGGTCGGCGGCCATTTTCGCCTGATCGAAACGGCTCTTCACACCGTCCGTGCCACTCATGGAGTATGAATTGTCGAGGATGATGACGCCGGTCACACTTTGACTTCCGAGCAAGGCGTTGGCAGCAGAGCAACCCAGCGTCGGGCGAGCCAAAGCCATGCCCAACAGCAACAGCATCAGGCAGCGAAGGACGAGCAGCAGAATATCTTCGATCTGAATTCGTCGTTGGTTTTGCTCGACGCTGGCTTTGAGAAACCGCATCGCCGCCCAGGCCACGCGCTCGAACTTCCGCTTGTTCAGCAGATGAATGATGATCGGCACGGAGACCGAAAGGGCGCCGAGCCAGAAGATGGGAAGATTGAGAAAGGCCATGGTTACTTGTTTCGAAGTCGATCACGTTCCAGCGCTGACTCAAGCAGTTTAGCGTCCACTCGAAAATCAGTATTCTTTAATCGATCAACGGCGTCGACAAGCGATAGCAAATGTCGCTGCGATGCCCTTTCCAATACTCCAACCGTTCCGAGGATGAACAACCCTTCGCGTTTTGCGGCCTGCCTTGCCTGATGATCATCTACAAGCAAAAGATCGGCTCCGACTTCCAACGCTAGAAGAATGGCCTCGCGTTCGCCAGCACCCATTCCAGTTGCACCTGCGCCAGTCGCGTTGGGGGACCGCACTTGCGCCCAACCGGGCAGTTGCGCGGCCCACTCTCGAACAATTTGCGGCGCTCTGGGATGAGACAACTCTTTGATCGCTGCGGTCGGCAATAGCACCGTGTCGAACAAATGCTGGAGAACATGGATGAAGCCAATTCGAATGAGGATGTTGACGGGTGTCGCATCGGAAATAACGATCATTCATTGCTTTTTTCCAACCGTCGGTTCGACTTCGCGATCAAAAAGGAACTCGGCAGTTTTCCGATCTTCCTCCAGATCTTTGAGTGAATAGTTCATCTCTATTCCATGCCGTCCCAGCCAGTCCAGAGTTTCGATGGAACCCTTGCCCAACATTTGTGCGGTTTCACCAAGACTTAGCTTCAAACTTCGATAGGCTTCAATCGCCAATGCTTCTTTGGCTGCCGTCGGAAGATTGTCCACGGTTTCCAAAATTCGGTTTGCAATATGATCCGGAACATCAATGGTGATCTGCATGGCATCTCCAATGAAAACTAAATCCAGCCGTACTATTCTATCATAGCTTGACCCGGGAATTCCTATCTCGTCGTCGTCCTCAATCTAAACGCCAAATACCCGCTCAATACTTCGTGAAGCGGATGCCCGGTGTTCACGGGCACGTAATGCGTGCTGTTTCGTTCACAGCCTTCACGAAGGCGGGTTTGGAAGGCTTCAAGTTCACGCATGTATGTTTTTCGCACTTCGCGCGGTCGCGTGGTGATTTTGGGGATGGCCTCAAGCCCGTCGAATTCGACGTTGCCTTGAAACGGGAACTCCAGTTCGTACGGGTCCATCGTATGGAACACGATCACTTCGTTGCCGCCAAATCGCAGGTGTTGGATGCCATCAAGAACGGCTTGCTCATCATCGAATAAATCGCTGATCAGAATGACAAGGCCTTTCCGACGGATCTGCCCGGCCACCTGATGCAGCACACTGCCGATGCCAGTCCCCTGCGCGGGTTTGTAGGCGGCCAGCGTCGTCATGATATTGTGGATGCTCGCCAGATTGCCGGTGCGCGGAATGTATTGCGTGACGGATGTGTCGAACAAACCAACAGAGGTCGCGTCGCGCTGATTGAGAATCATGTACGACAGGCAGGCGGCCATCATTTTGCCGTAATCGAATTTGGTAACGGTCGCGGCAACGACGTTTTTCCGCGCCCCACCGTGCATTCCTTTTTCACCGGAGCCATATCGCATGGATTCGCTGCCATCCAGCAAAATATGGGCGACGTAGTTGGTCTCCTGTTCGTACTGTTTAAGATAGTACCGATCCGTGCGACCCAGCACTTTCCAATCGAGATGGCGAATGTCATCGCCAGGCACGTATTCGCGGTGCTGGGTGAACTCGACGGAAAAACCGCGAAACGGCGATTTGTGCTCACCGGCCATGTAACCTTCGACGACGTACCGCGCGTGCAGACCGAGGGCTTCGGCCCGTTGAATCGCCAGTGAGTCGAGGAGGTTGTCTGTTTGCGATGACATAGTCAGTGAGTTTGTGAAATCCGAAATACGAAAAACGAAATCCGAAAAAAGCTCGAAAGCTGAAGATCAAATGGCCGTTTTCGAAATTTGTATTTTAGGTTTTTTTCGTATTTCTGATTTCGAATTTCGAATTTGTCACGCGTGTTTCTCGTTCTTCCCCACCGCCGCCAGGATCTTCCTTGTAATATCGTCCGCCGTCACGCCTTCGCTCTGGGCGGCAAAGTTGGGGATGATTCGATGGCGGAAGATCGGCAAGGCGACGCTGGCCACATCTTCCACGCTGACGTGGTAGTTGCCGGAGAGAATCGCCTTGGCTTTGCCCGCCAGAATCAGATTCAAACTGGCACGTGGCCCGGCACCCCAGGTGAGCCATTTCTTGCAGAAATCCAGAGCCTCGGGCGTTTTGGGACGGGTAACTGCCACAAGCCTCTGGGCATAGGCCAGCACATGTTCGCTGACCGGCATACGGCGAACCGTGTTCTGCAGGGCGAGGATATCTTCAGCGGTCAGAACCGCCGACGGCTTTTCGTGGTGCAACCCGGTCGCCATTCGCATGATCGCGCGTTCTTCAACCGCACTCGGATAATCAACCTGAATCTGAAACAGGAAACGATCCAACTGCGCCTCGGGAAGCGGATAGGTTCCTTCCTGTTCCACGGGATTCTGTGTCGCGAGCACGAAGAATGGCTCGGGCAATTTGTGATCCACACCGCCTTGGCTGATCCGCCGTTCCTGCATGGCCTCCAGCATCGCCGCCTGGGTTTTCGGGGGTGTGCGGTTGATTTCATCGGCCAGAATAATGTTCGAGAAAATCGGACCTTTGAGGAACTTGAATTGCCGTTCACCCGAAACGTGATCCTGATAAATCACTTCCGTGCCGGTGATATCCGAAGGCATTAAATCCGGCGTAAACTGGATTCGCTTGAACCCCAGATGCAGCGTCTGGGCCAGGCTGCTGACCATCAGCGTCTTAGCCAACCCGGGCACGCCAACGAGCAGCGCATGGCTCTTGGTGAAGATCGCGATCAGAATCTGGTCGATCACTTCTTCCTGACCGATGATGACCTTGCCCAGCTCTTTTTTGATGGCGGCGTGGGCCGATTTAAGATTCTGCACGGCCTGCAAATCGGCTTCTTCAAGACGCGGTTTGTCAGTCGACGGGGAGACCTCGGCAATGCCGGAAGGAGCGGTGGAAGCCATGATGCCCTTTCAGAGAAAATCTCGACGATCACGTATGCGAACAAGCGACTATACCCAAACCGTCCGCCGGTGTTGAGTCTGCGAAAGCAGTTTCCCGTGGAGGCATACCAAACTTCCGGGCAGGGGATCATCGCGGATCATCCATCAACCGCACAAAACGACCCGCCAACCGCTCACTCGCGTAGGCCGTGAAACGATTCTCCCCCGACCGGCCAATGCAACAAGTTGCAACAGTTTTCGGGGTGTCGCCAAATACGAGATTTCTCGTTTTTGGGGGATTGGGATGGGATTTGTCCTAGATCTTTGTTGCCACTCGGGGGTCGATGCGACACATTGGTGTCGATGCCGATTTTACGATGCATTTGTAAAAAGGGGACAGGATTGTAAATAATGACGGGTGAAAAAGTGAAAATAGCTTACGACCCTTTTGCGTTCCCTCATCCGTAAGCGAGTTTGTCCGCGTAACCGTATCCCTTAAAACCTTCTTCGAGCCACCAAGGACTGTCTCCGGCCATTGCCGCCACGTTCAACAACTCCGTGAACGATAAGGCGATAATTTTGCAGTAGCTCAAGTCGTCGGCGGTTTCGTGGAACACATCGTAACAGTACCCGAGTCGGGAAGGATGGCAGTCTATCGCGATATAATTACCATCCTGCACATGAGCGAGCGCATACCAAGAGTGCTGTAACGGGTTCGATGACTGTTGCCCGTAGACTACCAGTCCTATCCGTACGAATTCCGCCGGTGGAAGAATGTGATATCGCGGGTCTGACACGCGTCCAAACAAATGCGCTTCGCTAAACCGTGAATAAAATTCCGCCAAGTCGGGGGGCAGTCCTGTAGGGTCCGCAGTACCCTGCGGACCGTTCAGCGGCCGAAACGATTCAGTACGCAGGGCATTGCGGACCCTGCTTGCTTACAACCTTGTTCTATCTCTGTTGTGTATTTTGAAGCGCGCAGCCAAGGGTCAAAGCCAATCCCTGTGCGATGTCTTTCGCCGGTGGAGATTCTTTCTCTGAGAGGTGAAAACGCAGCCGTCGGCCCTTCACAGGATGGATCGACAAAACGTAAACCACTCGCTTCCGGCTCAGGTTCCATTTCAAATGTCGCAACTCCACGCGCTCTATCTCACCCGGCGTCCAGAACCTTTCGCGCATTCGCCACCAGCCGACGTGCGAGTAGGTAAGTCCTTTTTCGCTGGCGATGAGCACGCGGGGAACGTGGCCCCACCTGCGATACATTCGCCAATGGTACGCGGCCAGAATCCACCAGAAAAGTGCTTCGATGATGATGGAGGTGACGCCTACAATGGTATTTCGCTTCATTGGACCGGCAATGGGCACGAACGCCTGCGGCAATGTTTTAGTGAGTTGCAAGTAGATCCGCACCAGCCACACTGCCATGGCCATCCGTAGGAATCCCAAAATTGCGCCCGTTATCACAGGCAAAAGACAGGTCCAGTTTGCGGCCATGGGAAAGCTGATGCGTATGCAGCCGTCCGATTCCTGCAAAGTTAATCGGCGGAGTGGAGGGCGATGGGAGGCGTATTCGAGAATGGATTCTGTTTTGTTCATGCTGGATGCGGCGATCGAATCGGGGACCGGGGTGGGCGGCGAATCGGGTGCCATCCGTTTGCAAAGAATAGCCCCACTGGGGGGCAGGTCAAACAGATTCCTGGTTAGCCACGAAGTAGCGTCAGAACATCGTGACGCGCCAACGCGCGACCTGCGTTCATGAAATGAAGTTGATGGGGTGGAGGAGGTCGGTGTTAGGGTGGGACATGATTTCCCGGGGGGAGATATGCTTACGCCACTTCGTGGCTACGTGGCTTGGAATTAAAGGGCGCGGGGGATCGCGATCTGTTACCCACGACTTACGTCGTGGGCTAAATTCTGTCGCCGCTACGCGGCTGAAATCGGAGATCTCTTACCCACGACTTGCATCGTGGGAAAGCTTGTCGAACATTTCCGTAGCATGGGCTACGAATCAAATCTCGGGCTCGATGCGGAGCCAACGATCTTAATTCGATCGTCCGCGCGTGAAAGGATAGAGGAACTGTTTCCAATAGCTGGTGGGTACGGGATGGCCTTCGATGCCGTAGCCTTCGGGCCATGTGCCGCGGGGGAGGTGGAAGGTGCCGAAGAGGCGATCGAGGAAGGGGAAGTGGATGGCGAAGTTGACGTCGATCGCTTCGCGTTCTACGCCGTGGTGCCAGTGGTGGAAGCGCGAGGTGGCGACCAACGGGCCGATGCGATCGAGGTTCCAGCCGAGGTTGGCGTGCAGTAAGGTAGAGTGGACGTAGACCAGCAGGATATAGGCGTGGAGGGCGGCGTCACCGAAGCCGAGCACATACATCGGGAGGATCGTCGTGCCGCGCAGGATGATGATTTCGATCACGTGCATGCGGGCGCCGGCCATCCAATCCATGGCTTTGGCGGAATGATGGACGGCGTGGAAGCCCCAGAGAAACGGTACACGATGAAACGCGCGGTGCAGCCAGTATTGAACGAGATCCGTGAGGAACATGATCTCCAGCACTTGCAGCACGATCGGCTGCGACGCGACGCCGGCGCGGAAGGTGGTCCAATGCGTGTGGGCGACGATCGAGAGCGCGGGCCGCATGGAGATGAAGGTGAGGCCCTGGACGAAGAGACTGCTGACGAGGTAGTAGAACAGATCTTCGCGCCATTCGACGCGAAACAGCGGCTGAACGCGGTGGCGGGGAAAAAGCCGTTCGACGGGGATGAAAAGGAAGCCGGTGAAGATGACATTGAGGACGAACCAGTCAAGGCCGAGGAATGGCCCGGACGTAAGCTCCCCCGCCGCCACTGGAACGCGCGAGCCACCGAGAAGCGCCGCGAGCAGCGTGAGGATGATGGCCGTAAACCCGAGTACTTTGTTCGTGCGAAGCACGAGGCTGAGAATCGCCAGCGAGAAGGCGGCGATCAACAGCAGATGGAGCGCGAGGCGAAAGGGCGCGCTGTTGTAGAAGCCGCGGATCTGCGGAACGGTCAGCCATGCCGGATGTCGGAGGCACAGGACAAAGAAGAGGTCGGCGATGGCGGCGACGAGCGCGGCCACACCGCTGACCCATCCGGTGCCGACGCGGCGCAGCTCCGGCGGAGATTCCAAATCGTCGCGGATTTTCTTTCGGGCTTTATCGATGAGCATAGCGCGGCCTCCAGTTTCCAAGAGTAGTGTACCGTGAGGAAGGCGAAAGGACACGGGGCACTCACGCAGCGTCGAGCGCATGCTTGAATGAAAACCTGATTACCAATTGATCCGAGTGATCGCACGACGGCCCATCTGCATTTTTCAGCTACGGAGTGGCGTCAGGAGATCGTGGCCCGCCAACGCACGACCTGCGTTCATGAACTGAAGATGATGTGGTAGAGGCGGTTGATGTATGGGTGGGACATATTCCCTGAGTGGAGGCCCAGCCTGCCGGAGGGCTTCAGCGAAGATCGGTTCTACGGCATTTTCGGCATCATTCGTTGAATGCCCCTATAGGTACTGTAATACCCATCCATCAATGCGACGCAGAAGCTTGGCGCGCCTCATTAAATATAACGAGGGTACACCAGCCAGCAAAAAGGGCGGTACTTGGAGATTAGAGCGTTTTTCAGGATGATGATCGTGTGAGCTGGCCGGGTGCCACAGGTTGACGTACTCGCAGACCTGTGTTCTTGCGGCGATCGGGTGGCACGGGTCGCGGTACTCCGAAACCCGTGCGTGTTATTCACCGGAAAAAGCACAGGTCTGCGAGTACGCCGACCTATGGAAACCTTAATCTTAAATGTGACGATGCATTAGAGGCACCAACAGGTATCGGTCGCCTTCGAGTGCCTTACTTTCCAACGCTTTCCAACGACTGGTAAGCAAACTTTTGTCCACCCACAGCGGCTTCGGCCATGAGACCGCCGCGCGTCGCGGTGAAGACGGCTACTCCGTCGGCGTACTTCGCGTTTTCAGAAGCGCCCGACTTCAAGGCCACCGCTGACACCTGAGCTGAAAATTCGAATTTGCTGGCTTTAAACTTTTCCAGCGCATTCTTATTCTCAAAGGCGATAACTTCGGTGAACGACTGTCCACCAATCTGTGCGCCAATTGTCGCCTGTGAGATCTCGGCGTATCCAATCTTCATACCCTGTTCAAAAACTTCGCCGTGACCGTACGCGCCACCGACGATTAGCCCGCCCTTGCCAGCAGTCGGGAAGACGGCGTACCCGTAGGCTCTATCCAGGAATCTTTTGAAAGCCGGATCCGTGCCATACAAACGGTCCAGCACCGACTGCGTATTATCCGCGAGTTTTTCCTTCCCCGCTTCAGTCCTCGGTGGTGACTGGCACCCCATCATCGCAGCGCCTATTGGAACCAAAATCGCCACCGTCATCATCAACTTCCGCATAATAGTCTCCAGTACAGTCAAGGGTTGAACTCTAAACACTAAACCAGTCCGCACGTTAAGACCTGTGCAGCGAATTCGTCAATACGGAAAATCGGAAATATATAAGGTGCCGCGAGCAGAAGTTTTACACGGTGGGTGTACCCGCCGATTATCCATGTCTCTCGACAGGAAAAACGAGAGATGAAAGAGATTTCGAGATGAAGGGCTGCCGCAAGTTATATTCAGTCCAGAATTTTATTTGTGACCGCCATTCACCTTTTGCGATCAACTCAATCCTTCGTTTCCATTGCTTCCCAAACCGACGACATAGTATAGTAGACTCGCAGCCTGCCGTTTCCGGTGCCTGCGGCGCGGACCCTCACAGGGGAATGGCCACCTGCGACTGGGCGTGGCGGCAATGGTATCGGAGCGTGACAAGCGCTCGATTAATGGTTGAAAGCAACTTCCAAACGCGTTTCACCTTCTGAGGCACTTATGACACTTCCGAAACTCGTGAACGTCGTATTGTTCATCGCGGTCTCATTCGTGTTTTCAGTCCGCGCTTCCGCCGCCGATCCACCCCCGACAATTTCTCAGTTACCGTTGACGGGTGCGTCCAAACCGAACGTCCTGATCATCCTTGCCGACGACCTGGGGTTCTCGGATCTGGCATGCTATGGCGGCGAAATCGAGACACCCAACCTCGATGCATTGGCCAGTCACGGCTTGCGATTCACGCAGTTTTACAACACGGCGCGATGCTGGCCATCTCGTGCGGCGCTGCTTACAGGCTACTACGCCCAAGCCGTGCGACGTGACTCCGTGCCCGGGATCAGGAGCGGCGTTGCAGGTACTCGGCCAGCCTGGGCACCGCTGCTTTCAGAGCTACTTAAGCCGTTGGGCTATCACTCATACCACTCGGGGAAATGGCATCTGGATGGTAAACCGCTGGAGAACGGGTTTGAGCACTCCTACAGCCTTGACGATCACGACCGATATTTCTCACCGCGTTCACACTTCGAAGACGGCAAGGCGTTGCCGCCCGTTGCCGCTGGCAGCGGTTATTACGCCACCACCGCCATTGCCGACCATGCCATCAAGGTGTTGAAGGAACACGCGGATCAATATCCGGGAGAACCGTTTTTCGAATTCCTCGCATTCACTTCGCCGCATTTTCCACTACAAGCCCCAAGTGAGGATATCGCGCGCTATCGGGATCGCTATTTGAAAGGCTGGGATACCCTTCGCAACGAGCGGTGGCAGCGAATGCACGCGATCGGCATCGGTGGTGCGTCCCTTTCCGCGGTGGAACGTGGACTGGGTCCACCCTGGGCATATCCCGACGCGATCAAAAAGCTGGGCCCGAACGAAGTCAACCTTCCGCTTCCGTGGGACGAACTAAACGAGGCACAACGCGTTTTTCAGGCAAATAAAATGGCGGTTCACGCCGCCATGGTCAACCGCATGGACCGCGAGATTGGCCGCGTTCTCGTGCAACTTCGCGTGACAGGGGCGATGGACAATACGCTCATCCTATTCCTCTCCGATAATGGTGCCAGCGCCGAAATGATGGTACGCGGAGACGGCCACAACCCGGTCGCCGAATGTGGCACCGGTGCAACCTTTCTCAGCCTGGGCCCCGGCTGGTCGACGATGGCTAACACTCCGTTCCGCCGCCATAAATCATGGGTACATGAGGGTGGCATTTCCACACCGTTGATCGCGCATTGGCCAAACGGGATCGCCGGTCGCGGTGAACTGCGTCACACCCCCGGGCATCTGATCGACATCGTACCCACGATTTTGGATCTGGCCGGAGGCAAGCGGGCGGAAGCCTGGCAAGGCCACCCCGTACCTCTTGCGCCGGGCAGGAGTCTGGTACCTCTACTTGCAAAAGATGGCCAGGCAATCCATGAATCGTTCTGGTGGTTGCATGTTGATAATCGTGCGCTTCGCGCTGGCAACTGGAAAATCGTCGCTGCGGGAAAAAACTCGCCTTGGGAACTTTACAATCTTGAGACGGACCGGAGTGAATCCCAAAATCTTGCAACCGAGCACCCGGAAAAAGTCCGGGAACTGGCCGCGATGTGGGAGAAACAGAAGCTGGATTGCTTCGAACTCGCCCGCAAAGGCGCGCCCGAAGTACCGTGAGCCAGTACAAGAATTAGTCTGACGCCACTCCGTGGCTAAGCAGTAAAAAGGGGACGCTCGCCCATATCAGGGTCGAATCCTGTCCCCTTTTGGACATTTCATCGCAGAAACGATGTCGAGACCCATGTGTCGCATTAGGCCGCGATTGCGAGAGGGGTTTGCGAACGAATATATTCCTCTGCCTTTGCCGCCTCCATCGGACGGCTGAAGTGAAAGCCTTGAGCGTGATCGCAATCCATAGCTTGTAACATGACCACTTGCTCGGGGGTCTCGATTCCTTCGGCGACCAACTGCAGGCCCAGGTTACGAGCCAGTGAAATGATGGCAAGGACAACCGCGGCATAGTCACGACGCTCGCTCAGATTCTGCACGAAGCTCCGGTCGATCTTCAGGCAATTGAGTGGGAACCGATGCAGGCAATTGAGCGCGGAGTAGCCCGTGCCAAAATCGTCCATGTGCAGATGAACGCCGCGCGTCCGAATCTCCTTCATGAGGCGCACCGCGTTTTCGGCATCGCGGATCATCACGCTTTCAGTGATTTCCAGCGCGAGCGAGGAAGGTTGAATTCCGGTTTCCGCGATAATCTGATCGAGATCGCCAAGCAACCCAGGCGAAGATAACTGGCGGCCGGAAAGATTGACGCTCATCTTCAGATTTTTTTGTTCAGGAAATTGATTCGTCCACGTTCGCAACTGCTGGCAGGCTTCTTTTAGAACCCATTGCCCGATGGGAACAATCAGCCCCGTTTCTTCACAACATGGAATAAATTCCAGCGGAGGAACCAGGCCTCGGTGAGGGTGATTCCAGCGAACGAGGGCTTCAAATCCTTCCAGCCTCCCCGTGCTGAGGGAAACAATAGGCTGGTAGTGCAGCACCATTTCATTGCGTTCCAGGGCGTGACGCAAATCATTTTCAAGTTCAAGTCGCTTGATCACCGCTTCGTGCATCACTCGATCGAACAGGATGAACCGCGCTTTACCACCGGCTTTGGCGTGATACATCGCGGTGTCCGCATCGCGCAAGGCATCCTCGGCCTTTTCGTAACCAGAATCGCTGGTCGTCACGCCGATGCTTGCGGAACTGTGAACTTCATGGCCGAGAAGCTGGTAAGGCTCGCCGAGGATTTTGAGTAGCCGATTTG
Source organism: Tepidisphaerales bacterium (assembly GCA_038230975.1). Lineage (GTDB taxonomy): Bacteria > Planctomycetota > Phycisphaerae > Tepidisphaerales > Tepidisphaeraceae > JANXVV01. The sequence goes on from JBBRMF010000021.1 coordinate 28,744, forward strand.
CCACCACGGCGGCGTCGGCGGGTCGGGAAAGGCCATCGAGCAGGACAACAAATTCATCGCCACCCAGCCGCCCTGCCCCCGATGCATTCGCACCCTCCGGGGCACTCAATGCGCCGGAGCTCGAGGCCGTATCCGTGTCTCGAAGGGCCAGATTCAGTCGCTTCCCGATCTCGATCAGCAGCGCATCCCCCACTTCATGGCCAAGGCTGTCGTTGACCAGCTTGAAACGGTCGAAATCGAGAAATAGAACTGCGAAATGGTGATTCGGAATACGCTTAACACGTTGGATGGATTGATTGATGCGTTCATTCAGTAGCATCCGGTTGGGCAAACCGGTCAATCGGTCGTGAAGTGCCAGTCGAGAAAGCTCTGCGGTGCGAGCGTCCACCATCTGTTTAAGGTCATCCATCTTGAGCTTGGATTCGCGCTGTAGCGACCACTTTTCGCTGAGAGCGGTAGCCATCTGGATGACTTCAACGGCATCGAACGGCTTTTTGAGAATCAGCAGATTGTCCGTAATGCCGATATCTTTTTTGATTTCATCCCAGGAGTAGTCAGAGTAGGCGGTGCAAATCGCCACTTGCAGTTTCGGGTCGACCTTCCACATTTCACGAATGGTCTGCAATCCATCCCAACCAGGCGGCATGCGCATGTCGACGAAGGCCATCGCATAAGGTTGCCCCGCGGCGAGCGCCTTGTTTACCATCGCCAAGGCGATTTCGCCTTGTTGTGCAAAACCCAACTCGAAGTTCAGTGGCACTGCGGTTTCAAGGGCCGCATCGTCGCCACCAAAAAGTGCGGCTTTGGCGCTTACGAGACTCTTCGACGGAGCGTCCGCAAAGCGACCGAGAATTTTGGTGAAGTCGGCGTGGATCGCTTCGTTGTCGTCGATGATCAGGATGCGTCTGTTGTCTCTCGTCATTGGGGCACTCCGCTAGGCAGCTTCTCGATTGATGTGTCGTGATATTTTCGGTTCCACGTTCTCCGAAACCGAATGTGGAATCTCGAGGGTGAAGAGGGCACCCTTGCCGAGCCCTTCGCTTGCGACGTGAATCATTCCGCCCATTTCACCGGCGGCGTTGGCAGCACTGTGCAGCCCGAAGCCATGGCCTTCTTTCCGCGTGGTAAAACCATGGGCAAAGATTTTCGCCAGGTTCTCCGGGGCGATGCCCATTCCATTGTCCCGAACCTGAAATAGTATGTTCGATGCGCGAGAATCAGCGCTCGCGTTGAGAGACAGGCTGATGACGATTGAGCGATCCGTCGTCCGTCCCTCACACACTGCATTCTTGGCGTTCGTGATCAAATTTACCAGGATTTGCAGGACTTTATGTTTATCAATCGACAATTCTCGAATATCGGCAAAATCGCATTTCACGCTCACTTGATGCCGCGCAAATGACTCGCGATGTATATCCAGAACCGTGTTAATGAGTTCAGACGGCTTGACGCGCTGCAACACCACGCCGCCTTTGGCGTGACTCTGCTGTGCGGTGATGATGTGTTTGATGTGTTCCAGACCGCGCGAGACTACTTCCAATTCGGGCTGGATCGATCCGTGTTCCGCCTCGAGACAGCCTGCAACTTCAATGAGGAACGCAGGCAAATGCCGACCGCGCGTGTCGCTGGTTAAATAGGTCGGCAGGTCACCGAGGTGATCGCGGAGCATCTCAGCGGCCTTCTTGAGGTTGTTGACTTCAGACTTCCGAAGTTTTTCCCCGATCACCCCCGCTGAGACATTCACACTGTTGAGGATGTTACCGACGTTATGAAGCACCCCTGTGGCCACCTCCGCCATGCCGGCCTGGCGAGATGCGGTCAGCAGTCGATCGTGAAGCTCTTCCCGCTCCAATTCTGCGCGCTTCACATCCGAGATATCGCGCAACGATGCCACGTACAAAGGTGCGCCTTTCACGGCTGCGGCGGTGATGGCAATCTCGGCCGCAAATGTGTCGCCTGACGATCGCTTTCCCAGTACTTCGATTCGTTTCCCAAGGATAAACTCTCGCTGTGTCTGTGAAATCTCACCTGAACCCGAGGCAAGCAGAATCCCCATCGGATCGGTCTCAGACTGACTGCAAGCTGCAATCAGATCCCCAAGGGGCCGCGCGGTTGCTTGTTCGCGGTTCAATCCAAAAATCTGCTCGGCAGCTCGATTGATATCCAGTGCCTTCCAGGAATGGTCCAGGGTGATGAAGCCATCGAGCGATGTCTCATGAATTGCCGTCATCTGGGCATTGGCGCGCTCCAGATCTGTGGTCATACTCTCGATGCGGACAAACTGGCGGCGAATGGATTGCGCAATTCGTGTTCCCATCGCCAGAAGAACGCCGCTGCCACCCAGGCTCATACCCAGTAGCATCGACCAGCTACGACTGAGTCCCTTTTCGACTTTTGCAGTCATCTCATCACGCCAGGCGATGTGCTGTCTTTCAAAACGGGAATATGCCGCGTTATAATTTTCGGCTTGCACGGCCAAGCTGGCCCGCAGTTCCACTTTCTCTTGTTGCAGCGTTATACGGCGCAGGCAAAACGCATAAACTCCGTTTGCTCCCGGGCGGACGAAATGCTGGTCGTTGTCAATGAGGTACCCGTCACCAAATACGCTCTTTTCAAATTGTGTGATGGCTGCATCCAAGGCATCTGCCAGCGCTGAGTTGGTTGACCTTACATGTCCGATCGCTTCACGGAGCCTAATCAGTGAACTACAAAAGTGATTGTCTTTGAGATCCGCCAGGCGATCCGCTTCAGCCTCGGCCATCAGTTTCTCGGTGAACAGGGAAAGATTGTTCATCTCGACAGTTGTCTCAATCAACTGATCGCCGGGTGCGATCGAGGCGATGATTTGTTTTGCCAGATCCGTGACGGCAGGCGCTGTCGTGGCGCGAAATTGACGAATTTTCTTCGCCACTTGTAAACGTTGTCGTCCTTCTTCACTACCAACCAGCGCGCGCAACCGAATCAAATCGGCGTCGGCCTGTTTCTTTCGCTCCGTCACGGCAACCCGAATGGCAACCACCTCGTCCTGCCATTCCTTGCAGGCGATCCTCAGCGCAACGATGGGCGATATCAGGCCACGCATTTCTAGTGTATTCGCCGCAACGTCGGATTCCTCATTCGCCTCGGCAAAAATCGCGACGGCCTTCTCAACGGACTCATTTAAATCAGTGTGCCTGCCCGAGGCCGGCTGCATGGCAAGCAGATGATTCACGTCACCTTGCGCTTCTGCAAATCCCTGGCCAAGGGTGTCGACCAATTGATCGGCCGCGTTTTCACTGCTGGCTAACTTACCGCGCTGTGCGTGAAGGTTTGAAAGAACGACTTGCACGATCCATAGCGTCCCGAGGCACATGCAAATTCCCAGCAGTACCACTACCCAGACCAGGCGTGCGGACCTGGCGGACGAACCAATAAAAGTGCCTGATCTACTCACGACGCCCCCCGTCGCGTTTCAGCTCATCCCAGGCAAAGGGTACCACCTTGCCGGCTCGAATAATCGTAGGCCAGACACGATGGCTCGCCTGATGCCGGGTCGACGATAGCTCCAATTTCTCTCCGAGACCCAGATCGACTTCACCCGCGGTTTCCAGTGCGGATATCACCGATTCCCGATGGATAGGGGATTTGCGTTTCTGAAGCGCGGCCAGCAGAAATCGCGTGCTGATATATCCTTCCATCGAGCCGAAGGTCAGCGTCAACTTCGGATTAAGTTGATGCATCGCCTCTCGATAATCGCGGGCGATCGGCAAACTTGATTCGTAGTGCGGCACGGTCTGAGTAACGATGACGCCTTCACCCTCGGCACCCAGATCTTTTGCCAGCGATTCCGACCCGACAAATGAGACGTTCAGAAAAATCGACGTCAAGTCGCTGCGATGCGCCAGGCGGATGAACGCAGCGCAAGGAAGATAAGCGCCAACCATGATAACGGCTCGCGGAGGTGGATCGAGCAATACCAGGTCCGAGACCGCTTTCTCAACGGCTACGGTATTGCGTTCATAGCGCACATGCGTAATCCCCTCCTCATTCTTAAGCCCATGTGCTTTCAACGCCGTGATACCGCCCGAAAACCCAGCGTCCCCGTACGCATCTCGTTGCGTGAAGAATGCAATCTCCTCCGGCTTGAGCTTGCCGTGCTCGACGAGCGCGGTAACCATCGCGGCCGTCTCCTCCAAATAGCTGGCGCGATAGTTGAATACGTAATGATCCGGTGGGGTCTTTCGCAAAACGCCGGCACCCGTGAACGCGCCGTAAAATGGCATTTTTGCCGCGGTTGCAATCGGAATCGCCGCGACGGCGTTCGGCGTTCCGACGTTGCCGATCACCGCAACGACACTTGTATCTTCAACCAACGACCGCATGTTCGTGACCGTTTTTTCCGGTTCGTAGCGGTCGTCCAGGGCACGAAGACGGAAGGTCGCTCCCGAAATACCTCCGCTGCGATTGACACCTGCGAGTGCCGCAAGCACACCGTCGCGCATGTTAGAGCCAAGATCCACTGCAGGTCCGGATAACGCCGTCGACATGCCAAACGTCACCGATGGAAGACCGGCTGCGGGGGCATCAACCAATTCCGATGTTTTCTGAAGTTGGCCGAAGGTTGGCGTGGCGATCAAGACTTGAAACAATGAGACGTGAATGGCGAGCCTGCATCGCCCATATAGCCGTCGAGCATTCCGGGTCCAATAAATGCGTGTAATCACAAGCTGAACCTCCTACGACGCAAATCAAAATAGCCTTTTAGTAACGCCGAATGGGCATTTCTATGATGCGCTGGAATACACATCGGCCCACCCTCATCGGTAGTTCAACCAAATCAAATTTTGCAATGGATGCAGGCAGAAGCTGCAAATGCTTCGATATAGATTGGATTTTTTAGTTTGGTGAAGTTCTTTGGGGGAACCAGAGATTCGCCTGGTTTCAGTTCGCGTCGAGTGCAGCCATTAGTAGGTTCGCTTCATTGGTAACTGACGAGGGTGCCATCCGAGCCCGCGCACCTCTGCTGCAAGGGCAATGGCAAAAGGGCTGCTGATCATGACGATGATCATCACGAGAATCATCGAAACTATCGGAGAGTGAAGCGTGTTCGGAAGGAAGTTGTTTTCAAGCATTGCTCGCGCGCTTGGCATGCTGCGAGTACGCCGACCCGTGGCACCCCGACACCTAAGCGACCTACCAAGCTGAAAAGTGCTCTAAGAGTTCACTATGTCGTCGGCTCGGGAAGCAATGGAAACGAAGAACTGAGTTGATCGTAAAAATGCCTGAGCAGCACGATACCGTTGACTGGTTTTTGAAAAAAGTAGGTGGCTCCGACGTGCGATATGGAATTCA
>JBBRMF010000022.1:0-34066 GCA_038230975.1 Tepidisphaerales bacterium
ACGTGCCGCCGCCGGCGGCGGCGTGGTTGAACGGGCATTTCGCTTCAGATGACATATTCCTTCTCTTTCGGTTGGTTGCACTCAGCCGCGATTTTTTTCGCTGGATATCTGCCGGCGACGATTGCTGGCGAATGCAGGTGAGTATAGCTCGTAGTGACCGTCATGGAAAACCGAATCAGTACAGTATCCTGCAAAAGACGGGCTTGCCCAAAATCCTCGAATCAGCTCCGGAACAAATCAATGGTGCAGGCGAGCCAGGAACTCGTCGGCAACCCGGTGATGCTCCCTCATTTTGTTCCCGAGTTTGTCCTTCATTTTCACCATCACCGCCATGCGCGGGTTGGATGCGAAGAAATCGGCATGAACGTCTACAAATCGCCAGTAAAGTGCGTCCCAAATAGCGCACCATGGACCTCTCTTAAAATTGCTCATTTTCAGCACGTAACTCGATCCGCTGATGTAGGGCTTGGTCGTCATCAATCCGCCGTCGGCGTGTTGGCTCATGCCGTAGACATTCGGGACCATGACCCAGTCGTAGGCATCAATGAACAACTCCATGAACCACTGATAAACCGCATCGGGCCGAATGTCGCACAGCAGCATGAAGTTTCCCAGGATCATCAGCCGTTCGATGTGATGGCAATAACCGGTGCGAAATACCTGCCGGATCACATGGTCGACGGGCTCGATTCCGGTGGAACCCTCATAAAACGCGGCCGGAATGTCACGGTTCAATTTCCAGAAATTGGTGGTGCGTTGGCGGCGACCGTGCGTCAGGTAGGTCAGCCGAACGAACTCGCGCCAGCCGATGACCTGCCGGACAAAACCTTCAAGGGAGTTGAGCGGAACCCTTTCCGCGTGAGCGATCGCGGCGTCGACGACTTGGCGCGGCGACAGTAGACCGACATTGAGCATCGGCGTCAGGACCGAGTGGAATAAGACATCGTGGTTCGCACTGATCGCGTCCTCGTAGTCGCCAAAGGATGCCAATCGATCGCGAACGAAGTTCTCAAGCCAGACCGCCGCACCGGCGCGGCTGATCGGGTAGCCAAACGGATCGTCCGAGCCAACGGCCTCGGGGAATCGCTCTTTCACGTATTGCCTGGCTTCCAACACAACTTCATGTTCCTCAGGACGAACGATGCTGGGAACGTGGACCCCTGCGGGCAGTTTCTTACGGTTGGCCGGGTCAAAACTCCACTGGCCACCCATAGGCTTTCCGTCCTTCTCCAGAAGCAAGTTGAGGCGCTTGCGTTGCGCAATATAAAACGGTGTAAAAAACAGGCGTTTTTTGTCCCCCGTGAATTCACTGATCACGGAGGATGGCGTGAGAAAATGCGGATCGTCGAGTACCCTCGCTTCGATTTGCTTGTGCCGTAAAGCGGCAGTTAGCCGTGTCGATAGCCAATCGTCGCACGGATCGACATACTGAACTGATCGAATACGAAGGCGTTTGAGTGTGTCGACAACAGCGGCCGTATCGGGGAGATCTCCCACTTCCACGTACTCTACTTTCAGCCCCTGTTTTTTGAGTTCGCCCGCATACCCTCTCATTGAAGCGCGATGGAAGATCAGTTTTTGGCGATGAAATCGATTCTGGGTGAAGAAAAGAGGATCTTCGATGAGCACGGCGCGCGAAACGCCTTTCAAGGCGGGATGCTCTGAAAAAAGCTGATGCGGAAAGATGAGTGCCGCGCCGTTCATTGGCCCGATCCTTTCGGAAAAAGAGAGGCCGCAGCCGTCGGATTCGAGACGATGCCGATCTTCCTGAGAATGCAGCCCGCCGCCGCCACGCCGGATTTGAATGCCCCCTGGACGCGCCCACCCGCGAGCCAGTCGCCGCAGACTGCAAGGCCCGCGTCGGCGTCGAACAATGCGTGACGATCCAGCATCAACGGCGTAGCACTGTAAAGCCATCGATGAGCGTCGAGGTGAACAATTGATGGCAATTTCGCGGAAGTGAGGTTCGCGAATTCTTTGAGCAGTAGTTCCGCCGCCACCTCCGAGGTGCTTTCCCGATGCGCAGTCGACCAATCAGTCGAGCCATGAAGAACCCAGGAATCATCCTCGGAGTCACGACCGGGTTTCGAACTATTCCTGGCAACCCAGGCGAGGGATGAGCCGGTCACGAGCGCTGCATCCCACGGCGATTGCACGGGGCTCTCGAACGCCGCCATCACTGCCCAGCAGGGTGACATGGGTACCGCTCGCGCTTCAGAGGCGAGCGGATGATCGCTTAGTAACCCAGCCGCCTGCGGCGCCGGTACAGAGACAACGAGATAGTCGAACGAACCGTATTTCGCATGGGCATCGTCCGTCAATTCCCACGAAGCCTCATTGTGCTCGATCCGCACGATTTTTGTTTCCGGGCGAATCGACAAATCATCGGCGAGATGACCTGCAACCGCCCTCATGTTGGGCATGCCAACGTAACGTTTGGGCGGGTCGGTCCTGGGCCGTACGTTGGTCCCTTCGATTTCAACGAAGCGGCCCACCCACTCTTCGACGAAACCCTGCTGAATCCAGGCCTGCACGTGACGAACGAAGTTGCGATCTCGTGCGGTGAAATACTGCGCACCGTGGTCGAATTGCAGGTTTGGCTCCACCCGGCGGGTTGCCATTCGACCTCCAGGGCCACGGCTTTTTTCAAAGACCGTGACATCAAGGCCTTGGTCCGCAAGCGTGCGAGCGCACATCAAACCGGACAGGCCCGCACCGACCACCGCGACTCGCGGCACCGGCGCTTTCCAAGGCCGGGTGACCTTCGCCGAGTATTTCCTGGAGTCAAGCCTCGCCGCGTGCTCTTCGGCTGGCCGTGTGCGGACGGTGCCGAAGATGGGCTTGGGCGGAAAAAAGGGTCGGTCGAACTGCCCAAGACACCAGAGAATTCCCCCGTAAGATGCCGGGTCTCGACCGTCTAAGGCATAGCGGTGGTTGAGATCGATCATCAATCGTAGCGCCTCGGCGGCGCTGGCAGTCCAATGTAGTAGCGCCTTGCCCCACGTCATGCGAACGTTGTTGTGCAATTCACCCCGCAGCAGCAGAGATCGTTGCGCGGCGTTCCACAGTGCATCGGCGGTTTGGCCTCGGGAAAGTGTCTCCCAGTCGTGCAATATTGGTCGTTCGTCGCGCTCATGTTGTGTCAGAGTTTCGACGGCCCACTGCGGGATCGCGGTCATTGTTTCATGGTTAGGCTGGTAACGACAAAATGCGTAGGCCAGCTCTCGCCAGATCAGCAGTTCATCGAGATATTTGTCGGCTCCGGCACCGGGGATGGCGGCGGCTTCGCGCGCGATGCGCAGGGGTGACACCATGCCGTAATGCAAGTAGGCCGACATGCGACTGGCGCCGTCCAAAAGCGCGTCGTTCCGATCCCTGGCGTATTTCGCGAGCCGAGTTGTTTTGAACGCTTCCCAACGCTGGTATCCGGCTGTGCTACCGCCGCAAGTATCGGGAACCGGTCCGATGCCATGGTCGATGTCGCAGGCCCGGATCAACCCCGCCAGGTCAGTCGACTCAAGATTAACCGGCTCGAACGGAAGATTCTCTGGTATGAAGTTCACCGCCGGATCGGGTTGCTCAACCCACGGCAATCGAACTCGCGCCTGTCGAAGTTTCTCTGTCGCGTCACGAAAGGCAAAGGCGCGATCGTATGCCCGTCCCACCAAAGGTATCGGCACGACACAGGCCGTATCCACCAGAACAATCGGGGTTGTCACCGATTCAGTCAACCGGGAGATCAGTTGGTTCATCGGCCGAGTGGGCAGATCCTCTGTGATGACGATTGCCGCGCGTGTAGAGATGTCTTTGAGATGGAGCCCTCGCTGCCCGGCGCGTTCGAGATGCAATGCGTAACCGATACCCCGAGCAGACAGTTCGCGTTGCATGTCACGTGCGCCTTGCAGGATGAAAGCGTGATGCCGGTCACTTGCGTACGGCTCCAGCTCGGGCAACTGCTGATAGACAAAGACAGGCAATTTGAGATTCTCGGCAGTCAGCAACGCGATATCCAAAGCCGGATTCTCATGTCCGCGAAGCGCGTGATGCATCCAGTAGAGGATAAATTCACCCGATGGATTCGCCGGGCGATCGCCTTCAATTCGAAGTCGTTCAGTCAGTCGCTCGGGAAGTTGTGAAAACATAGCTTTTTCGATGCACCTGCTACGGATTCTTCCGGGGAACCTTTGGATATTTTAGTCCCGCCCTTGGACAAGTCGAGCAGTTGAACTACTCGTACATCAACACGGCCCCCGGCATCAATGCCGAATCATCAAAACGGCTGAAACCACACTGCCGGCGGATGGGCTTACCCGCCCACCGTTCCGCCGCGACATGGCAGAGACTTTTAAATCTATCCACAAAACTTTGCGGCGGTTGGCTGTTTTCATGCTGGAGCGCTACACTAAGCGCATTGTTCGTCATAATCACAATCGTTTCTGCGGTCTCCTTCGCTGGATTTGGGATCGGCCATCTTTTTATCCCGGCAATGCGGCAGGAGTTTGAGCGATATGGGTTGGGCAGTTGCCGAGTTATTGCCGCGGTCCTCCAGTTGGCAGGTGCGGCGGGGCAAATATTGGGATTGAGCTATCCGCTCATCGGTTGCTTTGCCTCTGGCGGACTGGCCCTCATGATGTTTGTGGCACTGCTGGTACGTAAAAGAATCCGCGATCGGCTTCACCAGTCGATCCCCGCCGCAGTGTACTTGGCTGGAAATCTCTATCTCGCCGCCGCTTCAATGTACCGCTGAGATCAACGCCTTGAGTGGGTAAAACACTTGGGGCGAAAAACCGGCTGCGTCACGAAGCTGCGGCTAGAACTGACAGCAAGAGCATGGCAAGTGCCGGGAGTGCACGGATTGGTCGATCGCCGACTTTGATGTGCATCGCGATAGCGCCGACCATTAAGATGGCCATCCCGACACTGCACGGACGGACCAGCATCGGAACCCCCAATCCAACCAGCAGGCCCGTGGCCAGCGCCATCTTGGTTGCACCGATCAACCACATGGACCACACCGGCAATCCATAGGCCGCGAATTCTTCGCGCATGTTCGATGCCGCTTTACCTCGGTAAGCAGTGGGTCGATTGAAGCGCAGAACCCAGACGTTAAAGATTCCCAGCGCGATCACCACCTGCGCAATTTTTCCGAAAATCAGCATTCAATCCCATCCGGTTTGTAGTTTTAGTCAGTCTCGAGCCAACAAGCATAGGCTGTTCTGCTGGAACATCCAGGTGGTAGTTCCGCTCCAACGCGAGGGGCCGGATTCTTATGTCCCCGAAGCGCGTGATAAATCCTCCAGAGGACCAATTCGCCTGCCCGATTGGCCGGGCGGGCGCCTGCAATTCGAAGACGTTCAGTCAGTCATTGGGGAAGTTGAGAGAACATAGTTTTTTGGATTCAGCGGCTACCCATTCTTCCGGGGAACCATCCGATATGTTAGTACCGCCCTTGGACAAGTCGAATAGTTGGACTCAAACAAGGCGGGCTGCGGATGGGCATACCTGCGGGTTAGGCCGACCCTACCGCTACTTAGCCTCACCGGCCTTCGGATTGAACAAACCGCGCGCCTGACTCGCCAGCCGCTCGTAAAGTGCACCGAACGCACGGGCGTCGGTTTCCCGATAGAGATCAAGCGCTGGCCCGTTGCTCTCGTGCAGGTCGAGAATCGTTCGCCCGTTCCACTCCACGGTGATAAATCGCGAACCCCGCCGGTATCGACTCCCGACAAAACCCATTTCCGGCCCCGTCCCTTTCCGGGCGTGGATCTCCATCGCCTTGCCATCGAGTAGGTCCTTGCAGACGCCCTTCTAGTAAAACTGACGCGACTCGATACGGTTGTAAACGGTCTTGCCCTCTTTGGAATCAAGAACGACGCGGTGGACCCGATCGGATGTGAATTCCCAGTGCTCTCTGAGTTCGTTCGGCTCCCGATCTCCCTCCGCCTTGTCCACCGCCTCTCCCAGGCAAGCGTCGACTCGGACGATCATCCCCTCGGGGAACGACCCAGCCGCCTTTCCCTTTTCCAGATGGGCCTTGGCGTTGGTCGGCGCATCGGCCTTGCGGTCCTTCGAGGCGTCCTGATCCGCTCGAATTGGGCGGGCAATAAAAAGAACTCCGGTCAGGAACGAAGCCGTCAAAAGTTGGAATATGGGTTTCATGCAAGGTTGGACGGGCCGCATTCGGAAAAGTTTCGTGGGTCAGGTTGAGAAAGACAAATAGGTGAAAAAGCAAATGCGAGATTGGCTGGTGACCATCTATCCGCAGCTCGGCGTATTCGCGCACCGTTCCGCTACGACACTCGAGCGGCTAGCCCTGCAATCGCCGGTGGCTGCGTGGGGGACGCGGCCGCGAGCAGGCCCCGTGAGGCTTAGGGTAAATTCTTACCGTGCCAGGATGCTTCCCAGCCCCCCGTCGATTCCGAGTACCTGCCCGGTCACCCAGCTTTGCTCGGAACCGAGCAGCCAGTCGATTGCGGAAGAGACATCGCCAGGCTCGCCAATACGGCCCAGAGCGTGCATGGCGGTCGAGGCTTTCAGCGACATCTCATTGGAAGTCAACCGCGATGTCATCGGCGTTTTGACCAGACCCGGGGCTACGCAGTTCACACGAATGCCGCGGGGCGCGTAGGTGGCGGCGGCAGAAAGGGTCAGCCCGATGACACCCGCCTTCACTGCCGCAATCGCTTCGTGGTTGGCCAGGCCGATTCTTCCGGCTGCTGACGAGACCAGAACAATCGAACCGCCCGATCCCATCATTGCCCTGGCTGCGGACCTGACCACCGCGAAGGCCGTCGTCAGATTTGCCGCCACCGTTGCCAGCCACTCCGCTTCGGTGGTTGCGTGGGCGGGCTTGAGGATCAGGGAACCAATGCAGTTGGCGACACCGTCGATCTGGCCGTTTTCCCGAACCGCCTGTTCGACGCAGGCATCGACTTCCTCCATCCGAGTGGCGTCGATGGCGATCGACACAGCTCCTATCTCTTCGGCAAGCACGCGCAATTTTTCGGCGTTTCGTGCCACCAGAACCACTTTCGCGCCACGCCCCGTTAGCCTGCGACACAGACTGGCTCCAATGCCGCCGGTCGCGCCGAACACGAGGTAACAAGGCCGCTGTACGATTTCAGAGTGACTCATCGCTAAAATCCTGTTTTATTCCGTCGGTAGAAAAACCCAGAGGGAGGGCCTGCCACAATTGCAATGGACTGCCCGGCCCAGCAGACCCACGCCTGCCATGCTCAGAAAAACTGACATGCGCGCCGCGTCCCAGAACCCGACCGCACCGTGGGCGGTTGGACCCTCTAAACGGCTTTGAACACTGGGAATCGGATGAAAAATCGTCTCGACAAGAGTCGGACGGACCGGTTCTCCATCCTGGAGACGATCCAACGCATTCGTGTTCTGCCGAAGTACTTCAGCATCCCATCCTTCTGCACGCACGAGTTCATCCACGGCGACCACACCGCGTCGGCTCAAAGTCGGCAGTATAAGCAGGCCCGCAAATGACCAGAGGGTGAACCACAAGCTCAGGCGGATAGTCCCCTGCGCGGTTCCCAATTGACTGCTTCCGGTCAGCCATGCTGACAGCCCGATTCCGATCAGGTTGAAGGCGACTGCGGCGATCCGCCCGCGCCTCCATCCACCAGAGGCGACCGCGATGACTCTTCTTCTCACGGCAAGCTTCAGCCCATCGGCACCGAGCACCTGCTCCCATCGCTCGGGAACCCATTGGAATCGTGCCGCGAACACGCCGACGATACCACCGGTAAATCCCTCATCGTCGCTTTTCGCCACGCGCACCGGAAGCGGCTCGGCATTTTCAGAGCCCGCCCGCCGGGGATGGATGGATAGCGGTGCCAGTAGACGTGCAGCCGATAGTCTTATCGACAGCAGCACCAAGACGAGCACGGCTCCCACCGCAACTGAACCGGAAATCCCCCCGTATCTGGCTCCCAAAGTGAGTGCGATGCCGGCGACAAAAAGCATCGCAGCATGCACCAGGACTCCACGCGCAAGCCCCACCAAATAACTGGGTAACGGCGGGCACTGTCGCCCGAATCGACGGGGCAGCAGATAACCGCCACACAGATCGAACGGCAACTGGACCAGCACATATAAACCCACGAACGCCAACAACTGGAGAATCTGGCTTGGAAAAGACAAACCGAACAACGCGTTGAATCTTGACGGAAAACCCGTCGCAATCCCGATGACCGCCAGCGTCACGATCGTACCGACGGCAGAAATTCCCAACCACAACCTGGCGCGACCATATCCCGCCGTCGCATCTCGCGTACCCACTGGAGTTGGTTCACTCACCGGCGACAATTGTCTCGCCTCTGCGGCAGCCCGAATGCCCTTCAGCATGCCCCCGAATACAAAATTATGCAGTGGGGCCACTGCATACCAGTAGAGGATTCCGATCAATCCCCTGGGCCGAAAGCGGGCAAGCATTTCCAGTCGGATGGTGTGGCCGTCCTGCTCAGGCTTCAGCTCAAAATTCAACATCGCCGTTCCGGGTAATTTCATTTCCGCAAGGAGCGCCAGCGAACGGTCGTGGTCGATGCCTATGACGCGCCAGAAATCCAAGGCCTCGCCAAATTCAACCTGCTCGGAGTTTCGCCTGCCACGTCGAAGTCCGGGTCCACCCGCGAGGGTGTCCATCCAACCGCGAATGCGCCAGAGGATATCCCCGGCATACCAGCCGTTGCCACCGCCGATTCGACACACCGCCGTGAAGACCGCCTTCGCATCGGCATGAATCGAGACAGACCTGCGATCCGTAAACACCTTCCCACCCGACCACTGTGGGTCGCCCGGAATAGGGCCGGCCGCAGACCAGCGCGTTTCGACTTCGTTGGCTTCAACTTTGTGCAGTGCCCGATGGATCGATTCCCTGACGGATAAGGCGGCATGGGGCATGAGCTGTTGCGCGGTGTCGGTGGTCACGACCACGCGGTTCCGCAGACCTTCGCCGAGCGGTCGGGCGATTCGGTATGAAACCGGCGTCACCAGGCTGATCCAAAGTGAGCTGAGCTTCGGAGTCAGCAGTGGCAGCGGAATGATGATCCGTCTGGGCAGACGCAACTCTTCGGCCATGATCCGCATCAGGTCGCGATAGGGCAGCACATCCGGGCCGCCGATTTCAAGCGTTTTACCGAGGGTCTCCGGGACACTCAGGCATTGCATCAGCCAATAAAGCACATCGGAGATCGCGACCGGCTGCGATTCGGTTTTCACCCAGGAAGGGGTCACCATCACCGGCAATCGCTCGACCAGGTAGCGGAGAATTTCAAACGAGGCGGATCCCGACCCGATGATCATTGCCGCCCGGATCGTCGTCACCGGTACCCCCCCGCACGCCAGGCTCTCCTCAACTTCCCGCCGTGAGCTGAGATGCTCACTCAGGCCATCCCCCATCTCGCCCAATCCACCAAGATAAATGATGCGTTCCACACCGGCTTTCGCGGCTGCCATCCCAAAGTTCGTGGCGAGTTTTCGATCCTGCGCCGCGTATTCGCCGCCGGTCGCCGCCATCGAATGAACCAGGTAATAGGCCGCAACACATCCCGATAGTTGTTCTGCCAATGGGTCGATGTCGGACATGTCACTGGCGACGACGCAAACATGCGGATCGTTGCGCCACGGGCGTTGCTGAAGTTTTCGCGGATCCCGCGCGAGACATCGCACGCGGTAACCCGCCGTCAACAGCGCCGGGACAAGCCGCCCTCCGACGTAACCGGTGGCGCCGGTCACGAAAATGAGATGCTTTTCCGGTTGGGGTTCCACGGATTGAATCACACGCTCTACCGCTGTACCTAGAGTCATACGCTATCCTTGACCTTCTGCTTTTTCTGTCCACGGGCCATTCTTGTGGCGAACGTGGCTAACTCGGTCATCGATTGAACGAGTGTTACATTTGTGGCATGCTGCGGCGCATATTCGCCATGATAACGTCCCCCCAAGATCAGCTGAATTTTTTCCTTCGCAAGATCAACAGCGAGTTTCTTGAGCGATGCCTTGAGTGGCTTGGGCTCGGACGGCGCGCTGATGGAAAGCCAGACCAGCCGCGCGCCGCGATGAATCGCCTCTTTACCGAGAAGCTCAACGGGCGTGTTGGCCCCGAAATTCACATCCCGGAATCCCGACTCGCTCAAGACCGCGCCAGCCATCATGGAGGGAAGTTGGTAGGGATCGCCCTGTGGCGCGCCGCCTAACGCCAGCGGAGCATTTTCGTCGACTGGCGGCAATAGCCTCCGCAGCGAACCGATGGCTTCGATCGAGATCTCTGTCGCCCGGTGCTCGATCAGGAGCCCGCGTTCATCGTGTTGCCATAGATCACCCACCCTTCGAATCGCTCCGAGCAGCGGCCCGTCAAACAGAGCTGAGAGACTCTGTCCCTCAAGATAGCGGGAAACAAGAAAGCCTCGAATCGTATCACCGTCGCACGCCAGCATGCTTTCAAAAAGCATTTCGTCCTCTGACAACGTTCGCGTGCTGCGGTCATTGGAAGGAAGTGTTCCAAGCCCGAGCAATTCCGGTCGCACCACCGGCGCATTGATCAGGCGAATGAAGCGAATGGCCTCAGTCAAGGGAATTCTTCTGTGCCCACCCGCGGTGCGTGCAATGCGGATGTCACCGCGATCGACCCAACGGCGAACCGAACTCTCGCTGGCCCCGAGCGCCTCGGCCAGTTCTTTGGGTGTCAGCAGTGATTTTCCGTTGAAAGTGTTCATTCTTCAAACCTGTTTCGCTCGTGAGTCTACCGACTGCTATCAGCCTTCAGACCCTCTAGTATAGGCAGAGATGAACGATTTGGAAGATTTGGAAGTATTTTTGTTGACTCGTGAGTGACTCAGCCCCTAAGCTGGAGTGATAGATTTGGAAGATTTGGATGTTGTGAATGAATAAGGAGCAAAAATGTCCCTGTCTCTTTTGACTTCCCCTGAACGGATCGCAAGACATCGAACCTCGGATTCAATCGACGTCGACAGGATCGAACGGGCTGTTCGTGAGATCCTCATCGCCATCGGTGAAGACCCCGATCGCGACGGGCTATCCGACACCCCTCGCCGCGTTGCCAAGTCTTACACGGAGCTATTTCGGGGCTTGCGTGAGACGCCTGCGAAACATCTGGGCCGTGTCTTCGCGCAGGAGCACAATGATGTGATTCTGGTCCGCGATATCGAGTTTTACAGTCTTTGCGAACACCACCTTCTGCCCTTTACCGGCAAGGCACATGTGGCCTACCTGCCTGGAAAAGGCCAGGTGGTTGGTTTGTCTAAGATCGCCCGCACAGTCGAAGTTTTCGCGCGACGCCCGCAAGTTCAGGAACGACTGACCAATCAGATTGCAGACGCGATCAATGAACACCTTCAGCCCAAGGCTGTCGCAGTCGTGATTGAGGCCGAGCATTTCTGCATGAAGATGCGCGGGGTCAATAAGTCTTGCAGCACAATGGTGACCTCAACCCTTCGCGGAGCGTTCCGCGAAGACCGGGCACAGGGCTCTGAAGTTTTAAACCTTATTTTCAACAGTCGTCGTTAAACAGGCGACTCACCCGCATGTGTTCATGTGGGAAAGTTCTCACCCGTGTTCGGTCCAATGGACCTTTTGGAGATTTGTGATGACTTCCGATATCGTAGACACCGCCGTGGCAGCTGGCAGTTTCAAGACGCTGGCTGCGGCCCTTACTGCAGCGGGCCTGATCGGCACCCTGAAGGGCGCAGGCCCATTCACCGTCTTCGCACCGACCGACGAGGCTTTCGCCAAGCTTCCATCCGGCACTGTCGAAAACCTTGTCAAGCCGGAAAACAAGGAAAAGCTCGTCGCCATCCTGACCTATCACGTCGTGGCCGGTAAGGCGATGGCAAAGGACGTCGCTGGCATGTCCTCTGCCAAGACTCTCAACGGCAAGGAACTGGCTTTGACGGTTGTTGGACAGAAGGTCATGGTTGGCACCGCGACCGTGGCTAAGGCAGACATCGAGTGTTCCAACGGCGTGATCCATGTGATCGACTCCGTTCTTCTTCCGTGATGCGTTCTCAAACCGGACCGGACGCCGGAAATCGGCGTTCGGTCGTTTTAATCGCCATGTTGACCGACCTTCCCAACCCACATTTTTAAAGGATTCCAAGGATGAGCAACGAACAAACGAAAAACTGGCCCGATCTTGCGATGGGGCTGTACGACCGGTTGACCGGCTCCAACGCGGAGATTGCTTACGAGTTCGTGGACATGCACGTCAAGATTCCCAGCGGCACCGGCCCGACAGCGGAACATGCTGAGTGGGTCTTCAACGGAACCCTCAAGATTCACACGAAGAACCTCGGCAAAAGCCCAAACTGAGCATGGTCGGCCGCCTCCAGGTGTCAGTGGACGGCCGACCGATTATGCTGTTGGCGGAGAATCAGAAGCTAACAATTTGTTGTAATGGAATATTCTCTGCTTTGAAGCTGCGTAGGAGTGGTGGCCACCATTTTAGAGTGCTACAGCAGCTCTTTGAAATCTCAGGCATCCACCTGCTAATCAAAATAGGATGGCTCGGTTCATTTGAACTCTTCCCAAAACCGTCATTCGGTATCGGATTCATCGTGCCCCGCAAAGTCCCTCACAAGAAATAAATATCTCATGCTCAAAACATCAGACTACTTCATCCTCTCGTCCGCCTTTCTTTCTTTCCTCTTTTCCGTGTCATTGTGGTTTGGATTCCTGGGTACCCCGTCCAGGGAGGCCGGCCTTTTTGTAGGAATTTGGGTGCCGTCGATTCTGACCCTCGGGGTCTACTTCAAACTAAAGACGGGAGGGAAATAAGATGTCAGACCACGCTATTTTGGCATATGGTATCTTTGTGACCCTACTTTTAGCCGGAGGGGTGATCTTCACGATCATCGAGATGAGCAACATGCCCGAGAGTACTCCCGATCCATCTGATGGCAAACTTCCTTAGTTTTAACTCTTGCCTTGAGTGACACAGGGCTGAACCGCCCCAGTAACTTCTCGTCCAAGTCGTTTTTTGCCTGTGGTGACCACAGTGCCATACGCTCTGGCCAACGGGCCGTGGAAGCTGGGGTTGAGGAACTTCGATGGACAATTCCGTGTTTCGAATAGTGATCCTGGCTCACGTGGCCTCCACGCTGTTCATGACCGGCTTGATTTGGTTTGTGCAGATTGTCCACTATCCACTGTTCGCTCTCACGGGGCGACAGGAGTTCCAAACCTACGAAGGACGGCATACGTCGCTGACCACCTGGGTCGTAGCGCCTCCGATGTTGATCGAAGCAGCCACCGGCGTAGCCCTGTTGTGTTTCTCTGCCGCAGGACTATCGGCTTCGAAATTATGGCTTGGTCTGGGTCTACTGGCTTTCATTTGGCTTTCTACCGCCATCCTCCAGGTGCCGTGTCACAACATTCTGGCCGGCGGGTTCGATGCGACGGTTCATCGACGACTGGTAACGACCAATTGGGGTCGAACGTTGGCATGGAGCCTCCGGGCCGCGCTGGCGCTCTGGATGCTGTCCGAGTTGATTTCAGGAAAATAGGAAAGCCCAGCCGAAGATTCTTGATGTGGACGACGCCGTACCGAATCGAACGACGACGTGGTAGGATTGCTGCGGTGTTGTGCTGCCGCCGCTTGGTGTTTTGGAGGTTCCCATGAGAAAGCATCTGTTTTGTCCGCCTTCCCGACTGCTTTTAACTGCTTTCGCCGCCTGCTGGATAGTGGCACCTTGTTGGGCCGATCCTGCACCCTCGACACCTCCGTCAATTCCGAAAGTCGGTGACACGGCGGCGGACTTCACGCTCGACGGCTTCGACGGCAAGAGCGTCAAGCTGACCGACCTGACCCGCAAAGGCCCGGTCGTGCTCATCGTGCTCCGTGGCTGGCCGGGGTATCAGTGTCGAATCTGCAGGCGACAGGTCGGCGATGTTCTCGCTCATCAGAAGGAGTTCGACGCCGCCGGAGCCAAAGTCGTCATGGTCTATCCCGGCCCGGCCGACCAGCTCAAGGCACACGCCGAGGAGTTCTTCAAGGGTAAGACGTTCTCCGAAACTTTCCGTTTGCTGATCGACCCGGATTATAAATTCACGAACGCCTACGGCCTGCGATGGGAAGCGGCCCGAGAGACGGCTTACCCGTCAACCTTTGTGATCGACCGCCAAAACGTCATCCGTTTCGCCAAGGTGAGCAAAACGCACGGCGATCGTGCATCGGCCGCCGATGTGGTGAAAGCGTTGTCAGAGACCAAGTAAATCCCAATCAGTGAATCCTGATGATTCGACCTCGCACGAAGTGGCGATACGTGACGGCTGTGGGCATCCTCCTGGCCGGGGGCATGGCGTTGCTGCTGGTTCGAGGCCGCACGCCAATCTGTTTTGGCGACGAGAAATCCGCTGGCGGCGAAATCGCATTCACCAACCGGCTCGCCAGGGAAGCATCCCCATACCTTCAGCAGCACGCTCACAACCCGGTCGACTGGTATCCGTGGGGACCGGAGGCCTTCGAGAAAGCCAGGAAAGAGAACAAGCCGATCTTCCTGTCGATCGGCTACAGCACCTGTCACTGGTGCCACGTCATGGAACGGGAATCTTTCTCTAACCCGGAGATCGCCAAACTCATCAACGACAATTTTGTTCCGATCAAAGTAGACCGCGAAGAGCGGCCCGATATCGACGCGGTCTACATGAGTTTTGTCCAGGCCACCACCGGAAGCGGCGGATGGCCGATGACGGTCTTGCTCACGCCGGACCGCAAGCCCTTCTTCGGCGGCACCTACTTCCCGCCCGAAGACATGAAGACGCTGATCCCGAAAGTGCATGATGCCTGGCTCAACGACCGGGAGAAGATCACCGATTCAGCCGAGCGGATCACCGCAATGCTGAAACAGGCCACATCGCAAGCCGCCGACCCGGCCCACGCTGCCGGTGAAGCCGCTTTCGCCCAAGCCTATGGAAATCTGAAGGGCCACTTTGACCCGAAGCACGGTGGCTTCGGCACGGCCCCGAAGTTCCCCCGACCCGTAACGCTGAATTTCCTGCTCCACTATCAACACCGCACCGGGGACAAAGCCGCGTTAGACATGGTACTCCGCACCCTGCGGGCGATGGCCGATGGCGGCATGCACGATCAGCTCGGCGGCGGATTCCACCGATACAGCACCGACGCCCGGTGGTTTCTGCCGCACTTCGAGAAGATGCTCTACGACCAGGCACAGTTGGCGAATAGCTACCTCGACGCCTACCAGATTACTCACGAAGCGTTCTACGCCGACACAACCCGCGACATTCTCGATTACGTGCTCCGCGACATGACCGGGCCGGATGGCCAGTTTTACTCCGCCGAGGACGCCGACAGCACTGTCAGCAACGCTGCAGAGCCGAAAAATCCAGAGAGCAAAGCCGAGGGTGCTTTTTATGTCTGGACTGGGGCTGAGATCCGCGAAGCCATTGGCAAAGACGCCGCAGCAGTGTTCGCGTTCCGCTACGGCGTGCAGGATGGCGGCAACGTCGATGCTGACCCCCGCGGCGAGTTCCCAAAGAAGAACGTTCTGTCGGTTTCCCACTCCATCGACGAGGCGGCAACCAAGTTCGGCAAGACCGGGGCGGAGATCGAGCGGTTGCTCACAGATGCCAGGGCGAAACTTCTGGAAATCCGCAGCCGTCGTCCACGCCCTCTGCGGGATGACAAGACGCTGGTGTCCTGGAATGGACTGATGATCTCCGCTTTTGCCCGAGCCGGCCGGACGCTCGGCGATGACCGCTATCTTCAACAGGCGTCCCGGTCAGCAACATTCATTCAGGAACACCTTCTCGATGTGAAGACCCACAAGCTCACTCGCAGATGGCGGGCCGGCCACGCCGAGGTCGATGGGTTCCTGGAAGACTATACGTTCTACATCCAGGGGCTGCTCGATCTGTACGAATCCTCACCCGACATTCGCTGGTTGAAGCTGGCCTTGGACTTGCAGAAGACCCAGGATGAGTTGTTCCGGGATGCCCCGGCGGGCGGCTACTTCGTCACGTCGGGCAAAGACTCCAGCATTTTGATGCGGCTCAAGGATGCTGAAGACAACGCCGAGCCATCGGGTAACTCCGTGTCTGCGTTAAACCTCCTGCGGCTGTCGCAAATGACCGACAACCGTGAGATGAGAAAGAAAGCTGAGCAAACCATCCACGCGTTCGATTCGATGATCGAGCGGGCACCGACGGCCGTGCCACAGATGCTCGTGGCTCTGGACTTTGCTCTCTCCAAACCGAAACAGATCGTCCTGGCCGGCAAGCTGGACGGGCAGGACACCGCCGCCATGCTCAAAACGGTGCATGGCCATTACCTGCCAAACCGGATCATCCTGCTGGCCGATGGCGGTGAGGGTCAGCGGTTCCTGGGCCAAGGTGTGCCGTTGCTCGTCGAGATGAAGATGATCGGTGATCGGGCGACGGCATACGTCTGCGAGAACTTCACCTGCCATCTGCCGACGAACGACCTCTCGATATTTAAGTCGCTCATTGCACCCGCTGGCACGACCAGACCCGCTCCGTGAAAGTGGCCACCGATGTCAACGTGATGTCGTTGCCTGTGCCACCAGCCACATCGGTGGGCGGGTACACCCACCTTGCAAATAGCCGCTCCGGCGATACCGCAAACAAAAAAAACGATAGAGCGCGAGGTGCTCGAATGATCGCATGCAATTTTTTAATTATTGCTGTTTCGACGAACCTTGTATTGGGATCATCGATGATCGCGATCGGATCGCGACAACCGACTGGAAAGATTCGGTTGGCGGGGGCAATGCCGTGAGCTCCGAAAAACCAGACGACGCGAACGAGCCTCAACGGCCGTTGAATTATGCGAGCTCTCGCAGCCCGGATGAGCTTAACAGTGCCAAAAAATGGGACCGGGAACACAGAGCAGAACTGCGCCGCGTCATGATCGAAACCTACTGGATGGATATCACTACAAACTGGAAAATGTGGATCGTGGCGATTTTTTTAATGGTACTTTTTTACGGCTGCATGGGATTTCTTCGGTACTCACTCTGGTGACGGGTTCACTTCAGAGAATGGCCCCCGCCAAATCAAGCGATATGTCATATCGAAACGGTCGCAGTGAAAATCCCGTTCTGTGAATCGGCTTTGATCGTGCCAGCCAACACTTCAACCATTTTACGGCACAACGACAAACCCAGCCCGCAATGAACGCCGGCATCGGTTCGAGCTTCATCACCGCGCCAAAAGCGATCGAATAAATGAGCCGCGTCTTCCGATGAAATCCGACTACCGGTGTTCGACACGGACAATGTGATGCGTTCTGCAATCCTCGACGCGCCGACGCTAATGCGGCCTCCTTCCTCGGTATAGGTCACGGCGTTGTCGAACAAATTGTTCAGGACAATCCGCAATTTCTCCTTGTCAACAAGCACTTCGCCGTTCACTGTCAGATTCCATTCGACGGTTAGATTTCGCGCATTGACGCGCGGCTCAAACGCAATCCAGCACTCTTGAATGAACGTCGAAAGCTGCACGCGTTCAAGTTGCAATGACAGTTGGTTGGCATCGGCCCGCGCGAGTAAAAGCAGGTTGTTGACCATGCCGTGCATGCCTTGCGCCAAACGCAGGCATTTACCGATCACAGTCTCGTAAGCCTCGGGTTCGCGACGGCGGGAAGCGCAGACTTCCAGCACCGTTTCCAAACCAGCCAATGGCGTGCGAAGTTCATGGGCGACGTCGGCGGTAAATGATTTTTCCCGGGTCAGGGCGGCGTCCAGACGTGCGAGCAGATCGTTCAATCGATGCACAATCGGAGTTAATTCCTGGGGTGCTTCATTTAGACTGATACGTTTGGATAAATCATCCGCACCCACGCGCTCGATGTCATCAGCAAGCGATTTTAAAGGCTTCAACCCGCGTTGAATAACAAGCCACATCATCAATACGCTCGTGCCGATTGCCGCCGCGGAAACGAACGCGAGCGCCGCGGCGAACCGCTCCAAGGTATCTTTCAAATTGCGAATTGGTTTTGCCACAGCCAGCACCGCCGCGCGCGAAGGCGTGCCGCTCAGTCTGTCTTTTTCATCTTCAAAACGTGGTTTGAAGACGAAGGTGACTTCGCGCCCTTCCTTTCCATCGGGAAGCCGTACGAAATGATACGAAGGAATCTCGGTGACCCGATCCGGATGTTTCAATTCCCGTTGCGCGAGTGAGATCGACTTGAACAGCGATTGCCCATCGAGCGTCCAAAGCTGGTAATAGTTCGGATGATGACCCGCGCCGAATTCAGGCATTTCACCCGGTTCAAATTCCAACTTAAATTTCTGCGTATCCTGCTCGGTCATGGATGCCAACGACGATGCCTGCGTCAATAACCCGGCATCAAACTCCGCGAGCAATGACGCCCGCATGATGAGGTAAAGCGAACCTGCCGCCACGGCAAAGATCAGGATCAACGCCAACGTCACGCGTGCCAGCAGGCGAAAGCGAAGCGAGTGAGAATGCAACCAGGGAAAGGGAAGCCGCAACATCAAGTCTCCTGCCCGAGAAGATAACCCAGGCCTCGACGCGTATGGATCAAGCGCGGCGCATCCGGCCGTTCGATCTTGCGGCGGAGGTGACCGATGAATACATCCACCACGTTGCTCTCAGCGGTCGAATTGAAATCGTACACATGCTCCCAGATCTCCGAGCGCGTCACGACCTGACCGGTGCGGTGCGCCAGATATTCGAGCAATGAATATTCCCTCGCACTCAGATCCACCGTCTGCCCGCTTCGCCGCGCGGATCGCGCGGCGGTGTCGATTTCCAGATCGGCGATGCGGATCACTGGAGATTTAACATCGTAGCGACGCCGAATCAGCGCCCGAACCCGCGCGAGCAATTCCGCAAACACGAACGGCTTGACCAGGTAATCATCCGCGCCGCTGTCGAGCCCTTTGATGCGGTCGGCAGAGGTATCTTTTGCGGTGAGGATCAACACATGCGTGAGACTTTTCTTGGCGCGCAGCTTTTTGAGAATCGTCAGGCCATCAATCCGGGGAAGCATCAAATCCAGAATGATGACGTCATAATCGTTCGACTCGGCGTGCCATAGCCCCGTTTCACCGTCGGCGGCGGTGTCGACCGTGTAACCGGCTTCAGTCAGACCTTGCGCGATGGATTCGCGGAGAATCTCGAAATCTTCAACGACGAGAACGCGCATGGTCAGATTATACGATCTGAAGATGAAATGGCGGTGAACGCGATTCTTATTGAGCCGATTCGCTTGCGAGGCGGCTCAATAATGCGGACTTCGTCGTCAACATTTTTGCCCAGGTTGCCCATTCCGGAGAATCGCCAAGACGGACGAGGGCATCCAGCTCGACTTGCCGTTCGGCGATGTAGGTATCGCGACCGACGAGGGAATCATCCATTTCGCCGGGATGAACGAACCATTCGATGACGCCGGATTCGGGAAGGTGATCGAAATACTTCGCCCAGGGTTGCGGCTGGTGAAGATCGCTCGCACCGACCATTCCGAAGCAGGAATCATTCATCCAGATTCGCGCGGCGGCAAACGCAGGCCGGGCATTCACACCGAGATGGTGCATGACTTTCCGCCGGATACGCGAGCCTCCGACCGCAGCACGGACGGACGAGGGTTCGATGGTGTTGCGAACAATCTTGGGCAATACCCCAAGATTCATCGCTTCGATCAATGCGTCGCGAATGATTGGGAGTTGATGAGAATGGTGATGCCCATCCACATACGCCGGCGGTCGACCTGTCAGCTTGATGAATTGCTCGGCCTGCGCGCAAATTTCATCGAAGACCGCTTTGTAATCCAGCCGACGAAACCAGGCGCGCAGGAGCAATTTGCCGAGCGGGTTAAAACAGCCGTCATGCGCGACAAGCCCCGAGCCCTTGCCTGCCACCAGCGGCTTTTGGGCCGGGCCGGTCATGACCAGATGCAATCCGACTTCTAAATCCGGCGCATCCTTTAAGAGTGGGATCGATGCGCGAGCATGATCGCCGGTGACAACCATGAGGCTTGTCGAAGTCACAACACCCGCGTGATGCGCGCGGATAATTCCACGGCTTGTCGGTACGCCAAAGCCGAAATCGTCGGCGGTGACGATGAGTGCGTGTGTCGATTTTTCAGAAACGTTGTGCAAGGACTGTATCCTGTGGAACGATTTACGGTCCGCTGCGCGTCGCGGCTAAACTGGCGATTCGTACGACATCACTAAAACGGCATTTCATCTTCGACCGGCACGACGATCGTCGAATCGAAATTGCCGAGGGTTTTTAAGATGACCGCGCCGTACATTTTAATTTTATGCGGACCCATGCCTTTGATGCGTTCCAGGGAATCCAGATTGCCCGGGGCAAGCCGCGCGATCAATTTCAGTGTGGCATCGTGGCAGATGCAATACGGCGGAAGCTGCCGATCGCGGGCCAGTTGCAATCTTAGATGCCGCAGCTTGTCGAATCGCGACGCCGATTCGGAATCCAGAGCCCCGGTCTCGGCATCCTCATCCATGCTCACGACGCGATAACTTTTTTTGGTCGGCACGACGATTTTTCGCGGGATCAGATCAACTAAACTTTGCGGCGGAAGCTGCTCGCCTTTCATCACGGCGACACCGGCCATCGTGAGTTCAACCACCGGGCGGAACTTCACACCATCCGGATCTTTCTGACGCGCGAGCCCGGCTTCCATCAATCGATGCAGCATGGCGATGATGCGCTTGATCGAGTGCGCTTTCAGCAATCCGTACACCGTCAACTGATCGAACGCCCATCGCTGCGTTTTTTCATTGTCGGCGCCTGCAAGGACTTCGGCGACGACCCCGACTCCGAACTTGCCGCGCAACCGCGCGACGGCCGAGAGCAGTTGCCGAACGAGCAGAATGACTTCATCTGAGACCTGCTCGGTGCTGGCCACCTCTTCCACCAATGGCTCCTGCCCGCGCCGGCAGATATCGCAGGCGCAGTCGGAAATCTCCTGTTCATCGCCAAAATAATCGAGAATTTGTTGCCGTCGGCAATGATGCGTCTGGGCGTAGCGAACCATCAGATCGAGCTTCTGCTTCGCATGCTCTTTGCGCTCGGCAATGACTCCGAGGTTGGCCTTGGGGGTATCTTCACCGATCTTGCTGATGAAGAATTCGTGAGTGTAGCGATCCTGATAGCTGAATAGAATGACGCACCGCGCCGGCCGACCGTCGCGGCCTGCGCGGCCGGCTTCCTGGTAATACGCCTCCAGTGTGCCGGTCAGGTTGTAGTGAAACACAAATCGGATATCGGGCTTGTTGATCCCCATCCCGAATGCATTGGTCGCCACCGCGATGGCGCGCGGTGTGCGCATGAACTGCTCCTGATTGGCAGTCCGAGCCGCAGTATCCATCCCGGCGTGATACGCAAAAATAGAACGGTCCTTCAAATTCGCCGACAGCAAAGAGGTTACCGCGTCGACATTTTTTCGAGTTGCGCAGTACACGATGCCGGTACCGGGCTCGGCGCGCAGAAGCTTGATCAGCTCTGCATTTTTTTCTTTGACCTTGGAGATGGTTCTGGATTCGTATCGCAAATTTGGCCGATCAAACCCCGTGATATAGACGCGCGGCTCGGGCATCTCCAACTGATGAATGATATCAGCCCGCACGTCATCAGTTGCGGTGGCGGTGAGCGCGATCGTTGGTGGGTTGCCGAGCAGCTTGCGAATCTCCCCCAGCCGCGCGTACTCCGGGCGAAAATCATGGCCCCATTGGCTGATGCAGTGGGCTTCATCGATCACAAAAGTATTGACCGTTAGTCGTTGCAAAAGTTGATTGAAACCGGGATTAAAAAGCCGTTCCGGCGCGAGATAGAGCAGCCCGTTAAACCCCGCTTCCAACTCATTCATCACCTGTCGTTGAAGGGAGGCGCTCAGCGAACTGTTCAACAATGCCGCTGCGATCCCCTCATCGCGCAGCTGCTGAACCTGATCTTCCATCAGCGAAATGAGCGGCGAGACCACGATCGTCAACCCGCCCTGAATCACCGCCGGCAACTGATAGCAAAGACTCTTGCCGGCCCCGGTCGGCATGACGCAAAGCACATCGCGCTTGGCCAATACGTCCTCGATCACTTCGCGCTGGGCCGGGCGAAAGTCATCAAGACCGAAGTGGTTGGCAAGCTGCTCGCGGAGGTCGGACATCGGGAGTGGATTATAGCGCAATCTTTAAGGCGATACGAGTTGGATTGTAAGGGGAAAGGTTGGGGCACTATCAAGCCGGAGGCGGAAGGCGTAGCCGACGCACCGGGTTTCGCGACCCTGGAATCTACGCTTTCCACTTCAGGATTTTTGCCGCTGTACGATGTCTGTCGCGCGATAAGCTCAAAAGAACCCGGTGCGTCGGCTACGCCTTCCGCCTCCGGCTTGGGAAGTTGTCAGCGCCTCCAATAACGTCACTGCGACTTCTTTGGGAGCCTACTAAAACTCTCGGATCTTATTAGCTCACGCCAAGCGCAACAGCCGCATCCACGTCCAATTCAATTTTTAAAACCTTCACACCAGAAGCGTGGACCTGTGATACCGCCGATCGAATTGCGTCTTCCAACGAAGATGCCTCTCGATCGAAATGAACCCATGCCAAGCCGTTTGCGCTCGCCGGTGTTCCGTCGTTACATCCGGCGGCAAAGAGCGAGTCGGCTGTTTCATCTGTAATTTCTGAGAGTTCTTTTAAGATCAGATCAAATCCGTAAGTCTTCATGGAAATTGCTCCTTCGAGCGGTTCATTTCGATCCTGCATCGGAAACCAAGCGTTCCGCACAGCGAAACCTACGTCACGCATTCGCCTTCGCCCGCTTCGGTTTTGGCGTCCTTGGATTCAGCGCCCGATCCAGATTCCGCATCGCCTGTTTCAGGCGGTGTTCGTTTTCCACAACGGCGATGCGGACATACTGCTCGCCGTTTTCACCGAACGCGCGGCCGGGGGCTAAGGCGACTTTTCCTTCGACCATCATGCGCAGGCAGAAGTCGATGGTCCCCTCATCTTTCTTGAAATGGGCGGAATTGATTTTGGCCCAGACGAACATGCTGGCGCGCGGGCGTTCGTAGGTCCAGCCAAGTTTGTCGAGGCCGGCGCAGACGACATCACGGCGGGCTTCATAGATCTTTGCTTGCTCGGCGGGTGTGTCGCCGAGTTCGCGCATGGCGATGATGCTGGCGATTTGGATCGGGGCGAACATGCCGTAGTCGTAATAGCCTTTGATCGTGGCCAGCGCCATTATCATTTCGGCGTTGCCGACGCAGAAACCGCAGCGCCAGCCGGCCATGTTGTAGCTCTTGGACATTGTCGTAAATTCGACACCAATTTCCTTGGCCCCGGCAGCGGACATAAAGCTCGGGGCTTTGTAACCGTCGAAACAGATTTCACCGTAGGCAAAATCGCTGATGATCATCACGCCATGGCGGCGGCACATTTTGATCGCGCTGTCCCAGAATTCCGATTCGATCGTCATCGCCGTCGGGTTATGGGGATAATTGAGAATTAACAGCTTGGGTTTCGGATAGAGCTCCGTGAACACTTTCTCGATTCGATCGAGGAACGCCTGATCATTGCCGAGCGGTACGCGAATTACATTTGCGCCGGCCATCGCGGGGGCGTAGATGTGGATGGGGAAAGCCGGATCGCCCACGACGATGGTATCGCCCGGCCCGAGCATCGCCAGGCACAGATGGCTGAAGCCTTCCTTGCTGCCGATCGTGGCGATCACTTCCGTCTCAGGATCGAGATCAACGCCGTACTTTTTCTTATATTTCTTGGCGACTTCCTTGCGCAGACCGGCGATTCCGTTGCTGACCGAGTAACGATGATTGCGCGGATCGAGGGCGGCTTCCATCAGCTTATCGACCACCGGCTTTGGGGTCGGGTCCGTGGGATTGCCCATGCCGAGGTCGATCACATCGATCCCCTTCACGCGCAGGTCATACTTCACTTTGTTGATACGGCCGAAGAGGTAAGGAGGCAATCGCGAGATACGCGAGCCGACTTCAACTTGAAATTTATGATTGTTTGTATCGCTCATTTGATTTCTTTTTTTTTAGATCCGTTGCATGGGCTACCAGTCTATGTTTTCAAAATGAAGACATGAGCGGGTAGCCCATGCTACGAATTTATTTCCAAACTCACAGCGGAATTGTCACGTTTTTGGATCGAGCTACTTTTTTGAGGCGTCCGGAACAGCGGGCAAAGTGGCCGCTCCGGACTTGGTAGCGGGCGGCCGGTCACCGGACTCCGTGCGAGTGGGAAGTGTGGTCGGTGGCAGCGGTGATGCCGGTCCCGTCGCCGGAAAGAGCCGTTTGATCGTCTGCTGACGGCGGGCGTTCTCTTCTTCCTGCGCGACCTGTTTATGCTCGTCAACCTTTTGATCGAATTGCTTCTTTAGTTCTGGATCCTTGATCTGCATGATGTTCGGCTGCATCGCTTCGGCGGCCAACTGATTGCGCAGAATCTTCATCGTGTTCTGGATCAAGCCATCCATCAACGCATTTTGCAACGACCCACGCGTTGGTTCATCAAACTTGGCCAACTTCGGCGGCATGCGTTCTTCCACTTTGATGACATGGAATACGCCTTCGGTATTGAGCGCATCGGAGACTTCACCGACTTTCAAACCAAACGCCTGCTGCTTGATTACATCGCTGACGGTCGTGGACTTCGCCGAGAATGGTGGCCATTCCCCACCGAGGGCCGCGATGCGCGGGTCGCGGCTCATGGCGCGGGCGACATCCTCAAACTTCTCCCCCGCAGCCAATCGTCGCTTGACTTCCTGTGCCTCGGCGATGTTGGAAATCTGAATATCTCGGATCCGCGCCATCCCGCCGTACTGCACGTCGAACGCCTGCTTGATGTTGTCGTTGGTGATCTTGCCGGCACAGAGCGGGATCGCCATCTTTCGCAGGCTGGCATTCGTCTCCAGCAAAATCTCCCATTGCGGCTGAGTGATTCCCTGCTGCTTGAGCAACTGCACCAGCAACTGATCGTAGTCTCCGAGCTCGGCCTCCGGGAAAAATCCCTTGAGCATGATCGATCGCTCATTGTGGATGTCGGTGGGCGTCACCGCCACGCCGGCTTTGGCGGCATCCTGACGGGAAAGCTCGAGTTGAATGATCTGGAGCAGGAGATTCAAGCCATACGCTTCCACCAGCGGTTTGACCAGTTGCTCGCGGCCGATCGGCTTGCCATTCACCATCGCAATTGGTTCATCGGTTCGCGCAGAGTCAACCGTTTGCGCGGACGCAGAGTGGGGGTTCGCATTGGAATGCACGGCGGGTTGCGCGGACGAATTTGCCACGCGGGAAGGCGGCGGATTTTCGGAGCATCCCCCCGCAATCGCGACGGTGCCCGCCGCGACCAGCAGGGTGGCGGTCACTCGCTTCACTAGCCGATTCGCCAATTGTTCTTCCAAGGCTTCTCCTGCGATTTCCGTGCGGATGTCGATTCCGTTGCCGCTTTGCCCGACCACCGGGCGAAGGCGGAAAGTATCCGAACGCCGGGGAGATGTGTCAAGCAGACTTTGCGGAGCGCTAACTCGATTTGGATCTCTATAGAGAAGTTGAACGCCAAGACGCCGAGAACGCCAAGGAAAAACGAGCGGAGAAATCAAAAGCGCAATTCCAATTTTTCGCTTGACATTACATACTATGTTATACATACTATTTTCAACAGGAGTAGCTTATGAAGATCGAAAAAGAACTGATGCGCGGAGCGGGTCCGGTCGCCGTACTTCGAATTCTCGAAGGCGGCGAGCGATATGGTTATGAACTGGTCAAGCTTCTGGAGCATCGTAGTAAAGGCGTGCTTGCCATGGGCCAAAGCACGCTATATCCCATGCTTTACAATCTGGAATCGAAAGGGCTGATTGATTTTCGAATCGACAGCACCGGCGCACGGCCACGCAAGTATTACCGACTCACGACCAAAGGGAAGCAACAACTCGCCGCTCAAATGCGACAGTGGAATGCGCTGACGTTGGCGATGGGGAAACTGGGAATCACGGGCGGATAACCCAATCGTGAAGTACTTCGTCGCGTGATTTAATTCCGTTAAATTTCTGGGAGCCTGCCATGTCCGAAGCGATGGAATCCAACTATCTCGTCAAGCTGATGCGTACGCCGGTACAGGAACTTTTGCGGGGTCGGGTAACGGGGACTTATCCGCGCGCGGCGCAGCAACGGTTGATGCAAGCCAAACTTCCGGCCTCGGTGGCCAAACTGATCAGCCGAGTGGTCAAACGCACGCGGCTTTGGGAACGGGAACAAATCGAGGTGGTTGATGATTTGATCTCGCACTTTCTGGACGGTCTGGAAGATGGAAAAACCGCGGATGAAATGATCCTGGCGTTTGGTGATCCCGATGCGGCATCGAGGTTATTGCGTCGCGCGAAAGTACGTCTTCGGCCGATGCTATGGCATGTGTGGCGAGCAACCTGCGTTGTAGCCGCGATCGCAATCGCCGGGTATGTCGCCATGGGGATTTATTTCGCCGTCGGGCGTTCCAACGTCGCGATCGACTATGTGGCGGAAGTGAACCGCCCGCTCCAGCACATTCCTCTGGAAAATCGAGCTTGGCCGATCTACGAAAAGGCGCATCTGGCGTTGGTCCATCCCGGCAGCGAACTCTACCGTCGTCCCGATATCCTCGACAACGGTATGGATGGAAAGCATTGGCCTGAAATCGCGGCGTGGGTGCAAACGCAAACTAAAGCCGCGCAATTGACGCGCGAGGGCTCACGCAAACCCCTTTTCGGTTTTGATTTACCGGCCGCGAAGACCGATATTCCGGTAGACCCCGGTAGAACCCTCTTCAGCCCCACACGGCCCGTTGGCATGGAGAGCCAAATTCTCGATGCCGCATCACACTTGGCTGGCCTCAGTGATCTCGTGGAACTTCTCAGTTTCGAAATCAAATACGCTGCGGAGCAGAAACAGACTGAAACGCTGCATTCCGATCTACAGGCTCTTTTCGATATCCAAAGACAACTCACACAATCTGACCAGCTGCTGCCGGTTCCATTTGCTGGGCCGCGCTACTTCTGGTGGGCACTCGACTCGCTCGACCGCGCGCTGACCCTGGGTCCAGATTTGTTTACGAATGAACAGTTGGTCCGATACGCGCACCGCCTTGCGGATTTTCGAACCGCTTCCGATCTGATGACGTTTCGATTCCATCATCTGACGATGCTGGATGAGGTGCAGCATTATTACACGGACGATGGAAAAGGTGACGGCCGCATCACGCAGCTCGGCTTTGTTTCGTTGTGCCCAAGTGCCAACTACGACTACGAACTTTCGGGCACACGAGCCGTCGTGATGCGAATCTCACGCACCGTCGCCGTGGCCGGCGCGATGGCTCGCGTTGCCTCGCGCGCTGAATTAGTGCGTGATGCCGAGAGAATCAACGGGATGTATGAGGCGGCATTGCACGTTCCAACGCGACAATCAAAGTTGAAAGAGATCGACGCCGAATGTAAGAGGTTGGTCAATCTTCCGCAGTATCGGCTGGTCGGCCATCCATTTATTTTGAACCACTCCGATGCGGTCGTCTACGCGGAACGTTGCCTTGGTCATCGGGACGGATTAGTTGTCGGCATCGCGCTCGAGTTGTATCGACGTGACCATGGAAAATGCCCGGCGACGCTGACTGATCTGGTCCCCCATTACCTCCCCGCCGTGCCGGCCGACCGTGTCACGGGAAACGATGTGAAATACCGTTTGGTGGACGGCCACCCCATCGTGTACAGCGTAGGCGACGACGGATTGGATGATGGTGGAACGCTGCCCGCCAAAGACCGATATGACCATCGTCCCGACGCCGCCACTTGGGGCATCCGTAAATCATCCGATAACAAAGGCGATTGGATTTTGTATCCAAGTACCTTCCGGACGGAGTAAGACGGCGACAGGAGACAAGCACGCGCGGCTAGTGGCGCACGCGCCGGCGAAGCGCGAAGGGAATCAGCATTCCGATCAACCCTAACCCGGTCGTCGGTTCGGGGACAATGGTAAACCGACTGGGCCGGGACGAGGTTGATGCAAAAACACCCGCGTACGCGCCGGGGGTGATGCCGCCGGGACCCTGATATTTAAGGATCTGGTTCGTCCCGCCATTCGTCACATAGAGAAGTCCGTCGGTGTCGAAATGCAAATCTTCCGGCTGGTTGAGGGATACAGACGCGAACGTCTTGAAGACTTTACCGTCATATCGCAGAATCTGATTTTTGGAAAAATCCGTCGCGTACACAGCTCCGTCCGGGCCAACCGTGCAGTCGGAGAGGGAGGTTAAACCGCCGCTCAACTTTTGAAGCAGTGTCCCCGGCTGCGAAGGGCCGGCAATCGTACCCTGATAGACATCGACCGAACCCGTGCGCGTTCCGGCGGCGTAGAAGTTGCCATCGGCTCCCTGCGCCAACCCTTCGTAATACGTGGAAGTGTTCAGCAAAGAATATCGCGAAAGATCGGCTGCCGTCGCCAATCCACTGCCGGCGGGTGAAAAGTCGGAGGGATTAAAACGCTGGATGTATCCCATGTTTTCAGGGTTGACCGTGCTGTAGCTTGCGTAAATCAGCCCGTCGGTGGCGATGGTGAATCCCACAAACGTATGGGCGGCAGATGCCGTCAATGAACCCAGCAATTTTCCTGCCGGCGAAAACCGATCGAGCTTGCGCCCGCCTTCTTCCGAAACGTAGACGTTGCCATCCGGGCCCAGTGCCACCCCGGAAGGCCCACTCAAACCGCTGGCAAGCGTGGCGGTCGTCTTACCGTCCGTCCGAAGCACGGTTCCGGTAATCGGCTGAGTGTAATAAATCGTCGCCGCGCCTGCCGGAAATACCGTTGTCATGGCAACGGCAAAACAGATTCCCCTGAACGCCTGCCGTAGAAATTCGATGCTCATCTTTCCTCCGTTGTGATCGTCAAAGTTGTTCGACGCACAATGGCGATCCCGCGGTGCAAAGTCAAGATATTTATGGCATCACAATCTTTGTTCGATGCACGAAAAGGGGCCACTACTCGATACCGGCTATCCGCGCGACAGAAACGCCATCTTCCATCGCCCGATTCAGTTCGTTTCATTTGATGGCCTGGAACTGTGTGAACATCCGCCCGAGGTAAGAACCCGGTGTGATGAATGCGGTTCTTCGCCACAATGAATTAAATTATTCAACGGCGAACCCTACGAGTTTTGGGTCGTACATCCCATTAATCCGGTCCAAAAATCATGCGGCGCGCTCGAGCTGCAACTTTCGGTGAAATATTCTGGCAATTTTGGTTAACTTCGGATAAGATTCTTGTGCAATCGTTTTATCTTGTTCAATTATATCGCGGAGCGTCTATGTCATTTCGCATTCTTTCCCGACCCTTTGCTAGATCCTCGTCTGGTCGCCGAGCATTTACACTGGTTGAATTGCTGGTGGTGATCGGCATCATCGCCCTGCTGATCTCTATTCTGCTTCCCGCTCTCAGCAAGGCTCGTAAGCAGGCGTTAACCGTCAAGTGCCTGTCGAATTACAAGCAGATCATGACGGCGACGATCATGTATACGAATGAGAATAAAGGATATCTGCCTTTCACCGGTTGGGCCGATCAATCATTACATCCCACCTGGCTTTACGCGGATCTTGGCAGCATGAAGGGCGTACAGTCGGAAGTCATGGGCGGCCAGATCTGGCAGTTTGTGAACCATGTGGGTGTGTATCACTGCCCTTCAGACGGAGTATCATTCCCCAGAGGCAGCGTAAACAATCTCAGCGACATTTCCATGAACGGCGCGATCAGCGCCTACAGTGAGAATAAGTTCCTTGGCCTGAAGATCACGAAATTTCATCCGGATGACGCGGTGTATTGGGACATTCCCGGAACCAAAACGGAATTGAACGGCGCGAATGACTCAACCAACTACCCCATTGAAGGCGTTGCCATCCGCCATAATAAAGGTACAACAATCGCCCACATGGATGGCCATTGCGATGTAATCTCGGGCATACGCTTCAATGAATTTTGCCACAAAGGACCTTCCATTCTGTGGTGCGATCCAACGTCAAAAGATGGAGGGATGTCCAAAGCTGGCATTCCTGCCATTATTCCAATGCAGGAATAACCGGGGTTAAAGCATCTGCGGCTTTAAACGACGACCGAAATTGAATGCACGATGGCACACAGCCACGTGCATTTATTTTTTCAGAGACGAATAAATTCCAATATCGCGCCCTGATTCCGCCGGATCGCGATCTCGTCTTTCAGGCTCATTGGAAGCTCAAGCGTGATCACCGGAATCTTGAGATCAATCCCAGCCCAGCTACCCAGGCTGCCCGGGGTCGCGTAACCGATCGAAGACTTCACCGGGTAGCCGTTGTACACGGCCATCGCATCAGCCAAATCCTTGCCCGGGCCATCATAATTGTTACAAGGCTGCGGCATCGAATGGATCGAGAGGATGCGCGGGGGGTTCAGCCTTTCAATCAACGCGACAAGGGCCTTGGTTTCCGGTTCACTGGCGGCAGTCAATCCTCCGTGAAACAACCCCTGCTGTCCCTTCGTCCAGTTGGGAGCGGGGAAGTTGCGGTTGAGATCAATGTGATGCGCGTTATGGCGCAGATGGCGCGCGAAGCCGTCCGGGTTGGCGATGAGAATAAGTGCAACGGCGTTATTCTTCGTGATGCCCGGGTCATTTCGAAGACGTTCCAGCAACGCCTCGGCACACGCGGCACTGGTTCGTTCATTTCCGTGAATGGTGGCGATGATCAGAACCGGCCGCGCGGCAAGACCGAATCGATATAACTCGATCGGTCGACCTTCCACCGATTGCCCGATACTCACCGGCAGAACCATTGGCACGGTCGGCGGCTCCGGCGCACGCGCTGGGTAGAGGTTGGGGGGCAATACATCTTGCGGGAATGATTCGGTTGAAGCGCATCCACCGACAATCACCGTAAGCGACACGAAGCATTTCGCATCAAGGCGAAATCGCATGATGAACCTCAAGTCGATGCCCAAGCGCCAGGCGTTTTACTCTTCGATCGTTTTCCTCGGCCGACCGATGGAGCGGAGGGTATGTTCCAAACCAAGCTTCGCGACCGTTTTGGTGATCCACTTCGCGTCGCCGTACGGGGCACCCCGCTTGATGCAATGCAGGGCGCTGGCCAGATCTGCTTTATCCAAAGGTTGGTTGACCTGCGTTAGCCAATTCGGCGGTCGACGTACCGGCCATGCCGTCAGTTTCACCGGCGATTCGCCCGTCACCCGCGCTGCCAACGAACTCCATTGCCATTTCTCGGCCCGCTTCACTTTTTTCGCCCGCAAGGGGTTGGACTCGACAAAGCGAAGGACCGAAAGCAGATGACGATCCTCCTGAACGGGGAAGGATTTGAATCGACCCTGATACAGATGCCCCCCGCCGCGCGTTTCATAGCGTGCATGATGCCGGCGGACATGCGTTACCCCGAGCCATGACATAAACCGCGGCAAATCATCATTGCCTTTTGGCTTCAATATCAAGTGCCAGTGATTCGGCATCAGGCAATACCCCAGCACCACCACCGGCACCCGCTCGGTCGCCTCGGCCAGCAGATCCACAAACGCGTCGTAATCCGCCGGCTTCAGAAACAGCCTTTGCTGGCCATTAGCGCGATTCAGACAATGGTAAACGACTCCGCCACGTGATGATCGGGGTTGTCTTGGCATCCTTGCAATTCTATATCAAGGGACAACACTGATGCAAATTGAGTAATGGCCCCCTTCTGAACAAATCAATTTCCTGGCGACAGTGCCGAAGGTACGCGTGAGGTGAACCCATTTTAGAAGGTATCTCCCGACTAACCGCGCCCGGTATAAAAGTTCGGTCGCCCGCGCAACATCATCATGAAGTGAACCACCAACTCGATGCCGATGAATGCGAGGCCCGCG
This sequence comes from Tepidisphaerales bacterium, assembly GCA_038230975.1. Lineage (GTDB taxonomy): Bacteria > Planctomycetota > Phycisphaerae > Tepidisphaerales > Tepidisphaeraceae > JANXVV01. The sequence continues at coordinate 31,916 of JBBRMF010000022.1, forward strand.
ATCCACCAGGCGGGCCAGCGCGCTCGCGGGAATTCGGTTAACAGGATCGCGGTCAGCCGCATGCCAAGGCCCAGAACGACACCGCCGATAAACCAGACCCCAACACGAACCCCGACCTGCACCGTACGCGCAACCGGCAGGCGCGGGCGTAGAAAATTGAGAAAAAAAAGCTCCACCCAATGACCACCGAACGCGGGCCATAACATCACTAGAGTTGCCATCGGCCAGCGCGACAGCCCGCCCCGATTGAGCGCGAGCACCGCGCCAATCACCAGCGCAATCGTACCCGTCCGCGCCAGCGTGATGTGAAGCGGTTCTCGACACGGCTGCCATATAACGTCACTGAAACGGGTCATAGATGTAAAATCCAATCCGCAGTCCGAATTGACTGCGATCAGAGATCAGCTCTTTACGTCGCCGTTGTTTTTCAGCAGATAGTACACATCGGTTCGGATCTGTGAGGGGTCGCGGTTCCATTCATCGATCCAATGACCGTAGATTTCCCAGCTCGGCCCGGCGAGTGTATGGCGATGGTGGGCGCACCAGTCGCGTATCGCCGTATGGACTTCGTGGAGCTTGCCATACGGGCCCAGGTGGGTGGCTTTCGCGACCCGCCCGGTTGGGATCGACGAACCAACCACTTCGCCCGCTCCGGCAAACGGTGCTGCCAACTCGACACCAACTTCAAGGTTGATTTGACCGTCGAGATATATCGCAACATGCCGACCCGCGCCCTTGATCTGTTGCGAACGGATCACGTTCCAAACGATGCCGCAGGCTTGCGGAACGACCTTGGAAAGTTCCTGTGGGCGCGCCCGAAGACGCACGACGGCAAGGGGTTGAGGGTGGGTGACCTCTTCAAGTTGAATGTCGTACTCCATGGCAGTTCCATTTCGTTAACTTGAATTACATACGACGGGTGCCACGCATGATATCGCGATGATTGGAAAAATGCTCTGGATCGATCAATTTTTTAGCGACAGTGCCGAAGGCACGCGTTCTTTCCAACGACACACAAACGCTTCGGCACTGCCGCTAAAAAAAAATCTACAAATCCGGTCGGTGTGTTAGAATTGCGTGCAAGCTCTCGTCTTACAGGTAGCAACGGTCAGGAGCGCTTCGTGGATGACGATTGGACCGAATGGGTAAAGCAGTCGCAGCGCCAGGATCGCGCGGCGTTTGCGCGGCTCATTCGGAAGTTTGAGCGAACGGCGATTGCAGTCGCCTATGGCTGCCTACGCGATGCCGCCGGCGCGGTGGATGTGGTGCAGGAGAGTTTTTTGAAAGCCTGGCAAAAGCTCGGCGAGCTTGAAAATGCGGCGCAGTTTCCGGCATGGCTTTGCACGATCACCCGGAATATCGCGATCGACCATCGAAGGAAGCTCAAGCCAATATCCGGTCCGCTGACGGACCAACCGATCGAGGACACGCGCGACTGGATGCGGCCGGGCCATGGGATGGAATGCCGTGAAACCCGGGCGCAGATTTCAGCGGCGATGGATGAACTGGACGATATTTCCCGATCCGCAGTGGTGCTGAAATATTATCAGAGTTTGCCGAGCGAAAAGATTGGTGAACTGCTGGGAATAACCGCCGCAGCGGTGGACATGCGATTGAGCCGCGCAAGACAGGTGCTCAAAGAACGCCTTTCCGTGGTGATGGTGCAGGAATAAACCCGAGCCGCGCACGAAGTAAGCGATTCTTAAACCAACCTTTGCAAATGTTCCGTGAGGCGATCATGAATACAGATAACAACGAAATCGACACGCTTTTGCAGAAGCATTTCCACACCGAGTTGGATGGGCTTGCCGGTCGAGCCGAACCGTTTTTCATGAGCCAAACTGCAACTGAAGCCGCGCCGCGCCGGATTCTCGACAGCCACTGGAAGATTCGCACCGCGTTAACCTTCAGCGCGATCGCGGCAATGCTTTGTATCGTCAGCGGTTTATCCGCCTTTTTTCAGGGTCGCATGACCAATCACCCCGTTCCAGTGCGGCTCACAGCCACGAGTCATCCGAATCAAAAACCACTTTTGCGCGAAATTCCGTTTGAACGAGCGATCGCGTATCGAACCATTGATGCGGGTTTGGTTCGCACGAAAGACAAAACCCCCGCACGTGAACTGCGGCGGGAAGTCGTCCAGACGATTCG
>JBBRMF010000023.1:0-33388 GCA_038230975.1 Tepidisphaerales bacterium
AAGCCCGGTAAGTGCCGGCCCCTGCTGCGCCGGCAAGAACGCCAAAGCCGCCGCATGCGCCAAAAAAGCAGCTTCCAGCGGCAAAAATTGCAGCGGCCGTCACCTCAGGGGCAGGAGTGCGGAAAAAAGAATACCCAACAACTCGCCCTGGCAGAGGGTACGGAATACCGGACGGTATTGGCGAGTACACCCACCCTACACCCTGCAAATTGCCACTCCGGCGATATTTCAAGCTGAAAAATGCTCTAATTCGGCTCGCCCTTGCCTCCCTCAAAATCAGGTTTCACCTCGTAAAAGAGTCGGCCGATTGCGGCGGCCAAATCTTCGAGCATCAGATTGCGAACTGCCAGCGGCGTATCGCGGGCATCGCGGCGTGTAAATTCAGTCGTTTTTTTGAACGGATGGCTGTCTCCCACATCTGGCCAGCGCGTTTGTCCGGTCTGGACGTCGACGATGCGAACGTTGGCTTCGATCGACCCCTGGAACATGTCTGATCCAGGAACGCTTTGGATGCCGCATTGCTTCAAATCGATATAGACCACTTGCTTCGCGCCAACGGCTCGACCGACATCCGGGATCTTCATCTTGTCATACCCGTTGGCCTTCTCACCGCGCAGGGCCATCAGTTTCTTGTCGTCAACCAATGGGGCTACTTTGTGTGCCTCAAGTTCCCTGGATACCAGATTCCCCAGTTGATCTGCATAAGGTTGAAGATCGTTGGCTTTGCCGTAACTTTCGGCAAGTACCAGTGTCGGTTCTTTCGCGGGGGTGTACTCAGCCGGAAGCTTGTTCGGGCCCATCGTTTTGTAGGCCAGCGCGCTCATGATATTGCAGCCGGAACAGAAGGGCAGGAGACAAGCTGCGGTCAGCAGGCCGAAAATGAGGAAAGATTTTGATCGCATTCGTTTTTCCGTTGCAGCTTTTTCTTCCAGTGCCTGCTGAAAATGTTCTATCGCTCCGAAGGGTGTGTTACAAACTTGATCGCCACGTCCGTGGTGAATTGATCGACGGTTTTTCGATAAATGTATTCGGAGCTGACATCCGTGCCGGCAATTCCTTCCGGGCGATTGGGGGGATAGACACTCCGTAAATCAGGATCGGAGTAAGCGAAGCGGGCGGTTTTGACGCCGTCGGGGCCGGTAGATATTTCCAGCACTTCGAGCTTGGAAAGGAGTGTCCCCTTAAAAAGGTCGATCGATTCATTAGGACGTGTCTCAAAGCTGTAGACTTCAAGATAGATCACGCGCGTCACGCCGAGCCGTTTGGCGATATCGGTGGAAGGCAAACCTTCCAACTCCGGGTGATCTTCCTGAAAGCGCAGGATGGACATCGGATTCAGGTATTGAATGTGCGCCATTTCCGGGGGCACTTTTTCCAGTTCCTTCGGATCTTTCGGGTTAGTGACCTGGCTGAGCTTGCCCGTTAAACCGCGGGCGATATCGCCGGGCAAGGCGGGATAGTCGATCCGAACACCGCGGTCCACCCAGACCATGACACCGACGGTCTGACCGGACAGTCCTTTATAGGATGGTAAAATATCGGGTTGTGGCAAGACCTGCGCGGCGGCACCCAGAATATTGCAGCCGGATCCAAAGGCGGTCAGGAACAAGCAGCAGATACAACAAAGCCAAACAGAGCGCGGCGGGCGGAAAGGCATACAGGTCTCCTCAGGGGTGTCTTGGTTAGGCCGGCATATTACCATCCATCACGGCCGGTGAGCGTAAGGAAGATTTTCCACCCCCACGCCAGCAAAGCAAAACTCAGGATAGGCATGAGATAGTATCGGCTGGACAAGAGCTTGAACAATCGATGAACCGGCCGACCCGTAACGGCAATGTAAAAACCGATCCAAACCGCAACGGCACTTGCTAGCGCCAGCATAGTGCCCATCGGCTGCGTGTAAATGCTTGCCAAAAAATGACCGTGGGCGAAATAAGAAAATGCGGTGGTGAATCCGCAGCTGGGGCAAGGCAGCCCCGTGCGGATCTTGAACGCGCACGCCAACAAACCTAGTTGAAGGTGCGTGCCAGTACCCCCATGATCAGGTCGCAACCAGGCGGCGATGCACAAAACGCTCAAACAAGTGAGGGCAATCGTCGCGGCCATGCCCCGCTCAAGCCAGGTCATGGGCAAAGGCGGCGAATAACGGGTATAAATAACGGGCACGGATTCAATGTCACCCCGGCACGCTTCATCATTCATAAATATTGGGGGATGAGGTTCCGTCACATTGCCTACTGTAAACCGCCAATAAAACGGTAGCAAACGCTTGCGTGTTCAGAAATGGTTTAGGTTTCGCACATTATCCAGTGACGATTCTACCGGAAAGATCGGAATGCGACTGTTTTGCGCATCGGGAATGCTTGCATTTGCGGTCAGACGGTTTAATTTGTAACGGTCGGGCGATTGAGGGGACTTCGCACATCGTCCGCCATTTGTGCCAGCGAATAACGAACCGCTCAATAGCCTGCGGTGCAGAAAGTCGGTTGGTATGCGCGTTTTTATGCTTGGATGGGAATTCCCACCGTTTATCAGTGGCGGTCTTGGCACGGCTTGCTATGGGCTCACCAAAGCAATGAGTGGATTGGGCACAGACATTATTTTCGTCCTGCCACGGCCGGTTTCGACTCCTTTTTCGACGCACGTTCGCCTGGTCAGTCCGCATGCAAGTAGTCCATTGGCCGCCCCGGCTACGGAAATGCGACTGGATGAATTTGAAAATGTGACTTTCCGCACCATCGACGCGCAGCTCACCAATCCTTACGAAGCCCCGTCGAAATACGAAGCTCCCATCCAACCCAGAACCACCTCCAAGGCGCAGCGGCCGATCTTCACACCAGTCGTTTCGACTCCGCCGCCCATTCCCGCACCGGTTTCCGCGGCCGACACGGCTATGCCCGGATATGTAAATTCTCCATCCGAGGTCGGCGGTGTGTATGCCGGAGACATGTTCTCCGAAATCCAGCGATACGCCGCACTCGCTGCGGAGATTGCTCGAAATGAATCGTTCGATGTGGTGCATGCCCATGATTGGATGACTTTCCCGGCAGGCATGGCCGTCGCGGGTTTAAAGGGTGTACCTTTGGTCGTTCACATCCACTCCACGGAGTTCGATCGCAGCGGGGTTCATGTCGATCAGCGTATCTATGACATCGAACGGCGCGGCATGCACAGCGCAATGAAGGTGATTGCAGTCAGTTCACTGACCAAAAATCTCATCACCCATCATTACGGCATTGAAAGCGACAAAGTTGAGGTCGTTTACAACGCCATTGACGTGAATGGAAATGGGTTTGACGAGGAGAAGTACAGCATTCACAAGGACGAAAAAATTGTCCTGTTCCTCGGCCGTATCACGATGCAGAAAGGCCCCGAATATTTCATCGCCGCCGCCAAGAAGGTGCTAGAGGTGATGGACAACGTGAAGTTCGTGATGGCCGGCAGCGGCGACATGATCCGCCGCACGATCGAGATGGCCGCCGCCATGGGCATCGGGCATAAGGTGCTCTTTACTGGGTTCCTGCGCGGCGGTGACGTGGAAAAAGTCTTCAAGATGGCCGATCTGTATGTAATGCCCAGCGTCAGCGAGCCTTTTGGCATTGCCCCGCTGGAAGCCATGAGCCATGACGTGCCGGTCATCGTCAGCAAACAAAGCGGTGTCAGCGAGATGCTGCACAATGCGCTGAAGGTCGATTTCTGGGATATCAATGAGATGGCGAACAAAATCGTCGCCGTGCTGAAGCATCCACCTTTGGCCAGCACATTACGGCAGCATGGTTCGTTCGAAGTCCGACGTCGTTCCTGGGCCGATGCGGCCAAGGCTTGCCTTGGGGTGTATGACCAAGCGGTGGAGATGGTGCACGGGAACGGATTCATGAAGTAGACTTCTTTCCTGGTGTGCTTCGGGAGTCGTCAAATGCCGTTTTTAAAATATGGGTCGAGAATCGGCGCTCGCGTCAGAAAATTACAATTTATTGTTGTCTGCTGGCTGCTCTGGGGCTTCGTGGCAGTGGCCGCCGATACGGTAACGCCCAAAAACCCAACCGGATCGCGTTCCTTCACCACCGGCAATTCCCTGGTCGATTTTGCACCGGGCGTCTGGACCGATGGGGTGGATCGTCATCTCAGTGATTATCAAGGCAAAGTGGTGATTGTCTTCTCGTTCGATCCTTCCTACCTCGACTCACCGAAGGATGTAAAGAAAAAACTCGAACTATATGATCTGTTTCGCGATAAGCCCGTGGCATTTCTTGGCGTGATCAATGGCCGTCGCGACATTAATTTATCCAAGGCGTTGCTCAAGCCGATCGACGTGAAATACCCGATGTATTTCGACAATATTGGACAGATGAGCGCAACATTCAGCGGTGAGTATTCCGTGTACCTGCGCATGATCCATGCTGACGGAACGCTCGGCATCACCAGCGTCACTCCTTCGGATGTGGATGCGGCTCTCAAAGACGTCAAATGGAAATATAGAGACGGTGGTTATGACAAGAAACTCGATGGAATCGTCGATCTTTTAGAATGGAATCATTACCAGCTTGGTTTGAAGCAATTGCGGCCACTGCGGAAGTCGATCAACAAAGAATTGGCGGCGTCGGCGGAGAAACTGTTTCAGGATGTGGTGCATGCCGAAGGGGAGAAGTGGAAGGCAGAGGCAGATGCCGCTGTGGAGAGCGATCCGGTGGCGGCCTTCGATCAGTATTCAAGAATCGCGAGCGCATTCGCGGGCGAAGATCTCGCAAAGGGGACAGTCGACCCATTGAAAAAACTGAAGATATCCAAACCGCTACAGGATGAATTTGCCGCCCGGGACATGTTCAGCAAGCTAAACACCGTCATTCCGCGCGCCAAATACGAGCAACGACTGGATGTGGCGGATTACTGCGAATCCATCAGCAAGAAGTATCCTCAAACACTGACCGGGAAAAAGGCCAAATCGCTTTACGACGATATCATGAGCGCGCGGACTTTGCGCTGAAAGAACTCTATTTCCCCAGCGTCACAAACATCGCGATCACCGCAATCAGCATCACGGCCGTCGCGATCCAACCCATGACTCGGAGATTTCTGGAAATCAGCGTGAGCTTCCCCATCACGTTTGAATTGTGAGTCATAAGCATCATCACGATCATCGTTGGTACGGCGACGACGCCGTTGATGATCGCACTCCAGATAAGTGCTTTCATTGGATCGATGTGGGTGAAATTCATTGCCGCCCCGATGATCGTCGCCATGGCAAGAATGCCGTAGAAACCCTTGGCTTCGCGCCACTTTCGCTCAAGACCGATCGGCCAATTCAGTAATTCGCCAAGCGCGTATGCGCCCGAGCCGGCAAGGACCGGCAACGCGAGCATGCCGGTGCCGATGATGCCAACCGCGAACAGAAAAAACGCCAGGCGTCCCGCAATCGGCTTCAGCGCGCTGGCAGCTTGCTCAGCGGACTGAATATTCGTCGCGCCGTTTGCAAAAAGGGTTGTCGCGGTCGTGAGAATGATAAAGAACGCAATGAGATTGGAAAACGTCATACCGACATACGTGTCCAGTCGAATTCGCCGAAGTTGTTCTCTGGCTTGAGCGGGCTCTTGTTTCAGGGCGGTTTCATTCGGCGCAGCTTCCAAATCCTCAACTTCCAATGATGCTTGCCAAAAGAAAAGGTACGGGCTGATGGTGGTCCCAAGCACGCCCACAAGCAGTGCAAGGTATTCGGCGTTGAATTGAATCGGTGGAATCAGCATCGCATGAATCGTTTTGCCCCACGGAATATGCACCGTGAAGATCACGCCCACGTAAGTAAATAGCGCCAGGGTGAGCCATTTTAAAAACTTCGAATAGCGGCAATAAGGAACGCGGATTTGCAGTACAAGGGATGCGATCGCGATCAACACCACGTACAGATGCGCCGGCCCCCCGATTAACAGTTGAACGCCAGCCCCCATCGCGCCGATATCCGCGCCGATGTTCAGCGTGTTGGCGATAATCAGCATCAAAACGATTGGATAGGACAACCAGGATGAGTAATATTTTCGCAAATTGGCGGCTATACCCCTGCCCGTGACTCGACCGATGCGAGCGCTGATTTCCTGAATCGCAGCCATCAACGGCAGCGTGAAGAGCATCGTCCAGAGCATGCCGAAACCGAATTTCGCGCCGGCCTGCGAATAAGTTGCAACACCGCTCGGATCATCATCCGAGGCTCCGGTAATAAGGCCGGGCCCCAGACATTCAAACACGCCTTTCCGCACCATCTTCACCGCCGACTTGCCAAATTGTCGGGCGCGGTGTCGAGGACGTTGTTCTTGCGTACGTGGGGGAGTGTCACTGACCATAATTACCTGATTAAACCGTCTACCAAGCAAAACGGACCGGCCTCGGGATTTGGTCGCAACCAGCGTGCCGTTGTCAGTCTTGAGTCCCGATGTACACTGGCGTGGCCGTTCGATTGAAGCCGAGCGGTGTTTCGGGCAGAAGAACGCCTGTCAGGGAGATTCATCGTGGCTCAGCCGGTTTTGGCGGTCGTCAGCGTGCTTGGGAAAGATCAGAAGGGCGTCGTCGCCCAGTTCGCCACTTACATGGCCGAGCGCGGCATCAATATCCAGGACATCGAACAGCGCGTCGTGCGCGGTTTCTTCGTGATGGACATGCTGGTCGATCTGGCCGACCTATCCTGCGATTTATCCGAGATCATCACCGGATTGATCGATCTCGGTAAGCGAATCGATATGGAAGTGCGCGTCGTCCTGCAAAGCGAAAAACGGCGGAAGAAAATCGCGCTGCTGGTGAGCAAAGAGCCGCATTGTCTCAAACAATTGGTGAACGATTTCAAGCAACATAAGTTGCACGGTGACATTGCCGTTGTACTTGGGAACCACCCCGATCTTGAAACGGTCGCCAAATCAGCAGGGCTAGAATTCGCATGGCAATCTGCGGACGATCTGGAAAAACACTTCGACTGGATTCACCAATCACTGAATTCACATGAGGTCGACCTGGTGGTTCTTGCGCGATACATGCGAATCCTGCCGGCCCGGGTGATTGCTTCGTATCGCAATCGGATCATCAACATTCATCCTTCGTTGCTGCCCTATTTCCCGGGCGCTTCTCCCTACAAGCAGGCGTTTGAAAGCGGCGTGCGCGTGCATGGCTGCACGGCCCACTTCGTCACCGAGCAACTCGATCAAGGGCCCGTGATTCTACAGGATGTCTTCCACATCAACGTCGGGATTGATTCACTGGAGGACGTAAAGCGTAAAGGCCTTGAACTTGAATCGCAGGTGCTTACGAAATCCGTTCAGTTGTTCCTCGACGAGGAACTGGTCGTAGTGGATGGGAAGGTGATTTTCAAACCGGGAATTAGTCGATTTTTAAAAGCAGAGTGAATCCACCCCTACTATCATGCGTTTGGATTTGTCGTTGGGTTTTGAGTGAGCCGCCGTGTTTTATGTTTCGATCACCGCCTCGCCATAGATTCAATGCCGCGCCTCGATATCAACCGATCCTTCGGGAAATCGGGATTGATGCCGAGGCGATCTTCGATCATCCGGAGATCAAAGTCTGGCGATCGATTCGCGAGCGGCAAAACTGCACGCTCGATTCGGATCTGGCCGATGGCCGGCACATTCGGCTGCATATCAAACGCCATTTCCCCGAGCGCGGCACACGCACCTCCGCCGACGAAGAGGCCCTTGGAATTCGCGCGCTTGAGATTGAAGGCATCTCCACCGTGCCGCTCGTCGGCTGGGGTAAATTAATCGACGGCCGGAGCTTCATCATCACTGAGGATTTGACCGATCACCGCGACGCCGAAAAAGCCGTACGCGAAGGTTTGCCGTTTGAAAGCATTCTGGAGCCAACGGCGGATGTGGCGGCCAAACTCCATCGCGCCGGGTTACACCATCGCGACTTGTACCTGTGCCATTTTTTCGTGAAGTACAACGATCCGACGGAAGTGCGTTTGATCGACGCCGCGCGCGTAGCGCGCCTGCCGGGATGGCCCATGCGGCAGCGATGGATCGTCAAAGACCTCGCGCAATTCTGGTACAGCACGACATCGCTTCCAATCTCCGACGAGCAGCGAACGCGATGGTTACAGCGATATGGCGAGAAGTGCGGACTCGAGTCGATCGACCGTTTACGTCGTTCGATCGAAAAAAAGAGCGCCTGGATCGCCCGACACGATGCGAAGCTGCGGGAGAAACAAAAGGGTCGGAATATCTCCATTCCCGAGTAAATGAAAATCGCGCTTGTCATTCTTCATGCAGACCCGAGCCGCGGCGGCGCGGAGCGGTACACCATTGACGTGGCTGCCGGGCTTTTCCGTCGCGGGCATGACGTGACGCTGGTGGCTTCGACATTCGCCCCGGATGTACAGGCCAAAAAAATCCTGATTGAATTCGAAGCGATAACCAAGCTCGGAAAATACGAAAAGTTTATCGGTCGGGTGATGTCCGAGAGGCTGGATGATTTCGACATCGTGCATGCGATGCTGCCGATCCCGTGGTGTCGCGTGTATCATCCTCACGCCGGGCTCGCCGCTGACGCGGTGGTGACCGGGCACGAAAAATACGATGGGTTACGACGTTCCCTTGCAGGCGTGGCGAATCGCTTCAACGGCAAACGGCAGCGATTCGCAACAGTCGAGCGTTCATTGCTTGATTCGCCGGATGCGCCAGTCGTCCTCTGTCTTTCAGAGTACGTGAAGGCAACCGTGCGAAAGCATTATTCCACGCTTCCTGAATCAAAACTGGCAACGCTTTTTAACGCGGTTGATCTGAATAAGTTCGATCCAAATCTGCGGGCCAATGCCGGAATCGAGATTCGACGGAAATTCAACATCTCTTCAGATCGCGTTGTTGGCCTCATTATCGCCCAGGACTATCAGCGAAAGGGACTCGCCGAGGCGATCGAGGCGATGCCTTTGGAGGATGCCCGCCTGACATTGCTCGTGGTCGGCAAACAGGATCCGGGGAGGTATCGCAAACTCGCCCACGATCATGGCGTCGCTGACCGCGTCGTTTTCGCGGGCCCTACGACGGATCCTTACAGTTTCTATCGCGCCGCTGATTTTTTTGTCCTGCCTACCCGCCATGATCCGTGCAGCCTGGTGGTCCTTGAAGCGTTGGCGATGGGCGTCCCCGTCATCAGCACCGCCTTCAACGGAGCCTGCGAGATCATGATCAATGGAACGCACGGTTTTGTGTTATCCGATCCTCGCGATGCCGCGACGTTGCGCGAGCGATACATGGAAATGTTGGACAATCAATCGCGCGAACGGATGGCAGCCGCTTGCCTGGAGCTTCGCCCGACTCTATCGCAAGAACATCATCTGGATCGGCTTCTCGAGGTATATTCGCGAGTGAAACGCAATCAAACGTGATTTCGTTGGAACAGTTTGAAGCCCGCGTCGATCAGCAAATACCAACCGAGCGAGAAAGTAATCGTGTAGACGAGGCGAGAAAAAAGCAGATCGCTGATTCGGCTTTTGATCCACCAGCCACTTACCGCGCCGAGAAAGACGATCGGCAGGAACCGCGATCCAAAAAGCGGTGAGGCATCGGCGAATAGACCACCATACCAATAGACCGGCAGCTTGGCGGTATTGACGATGAAGAAGTAGATCGCGCTCGTGCCGACAAAAATATCCCGGCCCAGTTTTTGTGGCAGAAGATAGAGCGTAATGATCGGCCCGGCGGCATGGGCCAGAGTGCTGCTTGCCGCAGCGAGTGTGCCGACGGTATCGTCTTTCCAGACGGCCGGGGTATGGATCGTCGAGCCACCGCTCAGCGTACGCCACCAGTTTAAACCCACGAGTATCACGGCCTCGGCACCGATCTCCAGACGAATCAATAATGTCGCCGTCGCAGGAGGTTTATTGTGAAACCAGGCCAAAAGTAATCCGCCGATGATCAGACCCAAAATAGTCCCGCGCATCAATCGCAGAATAATTTGACGGCTGAACAGTTTGCGATATTGATACACCGCGATCAAATCCCCGGCTACAAGCAATGGCAGCACCAGGCCAAGCGTCGCTCGCTCGCCGCGCTCGGGCAGAATGTGTGGCATGGCCAGCGCCATCATCGGCACGACCATCAGCCCAACGCCGCTGCCGAAACCGCTCTTGGTCATTCCAATCAAAAAAATGGCGAGGAAGGCGATCGCCCACCAGAAAAAAAGCATGCTTGAGACGATAGCTTATCGTAGGTCAGTTGTCAGTTGCGAATTATTTTTGAACGAGTCCTTGCATTTACAACGGACCACTCACGACGGACCACTGACAAGTACAGCAACTAGCAACTCACAACTCCTTCCGCTATTTTCCCTGAGACATGATTATTTGCCGTCGGCGAAAGGTGTTGCTTGTGGCGCTGCTGGCGGCGATTGTGGTCATGTGGGATACGGCGCTCGGGCCGGAATCGGGTTATTGGCGCGGGCAACCAATGCGGCCAGATCCACCGAAATTACCTCCCTCGGCGCGACCCGCGGGATCTTTACGAGTTTTATTCATCGGAAACAGTTTTACGCGGTATTGGGGAGGGCAAGTTCTGATCGGGACGAAGATGGCAACCTCCTGCCCGGGCTGGCGGGACCGACCCCCGATTTACGAGCAGTCGACCGGTGCGGGAATGGATTTGGAGGAGCACTGGAAATATGGCCGTGCTCTGGAACGGATTCGAGAAGGAAACTGGGATTACGTGGTGCTGCAGGATCACAGCGAAGGCCCGGTGAAACATCCGGCACTGTTCACAAAATACGCCACGCTGTTCGATGGAGAAATCAAAAAAGCCCGCGCCAAAACAGTACTCTTTATGACCTGGGCAAAAGAGAAAGAGCAGCAGATTCAACCGGTGTTGACGAAATCGTATCGTTCGCTGGGCCAGAAACTGGGAACCGATGTCGTTCCCGTGGGAATTGCGTTTCAGGAAGCAATGAAGGGCCGACCGGCTTTGAAAATGTATGAGGCTGATGGTAAGCATCCTTCAGCGGCGGGCTCTTATTTGACAGCTTGCTGTTTTTACAGCTATTTCTATCACCGCAGTCCGGTTGGTTTGAGTCGTACAATTTACGACGGTGCAAGAGAATGGCTCACGATCGACGAAATGGATGCGCTGTATCTTCAGGAGATCGCGTATCGAACGGTTGCAGCGGTTGCCGAGCCATTAAATGAGATGAAATGAACGAAAAAAGAACCCTTATCATGAGTCCTCTGAAGCAAAGCCGTCGATCTGAGCGGCGGGGTGCTGCCCTCACATGGGTTGTCGCTGCGGTGATGCTTCTTTGCGTGATGGGGGCCGGGTTGCGCTATTGGCAACACCGTCTGCGAAGCCGTCCACAGAAGGTGCAATTAGTCGGGCCGGCAGTGACGCTAAATTTGGGGAAGGGCGTCAAACTTGAATTGGTTCGTATCAATCCGGGAACGTTTATGATGGGGTCGCCGGATGATGATCCGGATCATGACATCAGCGAAGGCCCGGTTCATTCGGTGACGATCAGCAAGCCGTTTTACATCGGTAAGTTTGAGATCACCCAGGCGCAATGGGGCGTGATTCGCGGAAACCAGTCGAGTTCAAATGTGGGCGCTGAATTTCCCGCGGATGGGGTCAGTTGGGGAGACGCGACAAACTGGTGCAAAGAAATGTCGACCAAGCTGGGGGTCGTGATTCGATTACCGACCGAGGCCGAGTGGGAATACGCCTGCCGCGCCGGCGCATCGACGCGGTTTGCGTTCGGAACCCATTTGACGGCCCGACAGGCCAATTTGAATACCGGCGATCCAAAGTCCACGGTCGGCAAAACGACAAAAGTCGGAAGCTACAAGCCCAATGTGTTTGGGTTATATGACATGCACGGGAACGTTTGGGAGTGGTGCCAGGACACGCTTCACGATGATTACGAAAAAGCACCGGCCGATGGTTCGGCCTGGGTTGATCTGGCAAATCAGTTCAATCGCGCGCGGCGGGGTGGTTCATGGAACGACCCGGCCGGCGCATGCCGATCCGCGGTGCGATGGGGATCTCCCGGCAGTGAAAAAGAACCGGATATGCGCAATGAGCAAGTGGGTTTCCGCGTCGTGGTCGAGACGACATCGGTGAAATGAAAGGCAGCATGGAAGCAGTTAAGTTAGAATATGAGTCGCCTGCAACTGCAACGGCCGATGCCCCCGCGCTCGGCAAACCGCGCCGCATGTATTATGGCGACGCCATCCGTATCTTCGGCACGATCGCCGTCGTGATCGGGCACGTCGCCGATCTGCGGCTGTTCGATACCCACGTACTCGATCGCAACTGGTGGGTGTGTAACATTTGGGATTCGTTGACCCGCTGGGCCGTGCCAGTCTACATCATGCTTTCCGGTGCGCTGCTGCTAGACCCAACACGCGTGGAAGACCCGCGAGATTTCTACCGCAAGCGACTCACCCGCATCGGGGTGCCGCTCGTCTTCTGGACGGCATTTTTCATGTGGTTTGATGTGAAGTACACCCAGTGGGCGCCATCCTGGACCGCCGCCTGGTTGAACTTGGCCCTTGGCAAGCCTTACGTTCACCTGCACTTTATTTTTCGCATCGCCGGGCTCTACTTTTTCACCCCGATGTTGCGCGTTTGGCTAAGGCACACCAATCGAAACATGCAATACTGGACGGTCGGAATGGCAATCGTGCTCAGCGCGGGCGACAGCATTATGAACGCGATCACGCACAACGAGCCAAGCGTATTTGCGCGTTTTGTGCCGTTCGTTGGGTATTATTTATTGGGGTATTTGCTGAGGGATACAACGCTATCCGCCAAAGGTGTTCGGCGCGCGTGGGGCGGATTTGTTGCATCGTACTTGGTGCTCTTGCTCGGCACCGGGTTGACGGTGCATATTTTCCATAAGCCGGGCACGTTCCTGAACGGCCCGCCTTCACTGGAAATGCTGCAATACGATTTTCTAAGCCCGGTCCGCATCGTCATGGCGATCTGCGCATGGTTGCTCTTTGTGAACAGTTTCAATAAGCCTTGGCCCAAATCGGAAGCGGCCAGATATCGCGTAAGCTGGTGGGCCGGGACAACGCTTGGAATTTATCTGATTCACCCCATGTTCCGCGAGATTTTGTACACACGCCGGCTTTGGATTCCGGGTGCCACAAGTATCCACTGGCTTTCGTATCACTTCGGCCCGGAGTGGCCAAATATTTGGCTGGGTATTCCCCTCATGGCGATCGTCGTGTATGCACTGAGCCTTGCAGTGATCTCCGTCGTCATGCGGATTCCGTACGTACGGCGAATCGCGGGATAGAAACCAAAAATGCTAATTCTGTTTGGTTTACCAGGGAGGCTGGGAATTAAAAGGTGGCGTGGGCGTCTCGCCCGCGTTTTCTTCAGCAAGAAGCACGGGCGAAACGCCCATGCCACCTTTTAATTCCCAGCGATAAAACAGATTTCGTGAAAAATAACCCAGGAGTAAATGATGAAATTTGGCAAGTGCTCCATCCTCGGCTTGATTTTACTCACTCACGCGGCCTGTGTGACGGCTCAGCCGGAAACTCCAAAAGGGCCCCCAACCAAACCCGGGGAATACAAACTTAAATACGTCGCGAGAATCGACGGTAAACCTGTGCAGATGGCGTACGCGCTGATTCTCCCCAAAGGGTACGACACTGACACCGCGCGCAAATTTCCGATGATCGTTTTTACCCACGGTGCCGGTGAAGTTGGGACCGATGGCGAGGCGACATTCAGCAACGGTCCCGGAATGGAAATACGCCGCGGGAATCCGTTCAAGGAGACATTTCCTTTCATCATTCTGCAACCGCAATGTCCACCGCGCGGTGAGCGATGGGATCAACCGCTGATGTTCAAAGCCGTATCGCAAATCGTGGATGCGGCCATCAGCAGCGTGAGGGCCGATCCGGATCGAGTCTATCTCACCGGCCTCAGTATGGGTGGTAAAGGCTGTTGGTTGGCGGCGATGGAAGGGGCGGATCGCTTTGCCGCCATCGCGCCCATTTGTGCCGGAACCACACATCCGGAGGCCGCCGCAAAGCTCAAATATGTTGCCGTGTGGATGATCTCCGGAACGAATGATCCCGATGCGATGAACCACAACAACGAGATGATCGGCGTCCTGAAAAATAATCTGGCAGAAGTGCGGAACACGATTGTACCCGGGGCCGATCACGCGGTTTGGCCACCTTTTTACGCGAGCGCTCAGTTTTACGAATGGTTACTCTCACACAAGCGACCCAATCCCGCCGAGCGACGGGCAATGGAGGCCGCCGGGCCGTATTTGAGTCATCAACAGGTTCCACCGCGCGCGCCTGGACACTATCGACTGATGATGGCGGTGCAGATCAACGGCCAACCGGTGCCGCTTGTGTGCTCGGTCTATGTGCCCAAGGCCTATTCTCCAACGGGTTCGCCATCACCTTTGCTGTTGTATCTTCACGAATACAACACGATCGGCACGCCATTCAAGGATCTGGTGTTGCACGGTCCGGATGCGGAATTGGAGAAAAAGGGGAATGAACTGTTCAAGTCGAATTTCCCGTTCGTTGTGGTCTCGCCGCAAATCCCCGCAGGCATGGGTGACTGGGGGCAGAAACCCGTGACGGATGCGGTGTTGAAAGCGGTGGATGAATTGGTGAAATCGATGAGCATCGACAAGAACCGAGTCTACGCCACCGGCAGCAATGAAGGCGGGATCGCGGCTTGGCAAATGGCGCTCGATGCACCGGGAGCCTTCGCCGCTGTGGCACCAATCGTTTCGATCGGCGGACTCAATGCGCCGGGGAATGCCGATGCGGGTAAAGACTTGCCGCTCTGGGTGATTGCAGCCGATCCGAATCCGCTGAAAGGTTTGTTCGAGGGAAAACCGCAATGGAAATTGACGGCTCAGGATGGAACAGCCGCGTACAAAAACAAAGATCTCTACGACTGGCTACTGGCGCAGAAGAAGACGAAGTGATTTAAATCAAGCCGGAGCATGTTCAAGGTGCTTCCAAAGTTGCGGGCAGAACGCGAATTACAGGGGGAACACCACCATTCACCGCCGCCTGATATCGAGCTTCGTCAAACTCACCTTCCATCTTACTGACCACAATCGTCGCGATTCCGTTGCCGATGAGGTTAGTCAATGCGCGCGCCGTGCTGAGAATGCGGTCGATGCCGAACAGCGGTTCAAGTCCCTGCAGCGGCAGTACGCGCGTCGAAGATAGCGTAGCCGCCAGCGTGATGAACCCACCGCCGGTGACCGCCGCCGCACCTTTGCTGGTCAGCATCAGCACGAGCATGATCGACAGTTGCTGCCCGATTCCCAACTGCACACCGGCAACCTGCGCCATGAACAGCACCGCTACAGAAAGGTAAATGCTCGTCCCGTCGAGATTGAATGAATACCCGGCGGGGATCACCAGCCCAACGATGTCGCGATTGCAGCCCATGAGTTCGAGCTTTTTCATCATGCGCGGCAGGGCGGTTTCAGAAGAGCTGGTCCCGAGCACGAGAAAGATTTCATCGCGAATATAGACGAGGTATCGCCATAGGCTGAATTTGTACAGATGGCAAACCGCGCCAAGCACGATGAAGATAAAAAGCCCCATTGTCAGGAAGGTGCAGCCGATGAGCTTCAGCAATGGCACAATCGCGTTCGGTCCGAACTTTCCGACCAGCGCGGCAATCGCACCCAGTGCCCCGAGCGGGCTGACAATCATAATGAACGCCACGATCTTGAACATCACATGGGTGAGATGTTCAAGTGCTTTCGTTAATCCAGCCGCTTCCGGGCCAAGGCTCGCCAATGCCATACCGAACAACACCGAGAAGAATAAAATCTGAAGCAGGGCATCTTTGTTGGCAAATGCCGCGAAGATGTTGTCGGGGATGATGCCGAGGAAAAAACTAACCGTGCTGTGTTCCTTCCCCTGCTTTTCATATTCCGCAAGTTTCGCTTTTTCGGCTGCACTGAGTGCTGGCTGGCTGGCGGCGGTCCGCTGATTTTCTCGAAACGAAACACCTGGCTTGGCGATATTGGCAACCAGCAGCCCAAGCCCGAGTGCCAAGGTGGTGATCACTTCGAAATAGAGTAGCGCCTTCAAACCAACCCTGCCGACTTTTTTCAAATCTCCCATGCTCGCGATGCCGACGACGATCGTCAAAAAGATGATCGGCCCGACCACCATCTTGATCAGATTCAAAAACCCGGTCGCCAGCGGTTGCAGCGCAAGACCCCAGTCCGGCCGCTTCCAGCCGATCAAAACGCCGATCAGAATGGCAATCAGTACTTGGACGGTCAGATTCTTGTAAAGCCTCTTTGTCATGGAATATGGCTCGGCAGAAAGACGATGAAGATAAACGCAGTTGAACTGTAAACGCTGGAACCGTTCGCCGCAATTGGATCTGACTTCTCTTCTAACTCGTTGATCGCGATGCAAGCGTTCGACTGCGCTTTTGCCGATCGGAAGTCACCAGAGGATCGGTACGCCGTAACCGGAAAGCGTCGCGTCGGCCTATACCCACTGTGCGCCCTCAGCCTTTGCCTGCGACACCAGCAGCCGTCGCAGAGAGTTGACCGGGGTTACTGTCCCACCAGATGAACACATGCGTGTCGAGAAGCAATTTCATTCGCGTCCGATCCAGTAATCATCGGGCAATAGCGCATCAAAATCCGCCGAAGTTTCCATCGCCCCGACGTGGAGGCCGGCAATTCGCTGTGTAATGGGTCTGGCGGAAACAAGGCGTGCGCGGACAATGGGCCCATCGGTCAAGGTGACTTCTCCGCCGGCCGAGGCCAACGCAATGGCCTCTTCGAGGCGGGCCGGAAGGTCGCGCATGTCAATCGTAGTGGTCATACGTCGATCTCCACTTTGGATTCTATAACCATTTTCGGCCTATCGCCATAAACCATTCTTGCCCGCGCCTCGTTTTTTGTAGACAATAGCCATTCCCGCGGTGAAATCGGCAGCTTCGCCGGTACTGCGTTCCATCAGATGTTCTCGGAGAAGAAAGTTCATGGCTGCCAAAATTCCACTCTCGCGCGTCTATCAAAGCGAGTTAATCGACCGCCGCATTCTTGAAGTGGTCAAGGGTGGCAACTATATCCTCGGCCCGGAATGCAAAGCGTTTGAAAAGGAATTGGCCGAATACTTCGGCGTGCCGCACGTCGTGTTGAGCAGCTCCTGGACGGCTGCGGTGCATCTGCTGCATATTGCCCAGGGATTGAAGCCGGGCGATGAAGTGTTGGTGCCCTCGTTAACCGCATTCCCCAGCATCGAGCCGATGATTCATGTCGGGGCGGTACCGGTGTTTTGCGATATTGATGACACCTACACCATCTGCCCGGAAGACGCAAAGAAACGCATCACAAGCAAGACGGTGGGCATACTCCCGGTGCATCTCTACGGTCGCCCGGCGAATCTCGACGCGTTTCAAAAGCTCGCGACAGACCACAACTTGTGGATCATCGAAGATTGCGCGCAGTCGCATGGCGCAAAATATCACGGCAAACGCGCCGGCAGCTTTACCGAGCATGCGGCGTTCAGTTTTTACCCCTCTAAAAATCTCACGGTCTACGGCGACGGTGGGGCGATCGCGACGAAAGATCCGGAGATTGCCCGCAAGGTCACCATGCTGCGGAACCACGGTCGCAAGGACAAATATCTGCACGAGAAGGTCGGGTACAATCTGCGTTTCAATGAAATCAACGCAGCCGTCGGGCGCGAGCAATTGAAGGTGCTGGATGATTTGAATGCCGGCCGTCGGCGAGCCGCCGAAGGGTATCGCCGTGAATTGCAGGGAGTGCGTGGGATCGTCCTGCCACCGGTGGATATCGCCGGCGAAACCGAAACGGTCTATCACATGTTCGTGATTCGTTTGGACAACAACGACATTCGCGAATCACTCGGCAAGCACCTGAAGGATAAGGGCATCGAAACCGGTGTCCACTACCCCGTGCCCAATCATCGGCAGCCGGCGATTGAAGAACTGTACGGAACCCGGCCATGCTTGCCCAGGACCGAAGACTATGTTCGACGTATTTTAAGTTTGCCGATGTTCCCGTCGCTCACCGAAGAAGAAGTGAAAACGGTGGCCGATGGAATCAAGGAATTCTTAACGGGAAAATGAAAACTTTTTGTGGCACGGGCTTCCAGCCCGTGTTAGCAGGCAAGTGCGAAGAAGAACTCTGATTTTATAATTCTATTTAATTGCAAAATCACTAACACGGGCTGGAAGCCCGTGCCACAACGAGCTTCTTAATCCAGAAACCCATGATGGTAATGATCGTCAACCATTTCACTGGAATGCTCGCTGCTTCCATCGCGCCGGCCACGTCGGGATCAGAGTGGTGGTGGTTCGTCTTTGGCATGTGTGGGAACGTGATTTTTGGCAGCCGGTTTTTTATCCAGTGGATTCACAGTGAACGCCACGGGGAAAGCCGTATTCCCACGATCTTCTGGTGGTTCAGTATTTTTGGCACGCTCGTGCTGTTCACCTATTTTCTGCATCGTCGTGAGTGGGTGGCTATTTTTGGCAATGGGCCCCAACTGATTCCGTATACCCGCAACCTGATGCTCGTGTATCGTAAAAAACGGAAGGATCGCGAAGCGTTGGCGCGCGGCTTCGAAGTGGTGAACCCTGTCCCGGCGGATTCGTTAAAAGTCTGATTCAAATGGAAGCTTCCCCAACGATCACTCCCGCTCGACCCAACGGTGGAAAACGGGCCGCGACCTTGGTCGTCGTCATGGTGATCGCGATCGCGGGCGTGTATCTTTCGCCGCTTCGCGACTGGCTTCACAATCAATCCCATATTCGCCAACTCGTTCAATCGCTTGGCCTCTGGATTTATCCGGCTGGCATCTTCTCGATTGCGGCGCTCGTCTGTTGCGGGATTCCCCGACTTCTTCTCTGCACGCTCGCCGGCATGATGCTCGGTTTTCGCGGCGGACTATTTCTTGGCGAAGTCGGAACCCTCCTCGGTTATTACACCCTCTTCCTATTCATCCGATGGGGCGGCAGCGACTGGGCTCTGCACCGCTGGCCAAAACTTCGCAAGTGGTCGCAACTTGTCGAAGGCCAGGGCATCGTCGGTGTGATTCTCCTGCGCCAAATGCCGATCCACGGCACGATCACCAACCTCGGCCTCGGTCTTTCCAAAATCAAGCACCGCCATTTCCTGATCGGTACTGCAATCGGCATCATCCCCGAATCCATTCCGGCAACACTCATCGGCACGGGCCTGGCGAAAGATTCAACGAAGTCCATCGCGATTTATCTGCTCATCGCGGTGGTCTCCTTCGCGGTAATTTTTGCGGCGTGCGGGTATGCCTTGCGCGTGATGAAGAAGGGAAGCTCCGCCGAGAAATTGCTGGCCGAGCAGGCGGTGCTGACCGAGTGAAACGGAGCGCTTCTCACGAAACCTAATCCTGAGGCGGAAGGCGTAGCCGACGCACGGGGTTCTTTGACGACTCGAAGAACCCGGTGCGTCGGCTGCGCCTTCCGCCTCAGGCTTGTTTTTAGCTCACCTGTTGAACCTCGGCCGGAAAATCCTATAACGCATTCAATGAATCCAGTTGCATCGCCCGAGCCGCTTCTATCGATCTGCGTTCCCGTCTACAACGAGCGGGAGAATATTCCGCTGCTGCATCAGGCGATTGTGGATGTGGTTGAACCGCGCGGGATCGCCACGGAGATTCTTTTGGTCGACGATGCCAGCACGGATGGGTCCTGGGAAGCGATCGAAGCTGCCGTTCAGAAAGATGCCCGCGTGCGCGGGATCAAGTTCCAGTTTAATTGTGGCGAGACCGCCGCGAGTGATGCGGGCTTGCGGGCGGCGCGCGGTAAATATGTGATGACAATGGACGCCGACTTGCAGAATGATCCGAAAGATATTCCAGCTTTTTTGGCCGCGCTGGAGACCGGCGTGGATTGCGTCTGCGGCTCACGCGTTGCCGTGCGAGGCAAGGGCGACAACAAAGTAAAAGTCATCTCCAGCCGAGTCGCCAACTGGGTTCGAAATAAGCTCTCGAATGAAAACATCTCCGATGCCGGCTGCACCTATCGCGCCTTCAAACGCGAATGCGTCTCCAAACTCAAACTCTATCGCGGCTTGCATCGATTCATTCCGACGTTGCTGAAAATGGAGGGTTTCATCGTCACTGAAATCCCCGTCAGCAACAATCCTCGGGTTCACGGCGAAAGCAAATATGGCGTATGGAACCGGCTTTTCAAGAGCTTTCGTGACTTGCTGGCGATCCGATGGATGAAGAGCCGGATTCTGGGTTATCAGATTGCCACGGAGTTGGGTCGGACGAAAATAACGAATGACGAAACCCGAATTCACGAATGAAGGATAGAGTCTTTACATTCGTGAATTCGGATTTCGTCATTCATTATTCAATTTACCAGTCCAGCGTCCCGCGCCAGGCCTTCGTCATCTGAGCGACGGTGACATCAACCACCTGCTCTTTGACGTTGTGAACGCGTAGTTTGGCTTCGGCAACTATTTCGCCGCAGGGTTCAAACGCCAGTCGGAGTGAGTCGAACAGATCCTTCAGTTCCTCTGTGTGCTTTGGCTGATATTCAATGATGTAGCACCCGGGTGTTTCCCGGAACAACAGTCCTTCATGCAGCTTCACATCGGCTCCAAGTCCCGAGGCGATGCACATCTCCGCGATGGAGACCAGAGGTCCGCCTTCGCTGACATCATGACAACTCCGTACCCAGCCACGCCGAATCGCGTCTGCCATTCGACGATGCACGGCGGCCAACTCGGAAAGATCGGGCTCCGCATCCAACTGTCGCACAAACCCGATTAGATTACCGGCTTGTTTGAAATCCATCGTGATGCATTGATGCACATCCTCAATCACACCGATCGCACTGATCAGCAGCGTTCGCGGGATGCGAATCACTTCACCGGTCTCGCTGTTGGTGAACTGGTTGTGCAGGGAATCTTTACCGCTGATGAACGGAATGCCGTAGGCTTTGGCGGCGTCATAGCAGGCCTCGCAGGCGCGGACGAGGGTGCCCATCGTGATTTCATCATCGACGCTCGGCCAGCAGAAATTATCGAGAATCGCCACGCGCGAAGGATCGGCCCCGACACAGACCACATTGCGAATCGCCTCGTCGATCGACGCAATGGCCATTTTATAGGGGTCGGCGATGTGCGGAGCCATTCCGCAGCCGATGACGACGCCTTTATTGCTGCCCAGTTTCGGGCGAATCACCGAAGCATCACTCGGCCCGATTTGCAGCGGCCCGATGAGCGGCTTGATGACAGACCCACCTTGGACCTCGTGATCATACTGACGAATGATCCAATGCTTGCTGGCGATGTTCGGATGCGCAAGCAAACCCAGCAATGCCGCTTGCGGTTTAGCACCCCCCTCGCGCCCCAAATGATCCAAAGACTCACGACTCGCCCGCACAATCGCCTTACGCTTCTGCTTCGGAATCCCATCGTGAACAAACGCCATCGCAATACGCCCGACTTCCGTTCCCCGATAATTCAAAATCAGCTCACGGCCCGCAGTTCCAAACTCGCCGATAACCGTCGCTTCCACATTCTCATCCGCACAGAGCTTCAAAAGCGCTTCCACTTTCGATCGCGGAACCGCCAGCACCATTCGCTCTTGAGCCTCACTGATCCAAATTTCGTCGTATCGCAATCCATCGTATTTCAACGGCACTTGATCGAGATCAACGCGAGCGCCGAGTTCGGCGCCCATTTCACCGACGGCACTGGAAAGCCCGCCAGCACCGCAATCGGTTACATTGGTGAACAGGTTGAGATCGCGCGCCTGCAGAATCACGTCGGCGGTTTTCTTTTCGGTAATCGCATTGCCAATCTGCACCGCGTGCGAGAATTCATCGGCATGCGTGTCGGTCAATTCCGCGCTGCTGAAGGTTGCCCCATGAATGCCATCGCGCCCGGTGCGACCCCCCATGACGACAATCGCATCGCCCTGCCCCGAGGCTTTATCGATCCTGTTTCTCGGAATAATTCCGACGCAGCCACAAAAGACCAGCGGATTACCGAGGTAATTGTTGTCGAAGTAGACGGCTCCGTTGATCGTCGGGATGCCCATGCGGTTGCCATAATCTCGCACGCCCGCGACGACTTGCTGGAGGATGCGTTTGGGGTGGATGATGCCTTTGGGTAACTTTTCCTCCCCTGAATTTCCCCCTGCGTGCGGGGGGCTAAATAGGGTGGGGGAAGCGACGCAAAACACATCGGTATTTGCCACAGGCTTCGCGGCAAGACCCGTGCCGAGGATATCGCGGATCACGCCGCCCGCACCGGTGGCGCTGCCGCCGTACGGTTCGATGGCGCTGGGGTGATTGTGGGTTTCGACTTTGAAGCAGATGGCATCGGTCTCATCGAAAGCGATGACTCCGGCATTGTCGACGAACACGCTCAGGCAGAATGTTTTGTCGGCTCCGCCATCGGTCAATTCCATCGTGCTTTTAAAGATCGTTTCCTTGATGAGGTTCGAGTACTGCCGTCGCTCAAGAACGGTTCCGTTGGCGTCTTGCACCTCTACATCGACCGCGCTCTTGAGCGTTTTGTGAACGCAATGTTCGCTCCAGGTCTGGGCGAGTGTTTCAAGTTCGATGTCCGTGGGTTCTCGTTTTTGCGTGCGGAAGTAATTCTGAATCGTCTGCATTTCCGCCAGCGAAAGAAACAGATGACCTTCCCGGCTGAGCTTCGTCAACTGCTCATCGGTGAGTTCGCGCAACGCGACATGGCGCAATTGAAATTGCTCAGGGCGGCCTTTGGTAAAGGTCTTGGGGATGAAGCAGTCGAAGTGGACGGACTCGATCACTCCATTCGCCAAAACGCGGGCGGCAATGCGCGAAAGCTCTTCGCGGGCGACGGAACCGTCGATGAGAAACGCGCGGCCGGTGCGCACTTCGTTCACTTTTAAGCCCATGTCGCGCAGAGCCATCTCGGTCGAGTCGGCGACCGGGTCCATGACGCCCGGCTTCAAGTGAATCTCAATGCGGCTCTTCCCCGTATCGGCAGGAGGCTTAATCACGAGGTCGGCCGATTCGACGATCGGGTCCGCCAACAACTCAACGGCCGCCTTTTGCACCTGAATCGGATCGGCATCCGTATCGATCAAAAAGACACGGGTCGTCGCGATCGGCCCGACCGTCGTGCCAAATTCCTCAATCTGATGCCGAATGGCCTCCCCCACGGGGTCGACTGCGGCTTTCCCATTCCGGGCGTCGGGCGTCATGCGTACATCGATGCGGTAAATCATGGGGGGATTATCGGCGAACTTTACACCACTTGGCAAGGTGTAGCGAGTCTCCGAATTTTAAGATTGTCAGCTATTTCGAGCACATTGCCATGCGGGGCTGGAGCCCAATCTTCCGGATAATCACCCGTCTAAATACATCGATGTATTTTAGATTGAAAATCATACTACCACTATGTATCATAAGGCTTCAGGAGGAAGTGATGCAGCAATTCTCAACGCAGGAAGTGTCGAAAGTAACCCAGGCAAGTATCCGCCAGCTTGACTATTGGGCGCGAACGGGCTTGCTTACGCCATCCGTACAGGATGCGCAAGGAAGTGGTTCAAAGCGACGATACACGTTCCGCGATATCGTTGCCGCACAAACGATTCAGCAGCTTCGCGAACGGTTTTGTCCACTTCAAAAGGTACGCGTTGCGGTTCAATATTTGCGAAAGCACTACCCTGATCAGACCGACTCCGAGACTCTTTCGCGACTGACGCTGATCACTGATGGCAAGAAAGTATACATGCTCAGCGACGCGCATCAGGTCATGGAAGTGATAACCAAGCAACTGGTATGGTCGGTCCCGCTTGGCCAATTGATTGTTGCCACGGATGTTCAGGTTCGGAAAATGCCGCAAAAATGGACGCAGAAGGTGCGGGTACGCGATCGCGGATATCATTTGGAGGTGGAACTGGATCAAGTAAGCGGCGAATTTACCGTCCAATGTCGGGAGTTGCCGGGAGCTATTGAGCAAGGTCGTACGGTGATAGAAGCAATTGATAACGGCAAGGAAGCCGTCGAATCAGTCTTGGCGTTCATGCAAAGGCGTGGAGGGGCGACACGGCGACCGACGGGGGCCCAACGTGTCGCGACTCGCTAATTGCAACATCACTTCCAAAGTGGTGCGGGCACTCCGACGCGCGGGTTTCAGGGAGGAACAGGGTGGAAAGCATACGATCATGCGCCATCCCGTGAGTGGTTGTTACACCACCATCCCGCGCCAACCGCGTTTGAATGTCATGACCCTTAAGTCAATTGTTAAGCAATGCGGTTTAAGCGAAGAACAATTTGTGGAGTTCTATTGATCCAGAGCACACGGCATCATTTCGGCAGCGGTCCCCAGATGTCTTGCAGCAGTGAGAAGATCTCGGGCTCGGCTTGCTTTAATTCGCCGGCGACGAAGGGGTAGAAGTCATTTGAGCCGAAATAGCTCTCGGTCATTTCAGCGAAGAATTCTTTTTCGTTGGTCAGCGCATAGTGTTCCCGCATCGAGCCGGGGCTGGTGAGAACGGATTTGTATTTGCCGCTGTCGCGGAATTTGTCGTAGGCAGCGCGAATGCGCGGTTCGTCAAATCCGAGCACTCGATCGTGATAGGCGTGGGCAAGTTCATGAAGCACGGCCCAGGGTTGGCGATGGTTCTCGGAGGGGGATAGAAAATCGCCGACTTCGGGAATGTGTACGCATTGCGCGAGCGCTTCGCTGTACCCGTTGTCTTTTAGCCAGTCGGCACTTGGGTGGTATTGCATGTTACGCAGCCTCCCGTGGTTCAAATCGAGTTGGATTGGCACTTCTCGCAGTTTGGCGAGCGGTTTTTCGGGTAGCACGAGGGTGATGAGGAACAATCGGGCGGTCAGCAATTTCACCGCGCGTTTGCCGAGTTCCGTCGATTCGCCGTTCAGTAGCCGATCGTCCACACGCACAGTCCAGCCTTCCATGTGATGAAGGGTGTGTGAAGTCGGCAGTGGGGGTGTTTGGGAAGGTTTGTCCGCGAGAAGTGGTGCCGTGACGCAAAGGGTGATGATGATGGAGAGGACAATGCCGCCGCTTTGCAAAAAAGAAGTCTTCGCAGTGTTTCGCGGTTGAAAGATGCAAGGGCGAGGTGTGCGTGCCGTTTTGGTAGAAGAATTGAACATAGGTTCATTGTACCGTCTAAAAAAATGTTCGTTGGTCATCTTACTATGAAGCCGGTCAATGTCCGCTAAACTCATCACCATGATCTCTCGCGATGAAATCATACTGGAGTATCTCGATCGGTTGCCGTACGCGCCGTACCCGGTGCAGGAAGAGGCGATGTATGCCTGGGCGTCCTGCGAGCATGGCGTGCTGCTATCGGCTCCCACGGGGACGGGGAAAACGATGGTCGCGGAGGCGGCGGTGTATGAAGGGTTGCGCACGGGAAAAAGCGTGTATTACTCAACACCGTTGATTGCGCTGACGGATCAAAAACTGCTTGAATTGCAGGATACGGTCGCACGATGGGGGTTTGATCGCGATCAGGTGGGATTGGTGACTGGCCACCGAACGGTGAATCCGGATGCGCCAATCAAAGTGGTGGTAGCCGAGGTGTTGCTGAATCGGTTGCTGCACCAGGAGGCATTTGATTTTTCAAATGTCGGTGCGGTGGTGATGGATGAATTCCACAATTTTAATGAGCCGCAACGGGGGATTGTTTGGGAATTGGCGCTGACGCTTTTGCCGAAGCATGTGCGGGTGATGTTGTTGTCGGCGACGGTCGGGGCGGCATCGGAATTCGTCAACTGGATGGCCCGCAGCCTGGATCGTCGAGTCACCTTGGTCGAGGGGACTGAGCGCAAGGTTCCGCTGCATTTCCATTGGATCGGGGATGAGTTGTTACCGGATTTTATCGAGCGGGTGGCGGGCGGAACCGATGAACAACGTCGAACCCCGGCACTGGTTTTTTGTTTCGATCGAGAGATTTGCTGGAGCACTGCGGAAATCTTTAAGGGTAAGGATGTATTCGCCGACGGGCAGCGGAAATTACTGCTGGATCGGCTGGAGGCATTTGATTTTTCGGTAGGTTCGGGCAATCGGCTGCGGACATTTCTGGCGCGAGGGGTTGGGATTCATCACGCGGGTTTGCTGCCCCGCTATCGTCGGGTGGTGGAAACACTGTTTCAGGAAAAGCTGTTGCCGGTCTGCGTATGCACGGAAACGCTTGCGGCCGGACTGAATCTTCCAGCGCGATCGGTGGTGCTGACAACGCTGGTCAAAGGTCCGCGCGACAAAAAAAAGCTGATTGATGCCAGTTCCGCCCAGCAGATGTTTGGCCGGGCCGGCCGGCCACAGTTTGATACCGAAGGGCATGTATTTGCAGTGGCGCATGAGGATGATGTGAAACTGGCACGCTGGAAAGAAAAGTACGATTCGATCCCCGAAGAGACGAAAGATCCGGGGTTGATGAAAGCGAAGAAGGCACTGGCCAAAAAGAAACCGACGCGGCGGGCGGGTTTCACGTATTGGAACGCCGAGCAGTTCATCAAATTACAAACGGCTCCTCCCGTGCGGCTGGCGAGCAAAGGCCGGTTGAGCTGGCGATGGTTGGCGTTTTTGCTGGACGCGAATCCGGCAGTTGAACCGATACGGCAAGTGATTCGTAGCCGACTGATGGATTTTCCGACCATCGAAGCCGAACTGAAACGCCTGACCAAAATGTTGGTCACGCTGAGCGAGATGGGGATTGTGGTGCTTGATCCACCTCCGCCAGCAAGTTGGCAACAGGCGGTGAAGCCGGCCCATGCGCCGGGGACCGCTGCGATCGAATCTGACGAAGCGGAGAAGGCGGAAGCGTTGGATGAATCGGACGAAGAAGTCGAGATCAATCAGGCAAGTCCGCAAGGGATTGGCGAATTGATGGGCCGGTTAAAGCTAGGCAACCAGGTGATCGCTCCATCGGGAGTAAATCGGGTTGTCCCGCCGAACGCCGGAAATAAACCCGGACTGATTCAGCCGGAGCCTTATGACGTGCGCACGGCCACGCCGACGGATAAGCTTAAACAGTTGACGATTTTCCGCGCCGTGCATCCCCTGTATGGTTTGTACTTGATGGACTATCTTGGACAGGCGGAGCAACATGAGTTGATCCAGATTCTGGAAAGCTTGCTGGAGATGCCGGGTTCGGTCGCCAAGTCACTCCGCGTTCCATGGCCGGATGAGTTACCGCCGGGCAAGCTGAGTACGGAAGTGATCGATCCGGCGATCCTGACGGGCGGATTGGCGACGATGGAAGATTTGTATCCCGAGGCCGACCAGAGCGATCTGCCGCCTGAATTACGGAAATACCCGATCCCGCTTGCTCAGAAAATACGGATGCTTTTCGAGAACACGGTTGACCATGCGGGCGGATTGTTCATCACGCCGGTGTGGGCGGTAGGCGATCTGCTGGCCCACGGGGGTGATTTCGATAAATTTGTCCGCTCGAGGGACATACTCAAGCAGGAAGGCATTTTCTTCAAGCATCTGATGCGCATGATTCTGCTCTGCGGCGAGTTTGCACAATTGACACCGAAGGATGCGAGCCCTGAAAGTTGGAAAGCCACTCTTGCCGGCATTGCCGACGTGCTGACGAACGCATGCCGAACGGTCGATCCGCAATGCACCGATGAAATGCTCGAGGAATTGTTGGAAGAGGTGTAAGCGTTTCATCGTCTGTTAATAATTGCAACGCTATAAGCGTGTAGTTCATAGTGACCTTAAGAAAGGAAGTGACTGGTGCCTCAAACCAATCGTTTCTCGCTGGCTCTGTTCGCGACGACGCTGTTGTTTTTAAGCCAAAGTGGCAACACTTTTGCGGCCGACCCGCATTACAAATTTGCGAAGGCAATTCAGATCGGGGGCGGCAGCGGGTGGGACTACCTATACGCCGATGCGGTAGGTCGCCGGCTGTACGTGACGCATGGCACGAAAGTAGTCGTGATCGACACGGATGCAGATAAATTGGCCGGTGAGATTCTCGACACGCCGGGTGTTCATGGGTTCATCTCAATCCCGGAATTGAAGCGGGGTTTTTCAAGCAATGGTCAGGAAAATAAAGCCAGTATCATCGATCTTGAAACGTTGAAGACCATCACAAAAGTTCCCACCGGTGGCAAGCCGGATGCGCTTTTGTATGAACCGAAGTCTGGTGAAGTCTGGATCTTCAATGGCAAAGGTCAGTCCGCGACCGTCATCGAAGCCAAGACCGGTAAGGTGATCGTTGACGCCATTCCTCTCGGTGGCAAGCCGGAAGCCGGTGTGGCGGATTCCGAGGCTCAGAAAGTTTACGTCAACCTTGAAGATACCAACGAGGTGGCGGTGATCGACATGAAGGACCACAAGGTGATCGCGAAATGGCCCATCGCCCCGGCAACGGCGGCGACGGGTTTGGCGATTGACGTAAAACTGCATCGACTGCTCATCGGCGGTGGCAATGCCAAAATGGTGATGATGGACTCGACGGATGGCAAGATAATTTCATCGGTCGACTCCGGGCAAGGTGTGGATGCGGCGGACTTCGATCCGGAGACGCATCTTGGTTTTGTTTCGGCCGGTGGAAGCGGAACGGTGACGGTCGTAAAAGTCGAGGCGGATAAATTGACCGTCGTTCAAACCCTCAACACAGAACGCGGTGCCCGCACGATGACGGTCGACACCAAAACGCATCGCATCTACCTCGCCAACGCCAAGTCACGGACCGATGCGACAAGCTTTAAGGTCCTGGTGTATGAGCTGGAATGAGTCGTCGCCGTAAAACTTTTTTAGCCACCGATGAACACGGATGAACCCAGATAAAGAGAAATGAATTTTGGTTTGTTTTTTCTTTATCTGAGTTGATCTGCGTTCATCTGTGGTTCCATTTTCTTTAGTCGCATTGACGGAATCTGAATGTTGAAATTGGGTATTAAGAAGTGCGGAAGCCTGCTGGCGATAGGGCTGCTTGTGGGCTGTCACGCGCATCGGCCGGATGTGCCGGCAGATGCGGCAAAGCTGATCGGGATGGATCATGCGATTGCGTATCGGCAGGATGCAGACGCTTTGCAGGCCACCCCGGCCGACGGTGAAAGTCTGAACGTTGAACAGGCGATTCGCCTTGCACTGGCGAATGATCCTCGGATTCAGGCCAGTCTCTGGCGCGTGCGCGTGGCGGAAGCGGAGGCGAATCAGGTTCGGCTTCTCCCAAATCCGATCCTTACGATTGATCTTCGTTTCCCTTTGACCAAAAACTCCAATACGGCGTTTGAACCCACGCTGGGCGCGGATCTGCTTTCGCTACTGCAGAAACCGGCTCAGATTGCCGCCGTTGATAACCGATTGCGCGCAAGCGCCTCGACAGCGCTAGTGACCGTGCTTGATGTGATGGCGGAAGTGCAGGAGGCGTACGCGGCATCGCGGTCGGTGGATGCCGAAATCGAAAACGCGCAACGTCGGCGACAAAGAGTTCAAAAGCTGCGAGATATTTCGCAGAAGCGATTGGATGCCGGTGAAGGCATACGGCTGGATGTGTTGACGCTCGATGCACAATTGATGCAGGCGGAATTGGATGTTGCCGACCTTGATCTATTGAAGATCGATCATTATTTGGCGTTGGTGCGGTTGTTAGGTGAGCCGCGCACCGGAGCCTCATGGAAACTTTCACCCTGGGAACCGCCGAGCGGCACGGTCTTACCCTCAGAATCGCAGTGGATCGACGCGGCTCTGCTCAATCGGCCGGAAATTCTTGCCCGCGTTTGGGAACTCCGCGCGCTCGGGGAAGATTTGAACGTTGCCTCTTTTCTTCCTCTGCAGGGCGGCGATCTAGCGGTGCACGGAGAACGCGACCCGGATTGGCGCGTCGGTCCTAGTCTGACGGTCCCGTTGCCCATCTTTGATTTTGGCCAGGAAACGCGAGAGAAGGTGAAGGCCTTGCGGACGGCCGCTCGGCATGAGCTGGTGCAACAGAGATCCGAAATCATTCACGCGGTTCGTCTGGCATATGCGACCTACATTCACTCGCGGCAGACATTGACCAACGCTCAGGAGCGATTGTTACCGTTGCAGCAGAGGCAACTTGATCAGGCCCGGCTTGCCTATCAAGCCGGTGAGGCAAATCTGGCGACCCTGCTGTTGGCGCAGAATGATCTTGAACTGACCTTGTCGAAAATACTTGAACTTCAGGAGAAGGTGACCGTCGCCCGGGTACGATTGCAGCGCGCAGCAGGCGGAGCCGGCGTCGCTGAACGGATTGCTACAGCCGCCGCAACGCAGCCCGTCATGACCCGACCGGCGACAGGAACAAAACCATGAACGTATGGATGAAAAGATCTCTGATCCTGCTGGCTGTGCTAGTCGCGGTGTTTGCGTGGACGATTTATTTTCACAATAAATTAGTCAGCGAAAAATTGCCGAAGTGGAAGTGGATGCAAACATCAATCGCCGCGCTGGGTGAGAAATCCGCTGAAACAGCTCCAGAGGATGAAGACCCGGACAACACCAAGAATGAAATCCCGGTGCATTCCGCCCATGTTGAAGTCAGGACGATGCGTCGATACCTCAGCGGTTTTGGCACGGTGGCGCCTCGATTGGCGCGGCCGGGACAGATGGCGGGCGCGGCGAATCTGGCGTCGCCCGTGGCCGGGGTCGTTGCGCAAGTGCTTTGTCAGATAGGTCAACAGGTTCACGCGAAAGAGGCTGTGATTCAGTTGGATGATCGGTTGACCAAATCCGCCGAGGAGCAGGCCGCCGCCGCGTTATCGCAGGCGCAGGCATCGCTTGCGGTACTGAAAGCCACGCCTCGACCGGATCAGTTACAGATCGCGCAATTGACGGTAGAGAAGACGCAATCGGCGTTGAAGTTTTCGGAGAAGAATTACGATCGCCTGAAGCAACTCGCCACGGAACAGGGGACGAGCGGAAAAAGCGTCGAGCAAGCAACGATGGAACTGGCGGCCGCGCGAACCGACGTAGCGGTTAGCCAAAAACAGCTGGCACTGCTGAAGTCTTCACCCACCCCCGAAGAGCTACACCAGGAAGAAGCCAAGGTTGCGCAGGCCACTGCAGCGCTGGCCACCGCGCGAATGCAACGACAGATGATGACGATCATTTCGCCGATCGATGCCACGGTTGTTGCGGTTGCTGTCAATCCTGGTGAAAGCGTGGATGTTACCAAGACCCTCGTGCAACTGGTGGCGATGGATCGACTGATGGTCGATATCGATGTGCCAGCCGACCAATTGCCTGCGAATGCGGATGGGTTGGTCGCGCAGATTTTGTCGTCATCCACCACGCGCTCAGGCGATGCTGATAATGCATTGCTCGGAAAAGTGGCGTTTGTCAGTCCGCAAGTCGATGCGAAGAATGGCTCTGTGATGGTCGGAATCGATCTTCCGCCCGGCACTGCGTTGCGGCCAGGGTTAACCGTGAGAGTGCGAATCATCACCGAAGAGCACAAAGCCGTGCTGGTGGTTCCCCGTGAATCAGTGGTTTCCGATGAAAATGGGGACAGTGTCATTTCACTATTGGAAAAAGACCAGGCGACTCATAAAACCGTCAAGGCGGGGCTTGAAGAAGACGGCTACATCGAGATTAGTGCAGACGGCGTGAAGGAAGGCGATGCAATCGTCACCGGGGGCGCTTTTGGCCTGCCCGCTGCAACACGCGTAAAGGTCTTGGATTAGTTTTTTTTTAGATTGGTAGGTTGCCAGATGACGGGTGCCACGGGTCGCGGTAGGGCCGAGACCTGTGTTTTCGGGCTATCCAGACTCACAGGTCTCGGAGTACCGCGACCTGTGGCACCCACCGACGTCCCTACACCAATCGAACCAATGCTGGACGTAGCGCAATTGTTGCATGGGCTGCCAGCCCCTCACCGGAATCATTACTATGCCGTCATCGCTCGGGCACTTTGCCACGAATCACTGGAAGGGAATATTCTTCGTCACGCTCGGTCTATGCCTGGCGGGAATTTATTCGGCATCCTCGATGCCATCGAGTGTATTTCCGCAGACTAATTTTCCACGCGTCACGTTGCTGATCGACAACGGCGAAATGCCCGCCGATGAGATGATGGCGACGATCACCAAGCCGCTTGAAGAGGCAATGAAGGATGTGCCGGGCGTCGTCAGCGTGCGTTCAAATACCGGTCGCGGGTCGAGCGTGATCAACATCTTCTTCAACTGGCGCGTCGACATGGAGGCGTCGGAGTTGCATGTCCGCGCTCGTGTGGCACAGGCCCGCAACAGCTTGCCTGCCACTTTGCAGGCCCGGGCGTTTCGGCTGACTTTTTCTGTTTTCCCCATCACCGGGATCAGCCTGACGAGTTCGCAGCGGCCGCTTTCGGAACTGACCGTTGCCGCCGAGGACATCATCAAGCCGCGCTTTTTGCGCATTCCGGGTGTTGCACGGGTGGATCTGACCGGCGCGCGCGAACCGGAATTTCACATCATCGCCGATCCGCTTCGGCTGGCCGCGCAAAATCTCTCGCTGACGCAAGTCACGGAGACCTTAGGCAAAACAAATCTGGTGGCGGCGGGGGGATTGCATGAAGAAAAAGACGCACTTTACCTGACCCTCGTCGACGGTCGCGCGCACAGCATCGCCGACATTGAAAACATTGTGGTCTCGGTGAATCAGGATCACCCGGTCAAGATTCGCGATTTCGCGCGAGTGGAAAAATCCTCCGAGCCCGCCAGTACGATCGTGACCGCAAACGGCAGGCAATCCGTGTTAATCATGGTGCGCAGCCAGGCCGATGGCAGCACCGTCGACATCGTCGATCAGCTTCGCAAGGAAATCAGCAATCTGAAAAAGCTGCTTCCGGCGGATATGAAGTTGTCGTTCTTCTATGACCAATCCATTCTTGTCAGAGATTCCGTTCACAGCGTTTGGGAAGCGATTATTTTCGGCTTGATTCTGTCGGTCGCGATTCTCTTTGTCTTTCTAAAAGACTGGGGATCGACACTCGTGGCGATCGTTGTCATTCCGGTGACAGTGCTCGTGACGCTCATGGCGATGCGACTGTTCGGCATGACGTTCAACCTCATGACGCTTGGCGGAATTGCGTCGGCGATTGGGCTTGTCATTGATGATGCGATCGTGGTGGTGGAGGCGATTCACACGAAAATGGCGACGGGCATGGAGCGGTTGGCAGCCGTGCATGATGCGGTTGCGGATATCGTGCTACCGTTGGTCGGTTCGACACTCACACCTGTCGTTGTGTTTATTCCTCTGGCATTTTTGGACGGTGTTCCGGGGGTTTTCTTTCGAGCGCTGGCGATCACGATGACGGTTTCTCTTTTGATGTCGCTGGTCCTGGCGATTGCGGTCACACCGTCGCTGGCGGCGTGGATCATCCGGGTTCCCGCAAAAGGTGAGCACGCGATTGAAGAAGGCGGCCCAATCCTCCGCGCGG
>JBBRMF010000024.1:0-33078 GCA_038230975.1 Tepidisphaerales bacterium
GGTCAACATTCAACCCGGACGACCGAGGGATGAAGCCCCCGCGAAGCTAGGTGGGGCGGACAGTTCATATCCATCCGGGCCAATGTTGAGTCGGGCGATAGTGCTTCGCAACGGTTCGATTGTCGGCAACGTGAACATCCAGTCCGCCGATGAAAAAAACGTCCAGTTCACCCGAGCCGATGGAAAAACGGTTTCGGTTTCCACAAACGAAGTCGCCCGCTTGATACTCGCCCCGAGCACCCCTGTGCAACTGTCTAAGATTCCCACTTCGGCTCTGGGGGTGATGATGGCCAAAGGAGATTTCTTAGAAGGAGATTTTGTTTCGTTGCAGAATGGTCGGGTAAAGATTAACTCGGTGGTGTTTGGTCCGAAGGATCTGGCCGTGGGTGGAGAGGCGGCAGTCGTCGTCTTGCACGAGCCGGGTAGCTCGCAAGCCAACTGGGTGGTTCGCACGAAGGAAGGATTTGTCTACATGGCCCGTGCGATGAAAATGGATAAGGATCAGTTGCTCATCGAAGACGAAACCGCCGGCACGATCAAGGTGGGAGGCGGCAGTATCAGCGAGATCAAAGTGGGAGGCGGAAGAGTGGCCTCACTCGTTGACGTGCTACCTTCTAAAATTGAGGTTGATGCCGGGCTTTCTCCCGCGACGGCCTATTCGATCCATCGATCTGGTGGGCCGGTGTTGACGCTGGGTGGCCAGTCCTGCGAACGTGGGATTCTCTGCCAGGCCGGGGCATCATTGAGATTTGATCTGGATGGAAACTACAAAGTATTTCTCTGTCGAGCCGGCATTCCCGATGGCGTGTTACCTACAACAGTCACGCGGCTACTCATATTGGCCGACAAACAGGAGATCTACCGCTCCGCTCCGCAATCCAGCCTGAATGCACCTTTGTCCGTATCGGTGAAAGTGACCGGGGTCAAGTCCCTGGTATTACGTGTTGAACATGTCGGAGAGGCTCATCTACCAGCCTCGATGTTGTGGAGCGAACCGATGTTGGTGAAGTAACGAAAGTGTTGTAGGGTGGGTGTATTTAGTCAATCGCAGGATTCGTTCTAGCCATTTCCAAATCCGCAGCACTCGCATTGGCAATCAGTTGGGATATATCTTTGCTGCCGGGTATGACGCTGGTGACCGCAGGATGCTGAAGACACCAGGCCAGCGCCCATCGCGACATCTCCAACCCTGGCGGTACTTCCAGTTTTTGAAGCTGTTCGACTTCCTGTAGTCGCGCGGCAAGTTTCCTGGGGTCCTGGCTGTGGCGCACGTCGTCAGCCGTAAAACTTTCGGGAGTCGTCAGGACGGGTTTATACTTTCCTGTCAGGAGTCCGCTGGCTAAGGGTACTCGTGCCAGTACTCCGAGGTTCTGTCGCTGGCAACTAGGGAGTAGACTTGTTTCTGGGGTTCGATCCAATCGGTTGTAGACGACTTGGATGACTTCGACGCCGGCTGACGTTGAAGCATCGACCTGATGCAGTTCATTATTCGCGGAACTATTGCTGCTGACCGAGTTGCCGAGATGGCGGACCTTTCCGTCGCGCACGGCTTTCTCCAGTTCGGAGCGTAATTCCGCGTTGTCGAACTCACTGTCTCGAACGGAATGGTATTGATACAGGTCGATGTAATCCGTTCGCAACGCGCGGAGCGAGGCTTCCAACTGTTGAACCACATCCTTTGCCGAGCGGTCATCCGTTCGGTTCATGTGTCCGTGAAACGTATGCCCAAATTTTGTGGCGATGATCCAGTCTCCGCGCCGGCCAGCCGAGCCACTGGCTAAGGCACTGCCAATCAATGATTCAGAGACATGGTCTCCGTAGCATTCGGCGGTATCGATCAGATTGATTCCCAGTTCGCGGGCCTTTGCAAGAATGCCGGTTACTTCAGTCTGGCTGAAGTTTTTCCCCCATTCACCACCAAATTGCCAGGTTCCAAGGCCAATAACCGATGTTTTTAAGCCGGTTCTTCCGAGTGTGCGATATTTCATGAGTGAGATTATTCGCTTTGGGGGCAGTTGCGTCGATCCCCGAGTGTGTCATCGGCGGGTGGATTGTGCAATACGATTAATATCCTTTCAACACAACCTTAATTTTGGTATACAATCGATTGTGTTAGCTGCCGCACATCATTGGCGGGTTCGGCACCGCCGGTTTGGAAATCATTTCAGTGTCGCCGTCACGTCTTAAAACGCGGTGATCTGAGGGAGAAGGGACATGTCGATGACCGGGACCGTCAAATGGTTCGATTCCAAGAAGGGGTTTGGTTTTATTGTCGATGGACAAGGACGAGATGTTTTCGTTCATTTCAGTTCCATCGAAGGAGATGGCTTTCGGGCTCTGAAGGACGGTGAGCAAGTCGAATACGAAGAGTACACCGGTGAAAAAGGGCTTTCGGCCCGAACGGTCAAGCGGATGACAAGCGACGCTAAAATGGCCGTGGGAAATTAACGAAATGTCGATTGTCCGTGGTCAGTCGTCCGATGCAGAGCACAGTTGATTCGATTTTTGAACAACTGACAACAGACCAGGAACAACTAACATCTCCCCGCGCGCCCCGTTACACTTCCGCAGATGGGATTATTTGGCTGGGGACTGGTGACAGGTCTATTCGGTGGGCTCGCCGGGGCGAGCCTGGCGGCGGTCTCGTTTTATCGCCGCATGTTGAGTTCCGAACGCCGTGCGCGGCAGGCGGAACGTTTGGCGGAACTCGGTACGCTGACGGGCGGCCTGGCCCATGAAATCAAGAATCCGCTCTCTACCGTCCAACTCAATCTACAGTTGTTGCAGGAAGATCTGCCGGTGAACGATCAGGTCTACGCGCGGATCAACA
The DNA here is from genome assembly GCA_038230975.1 of Tepidisphaerales bacterium. GTDB lineage: Bacteria > Planctomycetota > Phycisphaerae > Tepidisphaerales > Tepidisphaeraceae > JANXVV01. The sequence continues at coordinate 2,831 of JBBRMF010000024.1, forward strand.
ATCGGCTTAATCTGGTGCAGCGGGAAACGTCGCGATTGCGGGATATCCTCGACGATTTTCTGCGTTACGCCGGCAAATTGGAATTGGATCGACAGCCGGTCGATCTGAATTTATTGCTGGAAGAGCTGGTCGATTTTTTCACGCCCCAGGCACAGGTCAACCGCGTGCAGGCCAGGTGGCGGCCGTCAGCACAACCGGTGATCGTCAGCGCCGACCCAAAGCTGATCAAGCAGGCCGTATTGAACCTGATGCTCAATGCCGTGCAAGCCATGACCGGCAAATCCGGACCCATGGGCGGCGAGCTCATCCTATCTGCCCGGCGCGAAGAGTCTGAAGCGGTGATCGATGTCATCGATACCGGCGGGGGGATTCCTCCGGATGCATTGAAGAGCATCTTTGACGCCTACTACTCCACCAAAAAAGGAGGCACCGGGCTGGGTTTGGCGATGGCGCTGCGCATCATCCAGGAACATGGCGGGCGAATCACCGTTAGAAGTGAAGTGGGTAAGGGGTCTAATTTTCAGGTTCATTTGCCGTACTAATTTGTGCGTGATCGCACCGCCTGACCCTCTCCCGGTAGCGGGAGAGGGACGACGCGAACAATGATGCACTATCTGGTTACCCTGCTCCCAAAGGTTTGAATCCGGCGATCAATCGCATTTCGTTCACCCGAGCCATCAGCTTTTCGTCGCCTTGAAGAAATTTCACGAGATTGCTCGTTGACAACTTAAGCAGTTTTGCGGCTTCGGAAACGCTGAATCCGATGGCGGTGAGCACGTCTAAAATCAATCCGACCACCGGCAGATACATCTCATGTCGCCGTGAAATATCAAGCTTGCCACCGGGGCAATGCGCTTGAAACCATAATGGAATGATAAACGTTTCGACGGCGATCCCCTCGCGTAGCTCGAGTGTCATTCGATGTCGAAGCCGACCGAGTGCGGATTTCCGATTGGCCGCCTGCGAGCGAGATTCATTAGCGATGGCGGCAATGTTCGTGGGCGTGTGGACCAGCCGAATGGCGCTGCTCGTTTTATTGCGCTTCTGACCACCGGGGCCGGAGGCGCGAAAGGCTTCCCAACGGCAATCCTGCAGAATTCTTTCGTCCGAACACGCGCGCAGGAATGATGCGTCGATAGGTGTTCGAGAAGGTGTTTCGTTCTTCGAGGTCATGTTGGTGGCGAGCCTCGTGGTAAATGATAAGAGCCATCTCCGGCGATCAATTCAGTGTATCAGGTTTTGCCAAACGAGATCGATGCAATCGAAATCCTCGAAATTACCTGAATAACCTCCCTGTCGGCATAGAAGCTTTTTCTGCGAGTTGTAGAATGGTCGAGTCTTGGATTGATGTGTTCCTCAGTTGTCCACCGGGAAGTGACTATGCCTTCGGTCTGTTTTTACTTCCAGATTCATCAACCCTTTCGGCTTCGACGATATAGCGTCTTCGACACCGATCGGCACTATTTCGACGATTACAAAAACGGCGAGATCATTCGCAAGGTCGCCCAGAAGTGCTATCTGCCGGCGAACCAGATGATGCTCGATCTGATTCGGCAGCACGAAGGCCGTTTTCGCATCAGCTATTCGATTAGCGGCTCGGCGCTGGAACAGCTCCAGCAGTATGCGCCGGAAGTGATCGATAGTTTTCATCAACTGAACCAGACGGGTTGCGTCGAATTTCTGGCCGAAACGTATTATCACTCGCTGGCATTTCTGTACACGCGCGAAGAATTTCGCACACAGGTGGAAATGCACCGTGCGTTGATTCGCAAACTCTTTGGTCAGGAGCCGCGCGTCTTTCGAAATACCGAACTGATTTATAACAATGATCTGGCGCACTTTGTCAGCCACATGGGATATGACGCGATCGCCACGGAAGGGGCCGATCATATTCTCGGGCACCGCAGCCCGAATTTTGTCTATCGCCCGCCGCATGCGCCCAAGCTGAAATTGCTGCTACGGAACTATCGGTTGAGCGATGACATCACGTTCCGATTTTCCAACAAGAGCTGGGAACAATATCCGCTGACCGCCGAAAAATTTGCCCGCTGGGTCAACCAGATCAACGGCAACGGTCAACTCTGCAACCTGTTCATGGACTACGAAACCTTCGGCGAACACCAGTGGGCCGAAACCGGCATCTTTGATTTCATGCGCCAAGTACCCGGTGAAATCCTCAAGACCCGGGAGAACCATTTTCTGACCCCCGGCCAGATCATCGATCGCGATGATTCCGTGGGCGAAATTGATGTCCCGCACATGATCTCCTGGGCCGACACCGAGCGCGATCTTTCCGCCTGGCTGGGCAATGCCATGCAATCCAATGCCCTCCATGAACTGTACAAACTCGAAGGCCCTCTCAAAGAAAAAGGCGATGAGCAACTGCTGACCGACTGGCGAAAAATCACCACCAGCGATCACTTCTACTACATGTGCACCAAACACTGGGCCGACGGCGATGTCCACAAGTATTTCAGCCCGTACGAAAGCCCGTACGACAGTTACATCAACTTCATGAATGTGCTGGATAATGTGAGGACGCGGTTGCGGGAATAGAATCAGCGGATGGAATGGATATCTTTGATGATTTTTGGTTCTGAACCGAATTACAAAATTTTCCGCAAATTCTCCTCGCCACGGATCGACTCCTCGGTTAAATCTCCTGCATGGCTGTTCCCATCTGGTTTGGCTTCATCTTCATCGTCACAGGAGTAATATTCGGTTTGCTTGGGCTGTTCATGCTCAAGCGCGGCCTTTGGCCAAAACGGGTGGGCGTTACTCCGCATTGCCGGCATTGCGATTATATTCTGAGTGGACTGGAAGCCGACCGATGCCCCGAATGCGGTTCGGTTGTCCAACCCGGCGGTGTGATTTACGGCGAGCGGCATCGGCGGGCAGGGTTAGCATTCCTCGGCGGAACGTTTGGTTTAATCGGTCTGGGGTGCATCGCGCTTTTTCTTTCCGGCATGTTGTCGACGATTGACTGGAATCGGTACAAGCCGCTGTCCTGGTTGCTCAAGGATGTTGATTCGCGGAACATGACCGACGCCAACGTCGCGTGGACCGAAATACAACGGCGAATGACGGCCGGCACGCTTTCAGAACACGAGCAAAATCTGCTGGTTGAAAAAGCCCTGCAGGCACAGCAATCGGCGACAAGTCACAACTACGACCCGCGGCTTTTTCAGGTCCTGACGAACCGATTCGTCAGTCATCAGCTTTCGCCGGCGCAAGAAGAGAAGTTCTTCGCCGCGGCTTTGAAGGTCGTGCTGGAAGTCCGCCCGATAGTCGGTTCAGAAGATACAGTCCCGTATTGGATCTGGTCGCGCGGCCGAGGCCCGGATGGCTGGTGGGTCGTCACCCAGTTGAGTGACTGGCAGATCGACGGCGCAAACGTCGAGTTGAACCTGGGAGGTCGTAGCGGCAGCAGTGGGTTCAACGGAGGGGGCACCGGCAGCGCGCTACCCCCACAAAAACCCGGCAAGCATCATCTGCATGTCAAAGCCCAATTGTCTGTCAATGCGCCGGGTCGCCCGAACAATGACCAGGGGCCATTCGATAAAATCGTAACCCGGGATCTCGACGCGGATTTTGAATCCATCAACGGTCATAGTCCGATCACTACTTTCACCGCCCCGGCGGCGTCCGTATTGCAGCCGGTGTTTAAGGCGGACCTGAGTTTCGCAAACAATTATTTGAACCTAACCATTAACGCGAATGCGCCGCCGGTTGATCTTGCGTTGGACTGCTTCATCCTCAGCGGCGGCAAAGAATACCCCATCGGAAGCATCAACTTTCAAAAAAACTCGGGCGGTGGATTCGGCACCGCGACGCATCAGTATCCGGTACCCATGCCTGCCAAGGTTGATGTCGTTCTCCGAAGCAGCGAAGCCGCCGCGCGCGGTACCACCAACTTGACGCAAATCTGGAAAGGGGAGATTGTCTTGAAAGATGTTCCCATCATAAAACCGGCTGCGACGCCCATGACAACCAAAAATAGCGTAGACCCAACCCCGCAGTCCCGATGAGTTTGCGAGGAATCGTATGAAACTTGAAGCATTGTTTTGCGCTCTAAGATCAACGCATCACCCATCACTCAAATCCTTCATTCCATGAACCTCATCCCCTTTTCCAAAACCGATTCAAAACTCCTCATCGGCATGCTCCATCTCCCACCGTTGCCCGGCTCGGCGCGGCATGTGATGGAGATGCCGGAAATTATTGCGCATGTGTTGCGGGATGCCGAGGCTCTGGCTGCCGGTGGGGTACATGGATTGATGCTGGAGAATTTTGGGGATGTGCCGTTCTATCCGGGGCGGGTGCCGGCGGAAACGATCGCGGGGTTGACGGCGGCGGCGGGGGAGGTGCGCAAGCGGTTTGATTTGCCGTTGGGGATCAACTGCCTGCGCAATGATGGATGCAGTGCGCTGGCGATCGCGGTGGCGGTCGGGGCGCAGTTCATTCGGGTCAATGTGCTGTGCAATGCGCGCGTGACGGATCAAGGGTTATTGCAGGGGATTGCCCATGAATTGCTGCGAGATCGCGCGCGGCTGAAAGCCGATGGCGTGAAGATCATGGCGGATGTCGATGTGAAACATTCCGCCCCGCTCGCACCGATTCCGCTGGAAGCAGAAGTGGAAGATACGCTGCGCCGCGGATTGGCCGATGCGTTGATTGTCAGCGGGCAGGGAACGGGCAAGCCGACGGATATCGAGCATGTGCGGCGGGTGAAAATGGCGGCGGGGGATTCACCGGTGTTTATCGGCAGCGGTATCACGGCGGAGAATATCGCGAACTTTCTGCCGCACGCGAATGGGTTCATCGTCGGGACGGCGTTCAAAGAAGGCGGCAACCCGGCGAGCCCGGTGCAGGTTGAGCGCGTGCGGAAGTTGGTCGGAGCAATTGTTTAAATCTTACTCCGCATCCGCCCACACGCGCGGCTCATCCCATGCCTCATCAAACTCAACGTGAATGATATTGGGGTTGCAGCAGACGGGGCAATCTTCGCCGTATTCCTGGGTGGTGCCTTGGGAGCGGTCGAGGGGGATGACGATCTGCTCGCCGCAGGTGGGGCAGATGTAGGACGCCTCTCCTTCGGGTTTACGGGTGGATTTGCGTTTTCGTTTCATCGCGGATTCATTGAACGATTTTATCGAGTTGTGCGCGGCAGTTGCTGCGTACGGCGGGCATTGGCATCGCCAACGGTGGTCGGTTCCGTTTGTTGCTTCGGGCCAAGGCGCAGCACGGAAACGGGGATATTCTTCAGTTCAAATTGCTGCTCGAATGCCCTGGCGATGGCGATTTCAGCATCCGCCTCGGTCAGGCCGGCCATCTTGAATTGGCCGAGCAACGGCAGCCCGACTTTGCCGCCTTCGCTCACTTTTAGAATACGGCATTCTTCGATATCCGGAACCAGATCGAAGATGCGCACGCTCAGGCGATCATCCACCGCGATCGGGCCGGATGAGATCGATACTGATTTCCCCGTCTCCAAGCGATTGATGGAAGGGATCGCGTTCTGCAGTTGGTTGCTCGCGCGGTACGCATCACCGATTTCCTTTTCGGCTTGCTCGAAGGATCTGCCGGCGACGCGCAGCTGGCCGACGTAGTACAGTGAAATATTTCCCTGCTCGTCAACGCGCACGGTTTTGAGCGTTTCACCGCCGGTGGGGCGTACATCCCAGATGCCGACGCAGAGCAGATCGTTCGTCGCGATCATATCGACCGGCTGGGTGGCGGAACCCCCGGCCGGCGCACGGCGGGCAGCGGTGGAGAGTAAGAGACAAACGGAGAATGCCAACGCCGCACAGAATGGACGGGATATCGAGCGCATCAGTATCTCCTAAAATAGCCGGCGGGAACGTACGGGTGTTTAGCGTACCCGCGCGAGGTTCAATCAAGCAAGGGAATTGCGGGCATTATCCCCTGCGATAATGGAGTTGTCGTTTTATTTAGCCGGGCCGCTTGCGGCCCGTGTCCGAGGGCATCGAAGGGCCGCGAAACACAGTTCGCAAGCGAACCGGCTAAATAAGTCGAAGAGCCCTATTTCTGGGGGAGGGGACGAAAGTCTTCGCTCGTGTATACTGCCCGGAGCATGATTTCAGCACTGACTGGCGAGCTCCGCCGCGTTGACGAAGATCGCATTCACCTGCAGGCCGGGCCGATTCTCTATGAATTGCTCGTGCCGGCATCGGACATCGCCGAACTTCAATCGAGTCGCGGGGAAACGCTGACGCTGCACACTCTCTTTTACCTGAGCGGCGATCCGAGTCGAGGCGGAATGGAGCCGACACTCATCGGGTTCATGCGGCCGGAAGATCGTAAATTTTTTAATCTTTTCACCACCGTAAAAGGCATCGGTCCAAGAACGGCACTCAAGGCGTTGACCGTCCCTGTCGGTGAAATCGCGATGGCGATCGAGTCGAAGGACAGCAAATTTCTCGTCGGTCTCAATGGCATCGGCAAGCGGACAGCGGAATTAATCGTCGCGGAATTGTCGGGCAAGTTGAAGGCGTTTGCGACGGGGTATGGCATGAAGGCAACGGTGGCGGCGTCGAGTCGTCGGCCATCATCTGAAGAAGATGCGATTCTGGCGCTGATGGCGATGGGCGAGCGCCGGCCGGATGCAGAACGGCTTTTGGAGCGGGCGAAGCAATCCAATCCGGAGGCGAAGAATACCGACCTGCTTTTGCGTGAGATGCTGCGTATGCGCTTGTGATGTTCACGTCGTTTGCGACAATAGGCCGCATGGCTCGCGAGCGTATTTTGTCCGGTGAAGCACAAGGTGAAGAAGAGAATCATTTCAACTACGCGTTGCGCCCGCAGCGATTTGAGCAATACATCGGTCAACCAAAGTTGATTCGCAAACTGGGGATCGCGGTGAAAGCTGCGCAGGGTCGCAAAGAACCGGTAGAGCATACACTGCTGCATGGCCCGCCGGGTTTGGGGAAAACCACACTCGCGCATGTGATCGCCAATGAGATGAAGGCGCAGGTTTATGTCAGCAACGGCCCGGCGATGAGCAAGCCGGCCGATCTGGTGGGCATTCTCACGAAGTTGCAGCAGGGCGATGTGCTGTTCATTGATGAGATCCATCGTCTGCCGGCGGCGGTGGAAGAATATCTGTATTCGGCGATGGAGGATTTCAAAGTCGATGTGACGATCGATGCGGGGATGCACGCCCGAACGATCACGATGCCGTTGCCACCGTTCACGCTGATCGGGGCGACGACGCGAATCGGCTTGCTGACCGGGCCGATGCGCAGTCGATTTGGCATTCAGAATCACATCGAGTTTTATACGCCTGAAGCGCTGTATGAGATTATTCACGCGAATACGAAGCTGTTGAAGTTGGAAGCCGAAGAACCCGCATTGGTTGAAATTGCCCGGCGAAGTCGGGGTACGCCGCGCATTGCCAATCGGCTGTTACGGCGGGTGCGCGATTATGCCGCTGTGGAGGCCCAGGGAATATTAACGCTGCCGGTCACCAAGCTGGCGCTGCAGTTGGAAGGCATCGATGACCGCGGGCTGGATGAGCAGGATCGGCAGTTTCTGCGGACAATTATTGAAGTGTACGAAGGCGGGCCGGTGGGGATTGAGGCCGTAGCCGCCACCATGGGCGATGAGGTGGACACGCTGGTGGATGTGATCGAACCGTTTCTATTGCAGACCACGTTGGTGACGCGCACCCGCCAGGGCCGCAAGGCGACGAAGGCGGCGTATGAGCATTTGGGGTTGCGGTTTGTGCCGAAGGTGGAGGATGGCGCGGAACCGGAGTTGTTTTGAGAGGGAGTCAGCATTTTCTAGCGGCAGTGCCGAAGGCACGCACGTCGAATCATTTGCAGGTTTCGTCCTTCGGCATTATCCATTCAGTTATGGAACCCACCATCCGCCGCGCGCGTTTGTCTGATGCCCCGACCCTCACCGCTTTTAACGCGGCGATGGCTCTTGAGACTGAACATTTAATGCTCGATCCAACCGTACTGGCCGCTGGCGTCCGCGCGGGATTGGAAGACGAAAACAAAGCGCGCTATTTTGTCGCCGAAGTGGAGGGCGTGGTGGTCGGTCAGTTGATGCTGACGCTGGAATGGAGCGATTGGCGGAACGGAGATATCTGGTGGATTCAGAGTGTGTACGTTCATCCGCAGGCTCGCCGAAAAGGGGTTTTCAGCGCGATCTATCGGCATGTGGAAAAACTGGCCAATGAGAGCAAAGCGGCGGGATTGCGGCTGTATGTCGAGCAGCACAATCAGGCGGGACAACAAACCTATACGCAACTGGGAATGGGTCTGACGGAATATCTGGTGATGGAAACGATGTTTGCGAAGCGCTCGTGACGTGGGCGTCTCGCCCGCGTTTTATCGGGTAGAAAAAAGCACGGGCCAGACGCCCATGCCACCACTACGAGAGTGCCTGCAGGTGTTTCATGCCTTGCGTTGCCGCGATGGATCGATCGGGTAATTCCAACGGTTCGAGCGTGATCCAACCGGCATACGCGGCGGCATCGAGATTGGCGAGAAGTTGATCCCACTGGATATCACCGCGACCGATGATCGCCGGTTTTGTACGGCGATTGACGCCACCGATCGCATCGCGGCCGCGCACATGGCGGATGTGGGAACCGAGGCGCGAAAAGATTTCATCCAGCGACCATTCATCGCGCAGCGCGGCAGCCGGATCGAGATCGACGCCAAACCAGGGGCAGTGAACGCGGCGCAACGTGTGGTCGATCGCGGCAAAGCTGGAGAGATCCGTGCGGAACGCGAGCACCACGCTGTACCTGTCGGCCAATTCACCAAGCTCACCGAGCGCGGCTTCCACTTGCGATACAAAAGCGGGGTCGGGCGGTGGGTTGCCTGAATCAGGCTCGGCGGGCGGAACGGCGAAAGATTCCGGGAGCAAAATCATACCCGCTTGTTTCGAGGTGATTTTGGGCGGCGGTGTCGCCATTCTCTCCGGTTCAGGCAACGGGCCCAGATCAATACACACCAGCGGGGCCACCAATCCTACCGCGGATTCAAGCGCGCGATCCAAACCGTTCAGCAGGCGGTCGACATCCGCGCCGGGGCCAAAACCTTTGGAGCCCAGATCGAGACGCAGACCGACCAGTTGCTGGTTTTGAGCCGCGAGCACTTGCCGAAATTCACGACGGCCGGTGCCGCTTAAATCCGGGATTCGCAAGGCTGAGCCATAGGCATCGAACTGTAAGCCGGCGAATCCCATTTCGCGGGAAAGCTGCGGGACTTCGCGCGGATCTTGGCTTAACGTACTGGCGACTATCGCAAATTGAATCGAAGGCATGGAGACACTCTATCAGATTATCGTTTTTCAGTTTGGTGGAGCGGATTTGATTTTGTCGTTCGTAGGGTCCGCTTTAGCGGACGGACTGTTTCTCCGTTAGGAACGTTTCCGCCCGCTAAAGCGGACCCTACGAAGAACTCACATCGGCGCGACGACATCCAGCATCCGCAGATAATACGGCGCGATATCGCCGGTTTTATTTTCCAGTTCCAGCACGAATCGCTTGTTGATTGTGTGCCAGTGGTCGGCCGGCCAAGTGTCCAGATGCTGGCCCCAGGTGGCGCTGGTGACGGAGACCAGCCCATCATTCGGGCCCTCGGCGGCGTTGACGACGCGCCAGGAATGAATGGCCCACAGCGGCACGCGCGTCCACGGGCGACTGGCGCTGATCGAGTAATACTTCACCTGCGGCATGTTCGGCGTTCTTTCATTGAACCGCGCGCAATGCCCGGTGGTTAAATCGGCGAAGGCACCCGAATCAATCTGCAGTGATTTCATAAATTGCAGCAGACCAACGCGATTCGCGACATTTTCAAGCGCCCAGTTGGCGTAAGGGCTGCCGCGATGCGGAGTGCTGATGGTGACCAGCGCGGCAACGCGGTCGGCCATGCCGAGGTGGGTGATCATATGCCGCGCATCCAAGCCACCCATCGAGTGGGCGATGATGATCACGTTCTGGCTGTTACTTTGTTTTAGCAGAATATTTTTGAGTTGCTGAGCGCGCAGCGCGACGCTGCCGGTGGGATGAACTTTTGCGATGATTAAAGGGTGGCCGCGCGCGGCGATTGCGTCGTCGATGCCGCGGAAATAGGACATCTGCAGGGGGCCGAGCTTGAAGTCGCCGAAACCGAACAGGCCGTGGTGGAGAACGATGGGGGTCATGTCGCGGCTGAGCATAAGGCGGGAAGGCGGTGGAGAAAATGACGAATGACGAAATCCGAATGACGAAATCCGAATGACGAATCAGTGACGAATGCTCAAATGACGAATGATCCAAACAAAAACGGTCGATCGATTCGCAGGTTTTTCTTCCAATATTTTTTCGTCATTCGGGTTTCGTCATTGATTCGTCATTCGGATTTCGTCATTCGTCACTTATCCGTCGTCATTTCCCACTCGTTTTCCACGAAGCGTAACATTGGAAAAACCGAAGCAGATCGCTAGAGTACGCGGAATTTCACCCGGTTGTCCTGAACGAAATAATTATGCCACGACGCACTGATATCCACACGATTCTGATTATTGGTTCCGGCCCGATTGTGATTGGGCAGGGGTGCGAGTTCGATTACTCCGGCGTGCAGGCTTGCCGCGCGCTGCGCGAAGAGGGGTATCGCGTCGTGCTGATCAACAGCAATCCGGCCACGATCATGACCGATCCGGAGTTCGCCGATGCGACATACATCGAACCGATCACACCGGAAACCGTCGAGAAAATTTTAGAGTACGAGCGATCGAACGGCACGCCAATCGATGCGCTGTTGCCCACGCTAGGTGGGCAAACCGGCCTGAACACGGGCATGGCGTGTTTCGACAAGGGCATTCTCAAAAAGTATGGCGTGAAGATGATCGGTGCCGATCGCGATGCGATTCATCGCGGTGAAGATCGACAGGTGTTTAAAGACCTGATGATCAAGATCGGCTTGAATGTGCCGCGCAGTGGCGTGGTTCATAACATGGATGATGCGCGCAAGGTGCTGACGGATATCGGGTTGCCATTGATTATTCGCCCGGCTTTTACGCTCGGCGGTACGGGCGGGGGCATTGCGTACAACATCGAAGAATTTGAGACCATCGTCTCGCGCGGGCTCGATGCGTCGCCGGTTACCGAAGTGCTCATCGAGAAGTCGGCAATCGGTTGGAAAGAGTACGAGATGGAGGTGATGCGCGATAAAAACGACAACGTCGTCATCATCTGCTCGATTGAAAATATCGATGCCATGGGTGTCCACACCGGCGACAGCATCACGGTTGCCCCGATTCAAACGCTCACGGATAAAGAATATCAGAAGATGCGCGATGCGAGCATTGCGATCATTCGAGCGGTGGGTGTGGAAACGGGCGGCAGCAATATCCAGTTCGGCATCAACCCGGATACCGGGGAAATGATCGTCATCGAAATGAACCCGCGCGTGTCGCGATCGAGTGCGCTGGCGTCAAAAGCCACCGGGTACCCGATTGCCAAACTCGCGGCGAAACTGGCGGTGGGTTACACGCTGGATGAACTTCCGAATTATATCACGAGCCGCCGTATTTCCCCCTCTCCCGGTACTCCGGGGGAGGGCCGGGGTGGGGGATCATCATCTACTTTAGTTGCGCAATCAGAAACAAAAGACCCCCACCCTAACCCTCCCCCGGAGTACCAGGAGAGGGAACAATGGGACCTCTACACCAGCGCCTGTTTTGAGCCGACGATCGACTATTGCGTGATCAAGATTCCGCGCTGGACCTTCGAGAAATTCCCCGATGCGGATGAAACGCTGACCACCCAGATGAAGAGCGTCGGCGAAGCGATGGCTATCGGCCGTACATTCAAAGAAGCCCTGCAAAAAGGCATCCGTTCTATGGAGGTCAAGCGCTTCGGCTTCGGGCTGGATAAATACGACAAATGGCTGAATGCCCAACGCGGTGGCATGGGCGTCTCGCCCGTGCATTCGCCAGCGGTGGAAAAAAAAGAGCACGGGCGAGACGCCCATGCCACCGATGCCGCCGACAAAACCACGCAAGGCGAATCGCTCGATCACGAATGGCCCATCCCCGCGGAAAAGTTGCGGCGGAAACTGGCGGTGCCGAGCCAGGGACGGCTGTATTACCTTCGCTACGCGCTGAAGATGGGGTGGACGCTGGATCAGATTTATGAACTGACGCGGATCGATCGGTGGTTCTTGGCGCAGATGAGGGAGTTGGTGGAATTCGAGGATGAACTGGTGGCGGCGGCCAAGGACATTACGACGGAAGCCGCCGGGATGGCCACGGGGGACATGGGGATGACGCAAAGGCGGGTTCACGCGATTCTGGGCCGCGCGAAACAATTGGGTTACAGCGATGTTCAACTCGCAGCGGTCGCGGCGGTCGCGGCCGTAAAAGTCATAACCTACAAAGTTCTGCCCCATGAGCTTCCCGGCACAGGGACAGGCACGCCCCGCACCGTCGCGACCCCCACGCCCATGGACATCCGGCGGCTTCGTGAGTCGCAGGACATCCAACCCGTTTATAAACTCGTTGACACCTGCGCCGCCGAATTCGAAGCGTCCACGCCGTATTACTACTCGACGTATGAAACACCATACACGGTCCTTTCGAACGCAACTCAGGCAACCATTGCCTGCGAAGACGAAATCCGCCTTACCCCCCGCCCCAAAGTCATCATCATCGGCGGCGGCCCAAACCGCATCGGCCAAGGCATCGAATTCGACTACTGCTGCGTGCAGGCGGCGTTTGCGATGAAGGAACTGGGGATTGAATCGGTGATGATCAACTCGAATCCGGAGACGGTGTCGACGGATTATGACACGAGCGATCTTCTGTTTTTTGAGCCGTTGACGCATGAGGATATTCTCAACATTTGCGAGCGAGTGAATGGCGGGCCGTTTGGGGAGGCGACATCGAAGAATCTGGTGCAAGGCGTCATCGTGCAATTCGGCGGTCAAACCCCGTTGAATCTCGCGAAAGGTTTACAGGAAGCCGGCGTGCCGATTCTCGGGACGACCGTTGAATCACTCGATGCGGCAGGCGATCGCGAACAGTTCCGGGATTTGCTGAAGAAGCTCGGGTTAAAGCAGCCGGAGAATGGCATTGCGCGGAGCGTGAGTGAAGCGCGCGAGATCGCCAGGCGCATCGGTTACCCCGTGCTCGTGCGACCCAGTTTTGTGCTCGGTGGGCGGGCGATGGAAATCGTCAGCGATGAAGCGCAGTTGAATTATTACATGGCTAACGCGGTTGAAGCATCAACGATTGTTGATGCGCCGATCCTCGTCGATAAATTCCTCGATTCTGCGATCGAAGTGGATGTGGATTGTCTGGCGGATTTTGATCCCAAGCCGGAAGCGGAAGGCGTAGCCGACGCACCGGGTTCTTCCCCGCGCGATGACGACGAAAAACGAAAAGAACCCGGTGCGTCGCCCGCGGCTTCCGCTTCCGGCTTGAAGCTTCGGACGAGTATTCCGCGCGCGGTGGTGATCGGGGTCATGGAACACATCGAAGAAGCCGGCATCCACTCCGGGGACTCGGCTTGTTCATTGCCGCCGTATTCGTTGTCGCAGGAGATCATCGAGCGATTGAAAGCTCAGACCCGTGATTTGGCCAAGGCGCTTCGCGTGCGCGGGTTGATGAATGTGCAATATGCGATCAAGGACAACGAGATTTACGTGATTGAAGTGAACCCGCGCGCCAGCCGTACGGTGCCGTTTGTCGGCAAGGCGACCGGCGTGGCTTGGGCGAAGATTGCCGCCAAGGTGATGGCCGGCAAATCACTTGATGAATTGGGTGTGCAGGAACTTCCACCGCCCAAGCATACGAGTGTAAAGGAAGTGGTTTTCCCGTTCGCAAAATTCCCGGGCGTGGATGTGATTCTTGGGCCGGAAATGCGATCGACCGGCGAAGTGATGGGGATTGATGATGATTTCCCCACCGCGTTTGCCAAGAGCCAGATCGCGGCCGGGACGGTGCTGCCGGTGAAGGGGAATGTGTTTATCAGCGTGCGTGAAGGCGATAAGGAAGCGGTCGTGCCGGTTGCCAAAAAATTAGCAGCGGGTGGGTTTAATCTCATCGCCACGAGCGGAACGTTCAAGGTGCTGCAACAGAATGACATCCCGGCGACGAAGATCAGTAAAATGGCGGAGGGACGGCCTAATATCAACGATCTGATCAAGAACGGACAGATTCAACTTATCATTAATACCCCCACGAAAAAGGGGCCGCAGACCGATGAAGGAAAGATTCGGTCGATGGCGGTGTTGAATAAGATTCCGATGATCACCACGATGACGGCCGCGAGCGCCGCGGTGCGGGCAATCGACGCGATCCGGGCCGAGGAGTGGGGCGTGAAGCCTCTTCAGGCTTATTTTAGAAAATGAGTGATGGAAATCTGAAAATCGAAATCTGAAATTAGAAAAAAGCTCGAAGTTCAAAAACCAAAGATCGGAACGGCATTCGTTTTGAATTTTGGTTTTTAAACTTCGAGCTTTTTTCGGGTTTCGGATTTCAGATTTCGAGTTTTGCACTCAAGTCGTCAAAACATCGAGCAACTGCCGCAGATCATCGGTTTGCGGATCATCCGGGTTACTGCCGAGGTAACGTTCGAGCCAGGCGGAAGCGGGTTGGGAAAGGCCGATGCGGGCCAGAACCAACGCCAGGTCGCGCTGCAGACGGGTTTGTTCCGGCCAGAGGAGGATTTCCATCTCGAGCATTGCCGCGACGTTTTCATATTGCCCGGAGGTACTGAAGATGTTGAGCAGGTTTTGCAGCATCCGTGTCAGCCAGTGCCGATTGGAGGCGGGTTTGAGCAGGTCATTAGTCCATTCGATTTCCGGGCCGAAGATTTCTTTCATACGGTCGTGGGCTTCGGAAGGGGTGAGAATGCGACCACTGGCGAAAGTGTCGATAAGCAAAGGTTTTCCTTCGACTTCGATCCCGGCCATGAAATGACCCGGCAATCCCACGCCCCAACTGCGGAATCCCAGACGTTCGGCAATCATTCGGTAGACCATACTGAGCGTGATGGGCAAACCGAGCTTGGATTCAAGCACACTGGGGAGGTAGCTGTTCTTGGGATTGTAGTAGTCGAGCTTGTTTCCGGAGAAGTGTTGCTCGTCGAACAGATAGTCGTGCAGATGGGCCAGCAGGGCCTGTGGTTGGTCGCCGTGTACCCGGGAGCGAATCGTATCGGTGTGTCTCTGTAGAGCCGAATCCACGGAAGCAGGATCCAATTCTGGATTCTGGTGCATGGCTATCGCGCATGCACATTGCAGCATTGCATCAGGTGAGTTCATCGTGGGAATTTGGCTCGCGAGCAAGTGAAACGCCTGAGAAGTACAGCAGAGTGGGATTCTGGCGATCATACGATTATCCGTTCAAGCAACATTTGGAATTGTCACCACTTACGCGTTCAAATGAAGATTCACATCGTCATTCGTAGATGCTTTTGTGCAGATTCCGTACCATTCGCAAAAAGATGGAGATAATCAGCATTAGACGGATCGAGCTCTGCGACGAAGTGCGAATGCCGCCGACATTTTGACGGGGCGGAAATGTCCAAAGTTTTGCGGGTTTTCTCTGTCAATTTCAGTCGAATATTCTTAGTATGCTCAGTGACCGCAAATTCGGTCAAGTCATCTCAAGTTGATTCCGCTTGGAAAGGAATATTTATGATCACAAACGATTGCGTCCGCAGAAGGCGATATATTTTGAAATCCGCCCTTGGGTTCACGCTGGTTGAATTGCTGGTGGTGATAGGGATTATCGCGCTGCTGATTTCGATCCTGTTGCCGGCACTCAGCAAGGCGAGGGAAAATGCCAATCGGGTGGCGTGTCTCAGTAACATGAAGCAGCTTGGCACGATGATGATCATGTACACCTCGGCGAATAAGGGGCGGTTCCCTCGATCGGCACCGTATGGTGGGCCGTCCAAGGAATACGACTTCATCATCTGGCTGCCGATTGCGACGGCGAATCCCTCGACGGGAGCGTTCGCGCGGGAGATGGGGCAATTCAATAAGAAAGTCTGGATCTGCCCGACGGATGATTTTAATGCGCACGGATTTTATGATGGAAACAGATATCCCTACAGCTATGTCATGAACAGCCGCATGAACTTGCGGGAACCTGGCGAGAAAGGTCCGTTCCAGGATCCGAATGAAAACGGGTCTGCGCCGCACGCAAATTACGACAAATTTGATGTGGCCACCAATATCGTGGAAGTGAGAACGGCGTCGGATAAAATCATATTTTACGAAGAGGACGACAGCAATATCGATGATGGTAACGGTGCGATGCGAACGCCGAATCTTCTGGCGGTGCGACATGACCGTAAGAATCAACGCTCGGCGTCGATTACACAACCACTTTGCACGTACAAAGCGTTGAGCGGCAGTTATGTGGTACCGGCGGCGGCGGCACGCGGGAACGTCGTTTTTCTGGATGGACACGCGGATTTTGTGACGCGACAGTTCGCGCATCATCCCCGGCATTATGAACCGAAGTGGGAATTAACGGGTATCCCGCAGTAGTGGTTGGTATTTGAGTAGCATGGGCATCCCTGTCCATGTTCGCGGTATTCCGCGATTTCGACCCGTACTCGGATCGAATCCGCAAGAGCGCAGCGATCTTTTACCGATCTACAAAGGGGACCACTGCGCTCTTGCTGTTTGTGCGGAGTACCGCAACCCATGGGCAGGGGTGTCCATGCCACTTGAATGCCGGCGGTCCATCATTACAATCGGGCTGGTTCAGGAAACCCATTATGGAACTGCTACTCACCATCACTATTTTCGTCGCACTTGGCGCGGTATTCGTTTTGATCAACCTCGTGGTCGGGGCGCTGGTTCGCCCGCACGTACCGAACGCCGAAAAATCCGCCGTGTACGAATGCGGTGAACCCTCCATCGGCAGCAGTTGGGTGCAGTTTGATCTGCGCTTCTACATCGTCGCGCTGGTCTACTTGATTTTTGACGTGGAAGTGGCCCTGTTTTACCCGTGGGCCGTGGCCTATGGGAATGCGGCCAACAGCCCGGAAGGCGCGTTTGCCATCCGTCAAACAGCCTTGGTCGACATGCTCTTTTTCTTTGGCACGTTGATGGTTGGCTTTGCGTATCTCTGGCGATTTGGTTACCTGGATTGGGTGCGATCCGCAGCCACCACCAGCATCAAGGCCGAATACCGGCCAGGGATCGATCTCAGCAAAGAAGCCCGGATTGCGCCGTGAACACGGATCAATTCAATTCAAATTCATTTGTATTTGTATTTAATCTGTGCTGATCTGTGTTCATCTGTGGCTAAATCGTATTGCATTTTTCACGGGCCAGTCGCTCGTTTCATCGCGACATATCTTCCGCAGCAGAGTGCCACAGCCAAGGCATCGGCGACATCGGGGGGCTCGGGGGGTTCCTTTAGATTCCACAATGCTTGAATCGCTTTTTGCACCTGCAATTTACCAGCATGGCCATGACCGACGACGGATTGCTTGATGCGGTTGGCGGCAAATTCCTCGGTCTGCACATTCCGACGCGCGGCTACCAACAGAATCACACCCCGCGCATGCCCCATCAGGATCGCAGTGCGCGGGTGTTTGTAGTGGGCGTACAGTTGTTCCACGGCACAGATATCCGGTTTATGTTCCTCGAAGAGCGATAGAAGTTCGGTCTCCAGCTCGACAAGCCGGGAGGCGATGGAGGTTTTTTCCTGGAGACGGATGACGCCGGCATCAATGAGGACGGGGCGCAGGGGTTTGTAATCGATCACGCCGTAACCGGTCAGCCGCAGGCCAGGATCGATGCCGAGGATTCGCATGGGTTGGTCAGTTGTCAGTTGGCTGTAGGCAAGGCTCAAGTCCCATCGCCCTAATCCTCCCCCCGGAATTCCGGGCGGAGGCGATAAGAAACCTAAATGTATTTACAACGGACGACTGACCACTGACCACTGACCACTGACATCCCTCTATTCTTTCCTCCAGCCGGTGCCATCCGGGCGGTCTTCGAGAGTTACGCCGAGCGCCGTCAGGCCTTTGCGGAGGGTATCTGCCAAGGCAAAATTCTTGGTAGCCCGGGCTTCGTTGCGCAGGGAGATCAGGAGCTTCATCAGACCGTCGGTCAGTCCGCCGTCTTCCCTTGAAGGTTCGTGTCGATGGCGAAAGAGTCCGAGTACTTGCCCGAGGTTGCGGGTGGTGAGCGCGGCGGCGGCCACGCTCGCGAGGGTTTCGGCGTGTTTGGTTCGTTCGACACCGCTCGATTCGATGAAGCTATTCGTCGCCCCGGCCAATTCATGCAGCACGGCGATGGCACCGGCAGTGTTGAAGTCGTCGTCCATCATCTCCAGGAATTTCATCTTGAAGGAAAGCACCAATTTCACAAACTCCGTGACGGCGGTGACCTCGAGCAGATCGCGCGAAGCGCCATCCATGTCGCCGCCCTTCTCCGGCAGCGGTTGACCGGTAAGACGCTCGATCCGATCGAACAATCGATGAAACGTAGAAAGACCTTTTTTGCACGAGGCAAGAACCACATCGCTGAAATCAATTTGCGAGCGATAGTGCGTGCTCAGTAAAAGGTATCGCACGACATCCGGCGAATTTTCCACGATCAATTCGCGGGCATCAATGACATTGCCAAGGCTTTTGCTTTGCTTGACCATCTCATAATCGCCGCCGGCGACTTTGGTTTTGATGCGGGTCAGACCGTTGTGCATCCAGTAATTGACGAAAGTTTTGCCGGTGCAGCACTCGCTTTGGGCCAGTTCATTTTCATGATGCGGGAACATCAGGTCCATGCCCCCGCCGTGGATGTCAAAGGTTTCACCGAGATACTTCATGCTCATCGCCGAGCATTCGATATGCCAACCCGGCCGGCCGGGCCCCCACGGTGAATCCCACATCGGTTCGCCCGGCTTCGCAGCTTTCCACAGCGCGAAGTCGGCGGGATTTTTCTTGCCTGTGCCTTCCAGAGTTCTCGTACCCGCCTCGGACTCTTCGATTCGGCGATTTGAGAGTTTGCCGTAATCCTGATCTTTCGTCACATCGAACCAGACATTCCCGTTCGAAGCATAAGCAAATGATTTGTCGATCAGCGCCTGACATATTGCGACAATTTCGCTCATGTGCTCAGAAGCCTTCGGCGTCTTGTCGATCGTGTCGATCCCGAGCAATGCCAGGCAGTCAAAATAGTCTTTCGCGTACTTCTCGGCCAGCAACGGCATGCTGGTTTTTTCTTCTTCAGCCGCCTGGATCAGCTTGTCATCCACATCCGTGATGTTGACGACCCAGGTCACGTCAAACCCTTTGTACATGAGATAGCGCTTGACCGCATCGAAAATCACCGGGCCGACCATATGCCCCATGTGCGGCGGTTTATAAACCGTTGGCCCGCAGAGGTAGATCCCGATCTTGCCGGGGGTCACCGGGTGAAATAATTCTTTTTTACGAGTCAAACTGTTGTATATGCGCAGAGACATGAAATCCTTGATTCACCAGTTGGTTTTTGGGTGGCATGGGCGTCTCGCCCGTGCTGTTCATTCCTAAGAAAATGCACTGGCGAGACGCCCATGCCACCACTACGTCTTTTTCAACATCACCACCGCGTGGGCCGCAATCGCCTCGCCACGGCCGATTGCGTCACAGCCTTCATTGGTACCGGCCTTCACGTTTGCCGCGATCTGATCGGAGCCGAACATTTCCCGCAATGATGCCAACATCGCGGGTTTGAAGGGTTTTATTTTAGGGCGTTCGGCCAGCAACGTCACGTCCAGATTCAGCAATTCATATCCGGCCTGGCGAACTTGTGCGTAAACCGTTTCGACAAACACTCGGCTGGCAGCACCTTTCCACTTTACATCCGTATCGGGAAAATGTTCACCGATATCGCCCCAGCCCATGGCACCGAGCATCGCATCGACGAGGGCATGGAGAATGACATCGCCGTCGCTGTGAGCGATGGGACTGATCAGCTCGGATACAACGATGCCGGCCAGCAACAGCTTGCCCCCAGGTTGGAGGCGGTGCAGGTCATAACCGTGACCGATGCGAAAGGGGAGGGGTTGGTCGGGCATGTTCGATTTTTCCACGTTTCTTCGACTTCATTCGTCACTAATATCCGCAAACCCGTAATCTTTGATTTTTCGATAGAGCGTTCTTTCACCGATCCCGAGGATCTTGGCGGCCTGCTCGCGATTGCCGTGAACCAGCTTGAGTGTGTTGCGGATCGCTTCCTTTTCGAGTTCTTCCAGGCTGATGCCACCGATTTGCGGTAACGCTCCGGGAGTCACGGGATTGATGGGTCGGATATCGGCCGGGAGCGTGTCGACGTCAAGCACGCCGTCGGTGGAGAGAACGACCATGTTCTCGATGGCGGTTTTCAGTTGACGCACGTTGCCGGGCCAGCCGAAGTTGAGCAGCACTTGCCGTGCTTCGGGGGTCATGTGGTCCACATTCTTATGATGCTTTTCGGCGGCTTGATTCATAAAAAAGTGAATCAGCACGGGGATATCTTCGCGGCGTTCGCGCAGGGGAGGCAGCTCGATCGTCACTCCCTTGATCCGAAAGTAAAGATCCTCGCGGAAATGCCGGTCGGCGACCATCTCGGCAAGTTTGCGGTTGGTGGCGCTGATCAGACGTACATCCACCTGAATCGGTTCGTTGGCACCGAGTCGAACGACTTCACCGTTCTCGAGCACGCGCAAAAGCTTGGCCTGCATAGGCGCGGGCATGTCGCCGATTTCATCCATGAACAATGTGCCCTGGTCCGCATGTTCAAAGCGGCCTTCGCGGTCGCTTTGAGCGCCGGTGAATGCGCCTTTCACATGCCCGAACAGTTCGTCTTCGAGAATATTTTCGCTGAGCCCTGCGCAATTCAGGGCCACCAGTCGATTCTTTCGACGGCGGCTGTGATTGTGAATCGCGCGGGCGATCAATTCCTTCCCCGTCCCGCTTTCGCCGAGCACCAGTACGGGAATGTCACTGACGGCCACCTGCCGCGCGGTTTGCAAGACCTTCCGCATTGCCTCGCTGGTCCCGATGATGCCTTCAAAACCGGCCTGCGTGTCGATCTGCTCCTGCAGCACCTGATTCTGGCGCTGCAACATCGAGGTTTCCACGGCGCGATTTACCTGGGCTCGGAAATCTTCCAGATCGAGAGGCTTTTCGATGAAATCGAATGCGCCAAACCCCATCGCCTCTTTATAGGTTTTAACGGCTCCGTGAGCGGTCACCAAGATGACCGGCGGTGGCGGGGATTGTCGCTTGGCCAGTTGCAGCACTTCCAACCCGTCGCGACGGCCATCCATCATCAAATCCGTGACGACGACATCGAATTTCTTCTTCGCCAACCGAGCGGTGGCTTCTTCCAGGTTGTAAGTGACCTCACAGCGATGACCGATCCGCTGGAGCGCCTCGCACATCACCTGGGCATGGTCCTGCTCATCGTCGACGATGAGAATCGTGGCTTTTCGAATCTCTGTTTCAGGCATAGCATCAATAAAGTAAGACAGACGAGCGTGGAGGGCAACCGGGCGCACTTTACAGTGTCATATCCTAGTCCTCAATCGTGAGTCGACCGCGATTTCACAAACACAAGTTATCGGTCCTGAACAATCGTTAAACTTATCCCCGCCTATCTTTCCACAGAGTTATCCACCGACTTGTCCCCTCTGAGTGTTGTTTTAGGGCATCATTTGAGATTGTTTATTTAGATTGAAAGAATTCGGGGGTCACCCATACGCGCCAATACTCGTCGAGAATTCACATAGAACGGCATTTACGCCGGGCTATACGAAAAATGAATTCGCCCAGAAATCGATTAGAAATCGTATCACTCGAAAAACCGTTTCTTCTTTCGAGCCGGTGCCTGGGTTTTCAAGGACGTGGGTGCAATCGTGATTGTCGAGAAGACCGTTGAACTCGCCAAGGCTTGCTTGGGTGCGGGTACCGGCGCCGTAAACAACGGAATCGAATGCTGGTTATTGAGTTTGGCGACCGACACATCCGTAATGTTCGTCAACCCGTTGCGATTGAAGTCGGTAATAGACGTGATTGTCGCCGCCGCGTTGCTGGCGAGTTTGGTGATGGCTATATCCGTGGTATTCACAACCGCAATATTGTTGTGCTGCCCCGTGCCTCCCACGAGATTGCCAAAATAAAAGACATCCGGCGTGGCCAGCCCGGTGTTGGCGTCAGAGTTGACCGTCACCTGCAGCCATTCATTCCTCAATGAATAGTCGGTGAACAGAACTTCGATGCGATCCGAACCCCCGTTGCCTGCGTTGGGGCGTACCGTCATAAAACTCGGGGCCGGCGCGGTCGTCCAAGTGCTGCCATTCAGACTGGTTTTGAAGACAAAATCCGAAGCATTGATCGCCTGTCGATTGCCCAGGGCATTGACGTCGATTATCAATCCGTTGATCCCTTTATCGTAACTGGTGTAGTTCGCAAATGTGGCGGTCTGCCCGGGAAGCAGCGCTGTTTTATCCGGCGCGATTGAAGCATCATCGGCGGCATTTGCAGAGGGATCACCATCATCATAGAAACTGTTGTTGTAGAAGATGGAACGACCCACCACGGTGGCGTTCAATGGAGCGACGGTTTGGTGATCTGCGAAGTTCAGATTGGTGGCCCCGATCGTTCCATTGCCCGCCAACTGCCCGGCTCGGGGAACCGTCACGACGGCGGTGTAGACATTCAATTGATGCAGCGTCCCGTTCGGGTTGTCGCCGGTGCTGTTGGAATTGTCGGCCCACCCGGGCATGAACGTACCGGATTGAAATGCCAATGCGGTGTAGTCCCCAAGGTCATAGGCTCCCGCTGCCGCAGCACCGCTGGATGCTCCGGCGGAGATTTGGAAATTGGCCGAGAAGCTTTGCCCACCATTCGCGCTGATGGCCCCAAAAACCTGGCCTTTTAAATTGTTACTGTCATTGCGTGCATCTTCCCAGGTGACTGCGACCGTTCCAGTCGTTTGATCGATCGCGATGCGCGGCAGGAATTGCGATCGATTGGTAGCGTCGTCATTGATCCGAAGAGGCGTGCTCCAGACGGAGCCGTTGTCGTCAGAAAACTTGACGAAGATGTTGGTGTCCGCACTGCCTACGGTAACGGCGTCTGTGTAGACGAGGTAGAGTCGCCCGTTGTGAACCCCGCCGCTTCGGTCCCAGGCCAGACCTGTTTCGGCATCGATCGATCGGTGGGCCTGCGCGGGGATGTAATCGAAATCTCCGACGTTCGACGTCAGTGGAACGCGCTCCGGCCCGAAAGGCAACGGACCAAGTCCGTCCGGGTCCACATTCGTATAAATCTGGCTCGGTCCCGTGCCGGTGTTGGTTTGCTGATAAACCACCATGACCTGCCCCTGCGGTCCGACAGAAATGTCCCCATAGCTACCATTGCCTCCGGGAACCGCAACCTGAGTCGAGAAGGCGGTAGCCGATCCCAGTCCGGTGACTTGTGCGCCGGCAACCTGAATCGAATCCGTTGTTGCGTTGATATCCTGATTCCACGTGACCCACACGGTATTGCCAACACCATTCTGCCCTGGCCCAACCGCTATAGAAGATTGGTCGATGCTCGTCGATCCAAGCGTCGCCATCAGCGAAAAAGTTTGTCCACCGTTGATACTGCGCAGCACGATGATCTGTGTCGCATCGGCGTTCATGTAGGTTGCATAGAGGTTGCCATACGCATCCCACGCCACCGCAGGATCACAGCAGACGCGCGGCAGCCCATCTGTGCCATCCGCCAGTCGATAGCGCGTCCAGGTGGCTCCACCATCGGAGCTGTAAGCGGCCTCCATCGCGCCTTCGATGTCGATGATGGAAGCTTCAAACACGCGGGTCGGATTCGAAGGATCAATCGCCAGTGCGACCTCGGCGTGGTTACCGGTAGATTGACTGATGTTGACGTTGGCAGCCACCACAGGCACCCCGGTGGGCTGCGTGGCGGTAAATCCGGAAGGCACGATTTGCCCGATGACGAAATTTTTCCCGGCGGGGACGGTAAACGAATAATTTCCGTTCGCGTCGCTCAGCATGCCAGGTTCACCGGCGTTGAAAATTCCATCGGCATTGTAGTCGAGATAGAGCCCGACGCCCGCAAGGCCCGGATCGCCCGCATCGCGCTGGCCGTTTTGATTGAGATCGTTGAAAACCGTCCCCGAGAGAGTTGAAAACAACGTTCGACGCTCCATGGATTCAATCACGCACTGCCGGGTCTTGCGAGCGTTGCAGCCCGCGCAGGGTTTTTTGCCGGAGGAATCGTTGCCGCGCTTCATGCACATAGTGGATACCCTGGTCATCATCGCCGCCTGATGGCACGTCCTCGGAGAGTATTCGAGCAAACTACGCCGACGCAACGCAGATTCTTCGGAAGGTGGTTCTGTAACGGCTGGAAAAGTGAACCTATGGAGAATCTGGGATTGATAAAGCGCCTGTTTGACCGAGGGTGGGTTTGTAGTGGCGTGGGCGTCTCGCCCGCGTTCTTCTGCATCAAAAAGCACGGGCGATACACCCATGCCACGAATTGATTCTCAAGCACTAACGCGGACTCTCCAAGACGTCCTTCAAAGCGGCGTGGAAAAACGCGCCCAATCGCTTCTGGTATTCGACAGGATCCTCATATAACGCAGCCACATGATGGGCATTCTCCGCGTTCCAATACACCGTCGGCCCATTGGTTTGCCCGCGACTTCGCGTGGCCGCTTCCACGAGGGCGGCATCGTTATTGCTGATAAACACATCCACTTCACTGCGAATCACCAACAGTGGGCAAGGAATTTGAGGGATCAGATCCACCGGCCGTACGGCTGAGAAATCGGCCCGCGCCATTTTCCGGGCATGTTGATACGCGAACGTCTGCAAGCTGCCTCCCGGAGCCCCGACGACATTCGCATGGGAGGCGGCGGCCGACGCGTAATCGGAAAACGGACACTCCATCACCACGGCGGCGATATCGTCCCGCAACACGGCGGTCGCGGCGGCGACGGCCGCGCCAAGACTCACACCAAACAGCACGATTTGCCGAGTTTCCCCGGGCTTCTCACGTCTTAGTTGGTCAATCACCTGCGATACATCGTGCCGTTCAAAAAATCCGGCGGTGCTGTGGATTCCCTCGCTTCCCCCATGAGCGCGCAGATCCAGCGCGAGGATATTGAAGCCCAGATCATGCAGCGTCGGGGCCCATGCGATCGCGCCCACTTTCGCGTCGCTGTAACCGTGAAGCAGAATCGCGCAGCGATCCGCTGCCCGCGAACTGGGAATCCACCACGCGGTCAGCTTGAGCCGATCGCCGGTTAATTCATCGCGCACTTCATAGGTGACATCGGAATAGGTCAGGCGAAGATCGCCGGGGCTGAGGCGCTTCAACCGCCAGGCGGCGCGGCCATCGGTCATGCGGGGCGGACGCAGCAGTATGATCGCCATCGCCCGAACCGTCAGCCCGGCCAGAACCAGTCCAACCACAAGAAGAACCCACAGGAGTGTCAGGTAGTTTACGAGCATCCGACCAGATCATAGACATTCGCTCAGGATTAGAAGAGGAAGTCAGGAGAATCCCTCAAGTCTCCGGCAAATGCGTCCGATAATAAAATTGGAAACTAGCCGAGAGGGCTGAACTTAACTCATAGGAGCTTCACATGAACAAGTATGCATTCGGATTTTTGGTTCTTGCGTTCGTGGCAGGTGGTTGTGAATCATCGAACAACAAGCAGGCCGCCAACCGCGGAGCGTTGCGACCCAACGTACTCGATGTAGCGCCACCGGCCCCCCAAGCCTATGTCGCTGCTCAACAACCCATTCAGCCGGTGACCGCGGTTCAACCGGTGGAGCAACCCGCTTCATTCGGCACGACCGGCGCGACAGTCACCCCGGCCGTTAGCGGAACGAGTTACACGGTGCAGAAGGGAGACACTCTCTACAAGATCGCCCGCGAAAAACTCGGCGACGCCAAGCAGTGGAAAGCCATCGCCGCGGCCAACCCGGGCCTGAATCCGAGTTCTCTCAAGACCGGACAAAAGATTGTGCTGCCGTGAGTTGTAATCGATCGCAGTAAACTTCCTTCACTGACGCAGGCGGGCCTTCGGGACCGCCTTCTTTACAATGGCGTTATCGCTATAGCGCAACTGAGAACAGTCAGATAAGAAAAGGCCACGGAGGCGCAGAAAGAAAATCAAAAAGATGGGAATGTGAATATTGGGCTCTCTCCGCGCTTTCCACTCTGTGGCTATCTGCCAGCGGTGTGAGTCAAGTCGCGCCGTAGTGCCAAGTCCTTCCCCAATCGCCCTTGGCGAGTATGCTGGTTCAAATGTCCGATGAGCTAAACGGTGAAAAATTGGTCGATCGACCCGCAGAGGAATCCGCATCGTGCGGACGAGCCTCAGGATTGCCCGTGTGGATGCGGCAGGCCACGGCACTCACGATCGGCATCATGGCCTTGGCTCTCTTCTTCTTCTTCTTCAATGCCATCTCAACCGTTCTGCTCGGTGTGCTGGCGGCGGCGATCGTGGCATGTCCCTTGAACCCTCTGATGCGAATTTTCCCCGGCCCGCGCGGAGTGGCCGCCGGGGTATTGGGATTGAGCCTGATTGCCACGGTTGGCGCTTTGCTGTTGGCCCTTTCCTGGCCGTTGGCTAAACCCATTCAGAAAGCATTCGATAACTGGTCGCAAACCGAAACAGCGGTTGACGAGTTTCTAAAGATCAAGAGTTCGAAATTCGGTATTAAGGACGCTTTAACGGTCAGCGATTTATTCAAAACCGTCGGCAATTTTCTCGCCGGTACCGGCGGTCAGCAATTGTTCAGCCGCAGTGCGGATGTGACGCTCAGCATCCTGCTTTGGTTGGTATTCATTTTCATCGGGTCCATCTTCCTACTGACCGAACCCCCGGAAACATTGATCGGTCCGGCCTCGCTGCTGGCCCCGCCGAAACATCGCATGGAGATCCACCGGATGTTCATGGACCTCGGCCCCCGGCTGCGACGCTGGGTGATCGCCACCATGATGAGCATGAGCATCGTCTTCACCGCTTCGCTCATCGGGTACTCCGTCATCGGACTGAAACTTGCCGCCCCCCTCGCGTTGCTCGCAGCGCTCTGTGAAATTGTTCCCACCGTCGGGCCGGCCGTGGCCGCGGTGGTGGCTGGTTTGTTTGCCGCCGCCACGAGCGGTGGGGGTGCGGTGGCAGGAGTCGCGATTGTCTACGGCATCATCCAAGCGGTTGAAGCTTACATCATCCTTCCGATGATCATGCGCGGGGCCGTTAAAATTCATCCCGCCGTCACCCTCTTCAGCGTCGTGTTCTGGGGCAAAGTGTTTGGCGTGCCGGGATTGATGTTGGCCATTCCGATCAATCTCACCCTTTGGGGATTGGCGCGACACTTTGTCATTCGCCCTGAAACCCATTCGGAAATCGCCAGCGGAGTCGTAGTCGAATTAGAATCGCCGACGAAGTTGCGGGATGCCGCACGAAAGCGGGCCGGGTAATGATTCGCGGTATAGGCTAAAAAAGCGTGCGCGATGACGCGCCTTTAATCGCTCTATCCCCTCTCCTGGTACTCCGGGGGAGGGTTAGGGTGGGGGCCTATTCCACCGCGAAAAAGAGCCCCCGCCCCGGCCCTCCCCCGGAGGACCGGGAGAGGAAGTAAGCAGGCCTGAACGCGCACAAGTATTTAGATGCTCGTGCCACTAACTGAGGAACGGAACGATGCAAATTCAAGGACATGATATCGGCGTCTGTAGTTGGTCGCTCCGCCCTAAAAACATGGCGGACCTCATCGCAGGAGTTCAATCACTTGGCCTATCCCATATTCAATTGGCTTTGGGTTCACTGATCGAACTTGAACCCAAACTGCTGCAGGCCGAAATCCAGCTTTTGCAAAACTCGGGCCTGCATCTGACTTCCACGATGATCAGCTTCCCTGGGGAAGACTACAGCACGATCGAGCGCATTCATCAGACCGGGGGTTACCTGTCCGATGAGTTATGGCCCAGCCGCAAACAACAAACTATTTCCGCTTCAAAACTGACTGCGGAATTGGGCGTTAAATCGATCGGCACGCACATTGGGTTTGTCCCGGCCAAGGGGAGCGCGCGCTATAGCGTGATGCTCCAACGGATCCGCGAAATCACCACCGCGCTGGCCAACGATGGCGTCACACTGTTGCTGGAAACCGGTCAGGAAAATGCCACGTCGCTCGTTGAGTTTCTGGACGATCTGAAAGCCACCAACGTCGGTGTGAACTTCGACCCGGCCAACATGATTCTGTATGGTGCCGGTGATCCAATCGAAGCGATCGGCGTGCTGTCGAAATTCATTCAACATGTCCATGTGAAAGACGCGACCGCGTCAAGCAAACCCTCGATCGAATGGGGCGAAGAAGTACCCTTCGGCACAGGGCAGGTCGGCTCCAAACGGTTTCTAGCGGCACTTCACAATGTCAGCTATCGCGGTCCGCTCGTCATCGAGCGCGAGGCGGGTGAAAACCGTGCCGGCGATGTGAAGACGGCGATTGACGCGCTGCGCTAAAAACACACTTGAACAGTCCAATGCCACTACACCGACTGCAAAATCTGCACCTCTCACCGTGCTCTCATTTTGAATCGCTATTCTTTGATCTGGTTAGTCATTCGTAGGGTTCGCTGAAGAGCTTGGGAAAAAGTGGTGGCATGGGCGTCTCGCCCGTGCTTTCTTCTGAAGAAAACGCGGGCGAGACGCCCACGCCACCTATAAATTCCCAAGCTCTAAAGCGGACACCTACGAAGAACCATGCAGTGTATAAGTGCAGCAATCCGTCGACCAAAGAAGGAGATTTTTACCATGAGTCATCACTTTGAAATGAATGCGTTGGAATCCCGCCTCCTGCTGTCAGCCTCATTGAGCAAGGGTACATTGACGGTGACCGGCACGGATGGAAACGATGTGATCACGGTGATGCGGGCCGCGCCGAAGAGCAAATTCCTGGCCGTCAATCTCAATGGCCAGGTTTCCTTATTTAAAGCCTCCAGTGTGAAACATCTCGTTATGATCGGCGGGGCGGGGAACGACGATCTTTCCATCTCTGACATAAACGGTTCTGTCGGCGGCACGCACCTCGAAGAAGGTGGCGAAGGAAACGACACCCTCACCGGAGACTCCGCCAAGGATTCGCTCCTGGGGGAATCCGGTGACGATTCTCTCAACGGTGGGGCTGGCAATGATCTGCTCGATGGTGGGGATGGCAGCGATTCCCTTTCCGGCGACATCGGCAAGGATTCCCTGCTCGGACAGGCTGGCGATGATTCCCTCGACGGAGGTGCCGGCGATGATCGACTCGACGGTGGAGAAGACAACGACACGCTTGTCGGTGGCAGTGGCAATGACCGCCTGGACGGCCAAACCGGCGACGATGACCTCGACGGCGGCACTGGTCACGACTCCGTGACCGGTGGCGCAGGGATCGACCACTTCCACGGTGCCGACGACTCCACCAAGGAAATCCGCGATCACGGCAGCAACGACACCGAAGACAACGACTCCAATAGCGGTGGCAACGGTGGGCACAACTCCATCGTTCAGTCCCTGAAGAGTTCCAAAAAATATATTTGCCATGTAGTCTGATCCCCTCCCCCCATGTAGTCATGGGGGGAGGGTTAGGGTGAAGGGCGTTGCGATCCGTCGAATGAGTTTAGATCTCGATACAGTTCTTCTTCACGAATGTACCGTACCACCTTCGGCGGCGTCAGATATTCAATCGACTTTCCTTTGGCCACTCTTCTGCGCAGGTCCGTTGCACTGATTTGCAGCAATGGGGCGGTCACGACTTGCGTTTGCAACGATCGGTAGGGAATGGGCAACGATTCCCAATCAATTGACCAGCCCGGCCGGGCGACAATCACGAAGCGGGTTTCTGCCAGCAGGGCGGCAGGTTCGTGCCAGAGTGGCAGAATCTGCAACATATCGGCCCCGATCATCCAATGGACTTCCGGCCAACCTCTGCCGCGCAACTCACGCACCGTATCAATCGTATAACTGGCCCCTTGGCGCTGAAGTTCCAGATCATCGACCTCAAACAGCCCATCCCCCTCAACCGCGAGTCGACACATGGCCAATCGATGGGCAGCCGACGCAATTGCCTCATTTTTAGGCTTATGCGGGGGTTGGCCGGACGGAACAAGCACCACCTTCTCAAATCCCAGGGTTTCGGCGACGGTCCGGGCGCAAACGCGCTCATGAAGATCGGCGAGGGGGCGGCGAATATCCTGAACGCCGCGCCGCGCGACCAGGCCA
>JBBRMF010000025.1:0-33033 GCA_038230975.1 Tepidisphaerales bacterium
ATCACTGGATCTGATCCATTCACTTGACCAGCATCGACTCGACGCCGTCGGTGATCCGGAAATATCCACGCGCATCAATGCCTTTGAATTGGCGTATCGAATGCAGACCAGCGCGCCGGAGTTAATTGATTTCTCGCAGGAATCGCAGGCGACCCTCGATTCCTATGGCGCAAAGCCGGGTGCGGCGTCGTTCGCCAACAACTGCCTGCTGGCTCGTCGGCTGATCGAGCGCGGGGTGCGGTTTGTACAGCTATATCATGAGGATTGGGATCATCATTCCGATGTCGAGGGTTCGCTTCGCAAATCGTGCGGCGCAACCGACCAACCCGCCGCGGCACTGATCAGGGATCTTAAAGCGCGCGGGTTGCTGGAAGATACGTTGGTCGTTTGGGGCGGGGAATTTGGCCGCACGCCCATGGTTGAAAATAATGCGGTCCTGGGCCGCAGCAAAGGCCGCGATCATCACCCGCAGGCATTTACCATGTGGATGGCCGGCGGTGGTGTAAAACGCGGACTTACGCTCGGGGCAACGGATGAACTGGGATTCAACATCATCCAGGATCCGGTCCATGTTCATGACATTCAGGCTACGATTCTGCACCTATTGGGCCTGGGACATAAAAAGCTCACGTTCCGGTTCCAGGGACGCGATTTTCGACTGACCGACGTCGCGGGAGAAGTGGTGACGAAAGTGCTCGCTTAAATTCGCATTTTTCAACCTTGATCCTGATCGAACCCCTTGATAACCGAAGAAATGATCTCATCCAGATTCATTTTTGGTGAGAATCCGATGGCGGCTCGAATGCGATCCAACTTCGGCACACGACGGGGCAGATCGTCAAAACTGCGGCCGTACGCCACGTCATAAGGAATGTGTTCCACTACACTTTTTGACCCGGTCAGCGCGATCACGCG
The DNA here is from genome assembly GCA_038230975.1 of Tepidisphaerales bacterium. Lineage (GTDB taxonomy): Bacteria > Planctomycetota > Phycisphaerae > Tepidisphaerales > Tepidisphaeraceae > JANXVV01. The sequence goes on from JBBRMF010000025.1 coordinate 916, forward strand.
GTGGGCCAGATCGTTGATGGTGATCTCTTCATCACTCCCCAGGTTGAACACTTCCCCCGCGTGGGCCGAATGCTCAGTGAGCCGTACTAAGGCATCTGCGACATCTGTGACATGACAGAAGCATCGCGATTGCGACCCATCGCCATAGACCTGCAACGGTTTATTTTTCAGCGCGGCGGCGATGAATCGCGGAAGCACCATTCCATACTGGCCCACCTGGCGAGGGCCAACGGTATTGAATAGCCGCACAATCGTTACCGGCAGCCCAAATTGCCGATGATAGGCCAACCCGAGAAATTCATCGATTCCCTTGCTGTAGGCGTAGCACCAGCGGCTGAATCGGGTGGCGCCCATCACCACATCGTCATCTTCACCGAAGGGCACGCGCGTGCCTTTGCCGTAGACCTCAGAGGAACTGGTCAGCAAGACCGGGCGACCGAATCGATGGGCGGCCTCCAGAACCACTTCCGTGCCGTGGATGGTTGTGTGAATCGTGCGAACGGGCTCATCGGCAACTAACTGCACCCCCACCGTCGCGGCCAGATGAAATACGGCGTCGCATTGGCTCATCAACAGGTTGACCGTTTCGGCCTGCCCGACCGAGCCACGAACGAACTGAAAACGCGAGGGCAGTTCTCCCCGAGCTCGGACGGCAGCAAGATTAAGCTCTCGCCCCGTGGACAAGTCATCCAGAACCGTTACCGAATGACCCGCCGAGAGCAACCGTTCGGTCAAGTGCGAACCGATAAAGCCTGCTCCTCCGGTAATTAAATAGCGTGCGGGCGTTGGGTGGGCCGCTAAATGCGTCGCGGTTGGCATAGGGGCGAGCATAGAAGACGCACTTACCCGCGTCCAGCGCGGTGGCGGGCTAAAATCCACGTTTGAAGACGCGATACCGATCCCCGGTATTCGGTAACCCTTTGATTTGAGTTGGTTCCATAGAGACCGATCATCCAAATTTCCGGGCGGCCACGCCGGTTTGAACTCGATTTCCAGGGAATTTTTAGAAAATTTATTCGGACCCTCCGAGCAGCGGCTGTAAAACATGCGTTTCACGGGTTCGACCCCATATTATCCAACTATCAAACCCTAAAACCTATCAAAATCAACATTTCAAGTAGTTGCTTGCGAGTAAAGGTCTCTTTAAGGCCAATCAATGCCATTTTAACATGTTCTACCTAGATCACCCATACAGCCTAAATATTAATTATTGATGACGCCCGAACGGCCGATATTCGGCGAGTCTCAATAAAAATTGAACAAAACTGGACTATATCGAATTTTTCTCTTGACCTGAAAATTTGAATCTGGTTTACTAGCTCTCACTTGATGGAGTGCTAACGCAGACTTGGCAGTTCCCTAGTGATGGCTTGTTGAATTGATGTTGTTTTCTTGACGGGTAATAAGCAGTCACTTGCCGAATTTTTGATGTATGCTTAGCAATCAACGAGTGGGTTGCACTCGAAAGAGTCCTGACGATTTGGGACTTTTCAGGTCAGATTCAGTTGGGCATTGTTTTAAATGGGTAGAAACTCAGGTCGATAGTCGCTAACCGGATTGGAGAGATTATGTTTTCCGCGCTGAACATGAACGGACGGGGTGAGAACGTTTCACCAGTGACCAAACGTTGGGCCTCGGCAATCGTTGCCGCAGCTCTGGCTGTCGGAACGGTTTCATCGGTGAAGGCCGAAGACTTTTTTGACTGGGGTGCTGTAAACACACCGGTTAACTCTGCCTATGTGCAGACTCCGCCATTGAGCGACGCCAACGTTGCGGACATCGCCGCGTTTTTGGCTGCCCAGCAGGCCGCCGGTAAGACGACGGCGGTTCAAGTGCGTGCAGGCGTTATCCTCAGCGCTGCCACCATTAATACGATTTTCAATAACGCAGCGGTTCCCGTGAAGTACGTCTTCGCGGACTACGAAGGTACCCAGCCGATCACTGGAGCGATTGCAGGGACGACCAACTTGGTTACCCAGCTCGCGGGTACCAACTTCGGTGCTCGAAAGCTCGCTGGCACCAGCTTCATCGGCAACTATGCCTTGGCTCCAATGCCGGCTGATCCGACTCAGCATGCCACCAGCACATTCTTCGCTGGCAATTCACCGACCAACCCCTACGCCACTGCTACGGACTTCCGTAACACGGGTGTAAACATGTCGGCTGAAACGCTCTACCCGGGCGATGGCAGCTTCCGTAACCCCGTCAACGGCGACAGCACTGCACCGAACATTCGCTCGGCTCTCTTCACTCTGCCGATTCAGCGTCTTTCCATCGCCAGCCAGAACTTGGGTGCCGGTCAGGCCCATATCCCGTTTATCAGCCGATTCAATAACTTCGCAAACCCATCCTTTCAGAACGTCGGCAACACGTTTAACACGACAGGCCCGAACATCGGTTCAAATGCCGTGGCCGGACAGTTGCTCAGCCGAGATGACTTCCAGGCTCTCGTACTCCACTACAAGATGCGTGGTGCATCCAGCTATCAACTGCTTGATCCCGGTGTTGTTGGCTACTCGGTCGCGCAGTACGAATCTGACGCCCAGGCCGGTTGGAATGACAGCCAGAGCGGTGGACTGGTGAAGTCCGTCCTGAGTGGCGCCAATGGTCGCGTTGCCTCGCTTCCGACCACAATCACCTTCAACGGCGTCAAGAAGACGATCGAAGACGCAGGTGTGGTTTGGTCGGCCGTCACAAACGACTCGATCAACTCGCCCGGTTTGGCCATCCTGGTCAGCAACCTGTCGAACATCGCTGGAACGGTGAACTTTAATACCCGTATCAACGGGGCCACCTTGTCCTACACCTCCAACTCCTTGGCTGCCGGGGCTCACACGATCCTGCGGTTCACCAAGTCCGGTGGAACATGGGGCAGCCCGCTGGCAGATACGGCCTTCAACGATCCCGCACTCGCCAGCCGCGATGGTGTCGGTATCCCAGAACCAACAGCCCTCACGCTGCTTGGGATCGGTGCCCTGGGCGTCCTCGGCCGTCGTCGCCGTAAAGCCTGAATACTGCTGATTGATCTGTAAAAAAAGCCCGCGTCGTTCGCAAGAACGACGCGGGTTCTTTTTTGGAGCGATTATTGAAACACAGGATCTGAAAAGCGCTTTGCAAATCGACTTGATGACACCATGCGGGTCGGTCAATCGCAAACGACAAAGGAGGGAATAAGCCAATTCATTTCGCGGCAATCGGCTGTGGAATCGGTGTCTCCATCAATCGACGCCATAATAAGTGCATGCGCCAATGAGCGTCATCCCGGCGCGGGTAATCCGTGCGGAAGTGAACTCCCCGCGATTCAGTGCGAGCTTGGGCCGCAGTTGAAATCAGCGCGCACACCGTCAACATATTCTGGATCTCCCACCCGGCGGTGGCGGCGTCTCCAAGCACGGTCGGCATAAAGGTCTTATCCATCACATAGCGCGTCCAGAAGGCAATGATTTCGCGGGTTTCCTCCAGGCGTTCCCCGACTCGTTCGATTCCGACATTACGCCACATCAAGCTTCGCAAACTGCTCTTTACATCGGTGATGTCCAGTTCCGTCTTGGTTGATTTGGGAATCTTGTGTTCCAACTTAAGTGGAAATTGAACGGACTCGGTCTGGGCCGCCTGTGCCGCGTCCAATCCGGCGCGGGCTCCGAAAGCCAGGCCTTCCAACAGTGAGTTGCTCCCCAACCGATTGGCCCCGTGCAAACCGGAGCAACTGGCCTCCCCCACCGCATACAATCCGGCGAGGCTCGATCGGCCCATCACATCCACATCGACGCCTCCAATCATATAGTGAGCCGCCGGGTGAATCGGGATGAGATCCTTCGAGCTGTCGATATCAAACTCATCAAGCAATTTGGCCAATTGCGGGAATCGCTCGCGGAATTGCCCGCCGGGCAAATGTCGAACGTCGAGATAGACATGCGTGAAATGCGTCTTGCGGATCTGCTCGACAATTGCGCGGCTGACGACGTCGCGCGGAGCCAACTCCGCACTTTCGTGATACGCCGGCATGAACCGATTTCCATGTCGATCGACCAAAAGCGCCCCTTCGCCCCGGACGGCCTCCGTAATCAGCGCGCGGCTTGCCCCGGCGACATACAGCGTCGTCGGATGGAACTGGACCATCTCCATATCCCGTAACGTAGCGCCGGCCCGGAACGCCATCGCGTGCCCGTCTGCCGTCGCGATTTTTGGGTTGGTCGACTCGCGATAAAGCTGCCCCGCCCCACCGCTGGCCAGGATCGTCCGCTTCGCCCAGATGATCTGCGTTTGACCTTCAATGACTGCAATCGCACCAAGACATTTTTGATCGTCGCCGCTGCCATCGGTGATCAGGTCGATCGCAAAGCTCTTCTCGGATATTCGGATTCGCTCGCGACCTCTCACAGTGTTGATCAAGGTCTGCGCCAACTCCTTGCCCGTCGCGTCGCCAAACGCATGTACGATTCGAGCAAAGCTGTGCCCACCCTCTCGTGTGAAAGCCAGGTCATGCGGATTGCCGACCTGTTTATCGAACTTCGCGCCCCACGACAGCAACTCAAGCACCCGCTCCGGGCCTTCCTTAATGACGATGTTGACCGCCTCATCATCGCACAACCCGGCCCCGGCTTTTTCCGTGTCATCGACGTGAGACTGATAGGAATCCAACGGCTGCAATACCGCCGCGATTCCCCCCTGGGCGTACCAGGTGTTTGATTCACCGATGGTATCCTTGGTGAGCAGCACCACATCGACCGCCGCATCTGCCGCCGCGATCGCGGACCGAAGTCCGGCAACCCCCCCGCCGATCACCAGCACATCCGTAAATTGTTGCGGCAGTCGAGCCGCATTAAAGGGGATCAAATACCGACGCTGATGCAGGGTCTCAAACATGCCATTAGTGTACGCAAATCAAATCGATTCCTGTAGACCCCATTTCAGCCCGGAGGAACTTTCAACGCGCATGGTCACCGATGCATACCGGTGCAAATCGGGAAGGAGTCCTCATGCACTGTCGCGCGTGACGATTTTGTAATCTTCCCGCTCACCAATCCCTCGCAACGGATAATCCTTGCGGAGCGGGTATGAACCGTAACCATTCCAAGTCAGAATTCGACGAAGATCGGGATGACCGACAAAGATCAAACCGAACATGTCGTAGGCTTCGCGTTCCATCCATTCTGCCCCGGCCCACACGCCACAAACACTACCGAGTTTAAGACCGGGGTCGCCTTTCTCCAGGGCGTCTTCATCGCGCACATCATGGCCGGCTGACGTATCCTGCGACGGGTCGAGGAAAACCTTTAACCAAATTCGGTTGTTGTTTGAAATGCTGGTCAGTCCGTAGTTGACCGCAAAGCGATGTGTCGCGCCGGGATAATTGAGATAATCCACGCCATGCAACTCCGCGAGCATGTCATAGCGAAGGGATTGCTCATCGCGTAAAAAGCTGCAAACCGCAACGATAGACTCACGCGGCACCACGACGGTGACCATGCCGCGAAATTCCTTCACGAGAAACTTGATCTCGGGAAACTTCTGCTTGAGCGGTTGCAACGCCGGGTGATCGACAACTGAGGCCATGATTCCTTTCGAGCGGGTATTACGAGTGACCATTTTTAGGGTAGGCATCGGGTCCGTCAAGCCTTGGGTGTGGCAATCGCATTGGGTCCCCCTCCCCCGGAACAGAGCTTGGCGCATTATTTAGCCGGTTCGCTTGCGAACCGTGTTTAGCGGCTATCCAAAGCCCTCGGACACGGGTCGCAAGCGACCCGGCCAAATAATGCGACAGCCCCTCTCCAAGAGGAGGGGACAGAAACGATTCTGGTGCCAACCTTCAGCATCGCTTGCAACCGCTGCCTCCGGCGAATACAAGGAATTAAACACCTGCGGTGCGCGCAGTGGAAGATCTTAGCCGGGAGACGTTTGTCGCCGTTTCGCAAAAACCTCATGGTCGGTGCCACCGTACTTTTGGGCTTAGTCCTCCTGGGCGTGTTGATGTTAAAGTTCGGTGCCCTGCCTGCCCAATGGTTCGGACCGACAAGACTTACCGTTGAATTACACGTTTCCCGCGCCGATGGATTAAGCGCAGGATCTTCTGTCAGCTATCTGGGGGTCAACGTCGGGAACATCAGCAAGCTGAGCCGATCCGCCGACCAGACACAAGTCATCATCGAAACCCTGATTGATGCGGGTAATCCACCGCCTGCAAATGTCGTCGGCCGTATTCGCTCGCAAATTGTAGGGGGCGGTTCAAGCATCAGCCTGGAAGTGCCGGACGGTAAGCCGGTTGGAAAGCTCGCTTCGCACGCGAAAATCCCCACGCAGTTTGTGGGTGTTGATTTAATTCCGCCGGAATTTGCAACGCTCGCCACAGAATTGCGACTGACCGTCCAGCAGGTTCGAGAGGCCAAGCTTGCCGAACATTTAGATCAGACGGTCAATACGTTCCGCCTGCAAGCCGAGAAGGCGGGAAAGTTGATTGACTCGCTGGATGGGGCCGTCAACGATCCCAAGCTTCGTGAAGATTTAAAGACATCGATCGCCAATTTTCGCGCCGCCACGGATTCAGCGACGCGCGTCGGCACAAATCTGGAGAAGTTCAGCACCAACCTCGAAAAGCTGGGCGACAATCTTACGACCGTCACGAATAACGCGAATGTCACGATCACTAAAACGCAGGGTCATATTGACGATCTATCCAGAAAGATGGACGATCGCCTCTTGCAGGTAAGCAAGCTGCTCGAACAATTTCAATCGATTGCCGGGAAAGTCGATCAGGGCAAAGGCACGGCTGGAAAGTTAGTCAACGACGCCAAGCTCTACGAAAGCCTGGTGGATACCTCCCGGGAACTGAACCTCACGATCACGGACTTAAAGTTGCTCGTGAAGCAGTGGACGGATGAAGGCGTGTATATCAAACTGAATAAGTAAAAGAGTTGCAACGGTGTAGGGTGGGCGTACTCGCCCACGGATTTGCCAAGTGACACGGACGATGGGCGAGTACGCCCACCGTACAACAATCGTGCCGATGCGATACACCCTCGTGAATTCGAATTTCGTCATTCGTAATTCCATCGCCTGCACGTTAAAATCGCCAACAAGCCACCGATTCCTTGGAGATTTCAAATGCGCATTCGCCAATTCATTCCGATGCTTCTGTTGTCAATCGTTGCCGTGTCACGGGCCGAGGAGATTGTCATCGGGGAGTACGGTTCGCTGACCGGCGGGACGGCAACCTTCGGCATCAGCACGGATGAAGGCATTCGACTTGCCGTCGATGAAATTAACGCCAAAGGCGGAGTGTTGGGAAAGAAGATTCGGGTTGTCGTAGTAGACGATCAATCCAAGCCCGAAGAGGCCGTCACTGCAGTTCAAAAACTGATCACCCAGGACCGTGTGGTGGCGATCCTTGGAGAGGTCGCCAGCAGTCGCTCGCTGGCCGCTGCCCCGGTCTGCCAAAGAGCTAAAATCCCGATGATTTCCCCTTCCAGCACCAATCCCAAGGTGACGAAAGTCGGTGATTACATCTTCCGAACCTGCTTTATCGATCCGTTCCAGGGAGCGGCGATGGCAAACTTTGCCAGTAAGGAACTGAAGCTCAAAAAGTTCGCCATCCTGTACGATGTAAAAAACGACTACAGCGTCGGCCTCCGCGAGTTTTTCACGAACACCGTGAAGCAGAACGGTGGGGAAATCGTAGCGGATGAAAGCTACGGAGAAGGCGATATCGACTTCAAAGCCCAGTTGACAAAAATAAAGGCCACCCAACCCGATGCGATCTATTGCCCGGGTTACTACACGGAAGTGGGACTGATTTGCCGTCAGGCGCGTGAATTAGGGATTGGCATTCCGCTGATGGGCGGGGATGGCTGGGACAGCGAAAAAACGTTCGAGATTGGTCGCGACGCCGTCAACGGTTGTTACTTCACCAATCACTATTCTCCCGATGAAGACCGCCCGGCTGTCAAACAATTCGTCGACACTTACAAGAAAAAATACAACGGAAAAGTTCCCGATGCCATGGCGATTCTCGGCTATGACGCAATGAATCTACTGACCGCCTCCATCCAAAAGGCTGGCAGCACCAAGGGAAAAGCGATTCGCCAGGCATTAGCCGACACCAAAGACTTCCCCGGTGCCAGCGGATTATTGACGATCGACGCCGAGCGCAACGCACAAAAGCCGATCGTCGTCCTCAAAATCGAAGGTGGCAAGACGCGCTTCGTCGCCAGCATTCAACCATGACCGATTGGGTGGCGTGGGCGTCTCGCCCGCGTTTTTTTAAAAAATGCTCGGGCGAGACGCCCATGCCACCACTTTTCTCAAGCTCTTTGGCGAATCTGACGCAAGCGCATGCCAAACAAATTCCTCGGCCTCATGCAGCAATTTCTTCAACAGCTCATCAACGGCGTTTCCTGGGGTGCGATCCTCGCGCTGATCGCCGTGGGCTATACGATGGTCTACGGCGTTCTACGACTGATCAATTTCGCGCACGGCGATATTTATATGGTCGGCGCATTGGGTGGCTGGTATGTCTCCAGCCACTGGTATCACATCGAACATCCATCCTGGCCGGCATTTTTTCTGGTGCTCTTCACGAGCATTGTCGCGTGCGCGGCAATCGGATTTCTCATCGAGTTGATCGCCTACCGCCCACTGAGAGGCCAGCCTCGGATCACCGCCCTTATCACTGCCATCGGCGTTTCGCTTTTCCTGGAATACGGCGGTCAGCAGTTCTTCGGTGCATCGCCCCAGGCTTTTCCGCAACTCATCCCGGGACTGGAGGCAAACCCGGATTTGTTTCACCTCGGCAGCGTCGTTGTCGGCAAGGTGGATGCGATCATCGTCATCGTCACCTTCCTGTTGATGATCGGGCTCTGGTTCATGGTCATGCACACAAAATGGGGACTCGCACTTCGAGCCGTTTCGTTCCGTTTTGATACGGCCTCGCTGATGGGAATTAACATCAACCGGATTGTCAGCCTGACCTTCGTTCTGGGCTCCGTCCTGGCAGCGACGGCAGGTATTCTCGTTGCGATCCGCACCCCTAAAGTGGATCCTTTGATGGGTCTGCAACCCGGCATCAAAGCGTTTATCGCCGCGGTGCTGGGTGGGATTGGGAATATTCCCGGCGCGGTTGCCGGCGGATTTCTGCTGGGCATGACCGAAGTGCTCGTCGCCGGTTATTTGCCGCAGGGCTCGCAGTATCGGGACGGCATTGCTTTCGTTATTCTCATTGCCGTACTTCTTTTGAAACCGTCTGGATTATTCGGGCAGAATGTCATCGAAAAAGTCTGATCAACCTGCCTTTCCACCCTCTCGTTCCTGGCTTCAAGTGCTTGCCAGCAACTGGTGGTTGCCCGCGCTATTAGTCCTTTTCCCGCTCGCGCAGTTCATCGAAGATCCGGAAAAAGTCACCGCGTATCATTTCGATGTTCTCATGCGGATTGGCATTGCGGTCACCGCCGCGATGGGGCTGCAACTCATCAACGGCATCAGCGGGCAATTCTCACTCGGCCATGCCGGTTTCCTGGCGGTGGGCGCATATACTGCCGGATTTGCCGTCGAAAATTTTTCAGTCATTCAAAAGGGCACCGAAGATATGAACGCCGCGCGCTACGCACATCCCGGAGGTGTACTGCTTTTCCTCATCGCGATCTGCGCGGCGATTGGACTTGTAGGGGGTGGACTATCGCTTGCGATGAGCGGCATCCGTCGACTCGGTCGGCTAGTGCCTGCTCTTTCAGGCGTCGTCGGATTGCTATTTATGGTATGGCTGGCAATCGATCTGATCGTCGCCGCCCGTGCGGGTCGTCCACCCTGGCATTCGGTGTGGGCACGATTGTTCTTCCTCGGCTTGCAGCTTTACGAAACCATTACCACCCATGGCGCGCCTGCCGCGCTTTGGCTCACCCATCACCTTTCCCAGAACTGGTGTTACCCGGCATCGATGTTCATCGCAGTCATCGCCGGCGGTATTCTTGCTGCAACGGCAGGCTGGGTGGTCGGGCTTCCCACGCTTCGACTTCGCGGAGATTATCTGGCGATCGCCACCCTCGGGTTTTCTGAAATCATCCGCATCATCATCACCAATGCCAAGCCCCTTGGCCGGGCCACGGGGCTGCAGATCGCCCCTTACCCCATCACGCCCGACCCCACTGAAACACCCCCCATCCTCGGACACTACATTTTTCCATGGGTCATCGGAACGGCCATTATTACGACCCTGGCGATCTGGCGGTTGAAGAACTCGGCAAAAGGCCGCGCGATTCAAGCGGTTCGCGAAGATGAAGTGGCGGCACGAGCGATCGGAATCGATACAGTTCATCACAAAGTGATTGCATTTGTGATTGGCGCGTTTTTCGGAGGAGTCGCCGGCGCGTTGATGGCCACCCGCATCGGTTACATCAATCCTGGCAACTTCGAGCTGAAAGATTCCATCACGCTCGTGGTCATTGTTACCCTTGGCGGATTGGGAAGCATTCTGGGATGCGTGCTGGCCGCGATCATCCTGACCCTTCTACCGCAAATATTATTGTCTCCCAAAGAGTGGCTTGAATTCATGCTGCTGCCGATTCTGAAAGGGTTCGGCGTTACACAGTTGAATCTCTCTCCGCGCACCACCGACGCTTTAAAATGGATCGCCGATCGGCAGATGGTCGCCTACTCTCTTCTACTGATTTTTCTGATGCTGGCCAAACATGGTGATTTCTCCGGCATCCACCCCAGGCGCTTTTTTCATAAACGTGATCTTCGTCAACCTTCGCGCAAACCGACCTGATCCACATGCCATTGCTCGAGATCCAAAACCTCTCCATTCAATTCGGCGGCCTGCGGGCGCTGAGCGATTTCAGTTTCAATCTCGATCAAGGTGAACTTGCGGCGCTGATCGGCCCGAACGGCGCGGGAAAGACCACGGCGTTCAATATCGTCACCGGTGTTTATCCTCCGACGAGCGGCCAGATGCTGTTGAATGGCCGTCACATCGAAGGCCAATCTCCTGTGCATCTCAATCGACTCGGGCTGGCCCGCACGTTCCAGAACATTCGCTTGTTTCAAAATCTAACCGTGCTGGATAACGTCATCGTCGCGATTAACGGATCTGCTGAAGAAGGGCTTCTCAGCACCCTGCTACGAGGCCCAAAGTTTCACCGCGAAACGAAACTCTCTCATATAGCGGGAATGGAATTGCTGGAGGTGATGCATCTGGCCGAGCATGCCAATCGACTTGCGAAAAATCTTCCATACGGCGATCAGCGTCGGCTTGAAATTGCCCGCGCCTTGGCTACAGGCCCGAAAATCCTGCTTCTCGATGAACCCGCCGCCGGAATGAATCCGCAGGAAAAAAGCGAATTGATGACGCTCATCCGCTTTATTCGCGATCATTTTAAAGTCGGGATCTGGCTCATCGAACATGACATGAAACTCGTCATGAGTATCTGCGAACGAATCACCGTACTGGATCACGGCGAGACGATTGCCGTCGGTACCCCCGCGGAAGTACAGGCGAATCCGAAAGTGATCGAAGCGTATTTGGGTTGTTAGTTGTTTGTGGTCAGTGGTCAGTTATTTAGGAGCGGTTGAGAGTTTTCGGTAGGCGCACTCTTACAATGTCTGCATTTTAACAACGGACAACGGACAACGGACAACGGACAACTGACGACTGACGACTGACGACTGACCAATAAAAAATGTTACTTAAAATCGATAATCTTTCCGTCTCGTACAATGCCATCCGGGCATTGCATGATGTGTCGCTGGAAATTAATCGCGGCGAGATCGTCACGCTGATTGGTTCCAACGGCGCAGGGAAAACGACGTTGCTCCGGACAATCAGCGGACTGTTGCGGCCCACCGCCGGAACAATCCATTGGAAGCAAGAGGTTTCGCTTCTGGGTCAGCGGCCGGACCAGATTGTTCGGCGGGGAATCAGCCATTCCCCGGAAGGTCGACAGATATTTTCGAATTTGACTGTTCGTGAGAATCTCATGCTCGGGGCGTATCAGCGTATGGATAAAGCCGAGATCTCGCGAAATTTGGATCGTTGCTACTCATTATTTCCGGTGTTGGCCGACCGAAAAGAGCAGCGATCCGGAACGCTCAGCGGCGGCGAGCAACAGATGCTGGCCATCGGCCGCGCGCTCATGCAGTGCCCACAACTTCTGCTGTTGGATGAGCCATCGCTCGGCCTGGCACCACTGATCGTCCGCAAGATTTTCGATATCATTCGCGAAATCAATCGCGAGGGCGTGACGATTTTTCTCGTGGAGCAGAATGCACATATGGCTCTGAACGTGGCGCATCGCGCGTATGTCATGCAAACGGGTCAAATCATCCTGAGCGATACCGCGAGTAATCTGGCCGAAAATCCGGAAGTTAAAAAAGCGTATCTTGGTGGTTAATCGAATGATCGAAGGCAGGCTCGTCCGACATCATCTCACTCCCATTTTGACCGATCGCGCTCGCGGTATGCGCGATGAGGTCGCCGAAGCCAAGCTCTGGTATTTTCTGTGCAATCGCCGCCTGAATGGCTTTCGATTCCGCCGCAATCGTCCGCTCGGCCCATTTTCAGCGGACTTTTACTGCTATCAAACCAAGCTGCTCATCGAACTGGTCACGGATTCGCAGGCGACTCATTTTGAAAATGATTCCGCACGAACGCATTGGGCAGGCGCAACCGGCCATCATATTCTTCAACTTCGAGCGCGGGATGTACACGAGGATTTGGTGGGCGTGCTCGCCTCGATCCTGAAATCGTGCTGTGATCGGACGAATGGCTGAGCCTGTGCTTTGTCAAAGTAAAGGATGAGGTTTGCACGAGGTGGCACCCTAAATCCTATTCGTGACACACCACTAAGCGGCCGTGTTGAACCGTCGACGACGGGGCAGAACACGGTTCGCAAGCGAACCGGCTAAATAGGTCGCCAGAATTGTCACGCACCTGCTGACCGACCATATCGCCTGACTCTGATCCGGGCGTTCGGCGTGAATGATACTCATTTCTATTTTATGAGATTTGAAGAGTGCCTCTTGTCATGGGCTCACTTTGTCTGGACACTTAGGGCGTGTCGTCAGCCTTGGGACTTATCGCCGGTGAAGGGATCTTTCCGCTGCTCGTTGCCCAGGGGGCAAAGGCTGCGGGTCGCGAGGTTGTTTGCGTCGGTTTTCAGGGTAGCGCCTGGCCGCAACTGCAAAACGATGTGGATTCATTTGATTGGGTGAACGTCGCCCAGCCCGGCAAATGGATTCGGCTACTTCGACGGCACGGTGTCACCGAGGCGATTATGGTGGGCCGTGTTTCCAAGACACGATTGAACGAAAACCCGCTGGCGATGCTGCGGAATCTGCCGGACTGGAAGGCCGTGCGATTGTGGTGGACGGTCCTTCGCAAAGACAACCGCCCGCAGACGATTTTGACCGCGATGATTAACCTGTTCGCTTCCGAGGGAATTGCCTTGATTGACTCGACCCAATATTGCAAAGAGCATCTGGCCGGCGTGGGGGTGATGACGCGCCATCAACCGACACCTGAACAACGAGATGATATTATTTTCGGTTGGGATCGCTGCAACACGATCAGCCGACTGGATATTGGTCAGGCCATCGCGGTGCATCGGCGCGATGTCATTGCAGTAGAAGCGATTGAGGGGACCAACGCGATGATCGAGCGCGCCGGTACACTGAGCCGCGCGGGCGGATGGACTTGCATCAAGGTCTCCAACAAAAATCAGGACATGCGGCTGGATGTCCCCACCATCGGGCTGACGACAATCGAAAAACTTCATGCCGCCGGCGCAGCCTGTTTGGTGTTGGAACCCGGCAAGACGATTATGCTGGAGAAACCAAAGGTGATCGAGTTGGCGGACAAATATCGAATCGCCATTGTCGGTTATGAAACTGCAACGCGCGAAGGAGCACCCGATGTCACAAACATCACAGATTAATCCCCAGATTCTCGCGATGATAAATGAGCTCGACGAACTGCGCAATCGGCGCGACGACCATTGGCAGATTCCGCGCATTGAAGGCGAATTGCTCCATCACATCGCTCTGTCGTCCAATGCAAAACACATTGTCGAAGTCGGTACGAGCTACGGCTTCAGCGGTTTGTGGTGGGGAGCTGCATTACAGTTGACCGGCGGGCAACTGCATACGATCGATATGAGCCGCAAGAAATACGATGCGTCTCGATTGACCTTCGATCGCGCCGGACTCGCTGGCACGATCATCAATTATCTGGGCGATGCCCGTGAAGTGATCTCGACGATGGAAGGCCCGTTTGATCTTGCGTTCATTGATGCCGACAAACCTGCCTGCCGTGCTTACTTCGATATGATCTGGCCGAAGCTTCGTCGCGGCGGATCGATCATCACCGATAACTCCACTACGCACCGCGAAGAACTTGCGGAATATATTGGTTACGTCCGCTCCGTTCCGAACGCGTCCAGTTGCGATGTGTCCATTGGCAACGGCATTGAGTGGACGATCAAACTCGCGTGATGCCATGCAGGTGACGATCAAACTTTTTGCAATCCTGCGTGAGAAGGCCGGCGTTTCGACGGTATCGTTGGACCTACCCGACGGCAGCACGGTGACAGCCGCGTTGGAAAAAATTCTCGTATTTCACCCGGTTTTAAATCAGTCGCTGGCGAAGTCGGCATGCGCTTTGAATCAAGCGTATTGTCCAAGAAGCGCCGTTCTGAAAGATCGCGACGAATTAGCTTTGATTCCGCCGGTGAGTGGAGGCTAAACGAATGAATGACTGGATTGAACTGTCCGCCTCCCCGCTTTCCACCGCTGCCGCCGTCGAGTTCGCGACGGACCCCGCCGCCGGTGGGATTGATCTTTTTCTCGGGACGACTCGTCAGGAAAAAAACGGTGAGGGGAAATCGCTCCTCGCACTCGATTATGAAGCGTATCCGGAAATGGCCGTTTCGCAGATGCGCGAACTTGCCGCCCGCGCTCGAACGCAATGGGCGATCCTGAAAATCGTGCTGTTGCATCGCACGGGCCGGGTAGGACTTGGCGAACCCTCAGTCATTATCGCCGTTTCGACCGCTCACCGCGCCGCCTCGTTCGAGGCGTGCCGTTGGATCATCGACACTCTCAAGACTGAAGTGGCCGTCTGGAAAAAAGAAGTCTGGGCGGATGGAACCACGTCATGGGTCGCCGGACATACTATCGAAATTCCTTCGTGAGTGCCCTATCACTTTGGGATATAGTTACACCCATGGAATACTCCAAAGGTGTCATGTTTGCGGTGCTGGCGGCGGTTTGCGCTTCGGTCGTGGGGATTTTCGCCAAAATTGGAATGGCTGAAGTTCCACCGGTGCTGGCAACGGCCGTGCGGAGCGTGGTGATGATGCTCTTTTGCCTGATCATCGCATTGGCGATGGGAACGGGCAGCAAGCTGCAGTCGCTGCACGGAAAGGCGATCACCATGATCGTGCTTTCCGGAATTGCCGGCGCAGCTTCATGGATGTTTGGTTTTATTGCCTACGACAAAATCGGGGTGTCAAAAACCAGCCCGATCGACAAACTGAGTGTGCCGCTGGCGGTGATACTTGCGGTGATCTTTCTCGGCGAACGGCCTTCAAAGATCAACTGGGCGGGGATTGTGTTGATTGCGGCCGGTGCGTATCTGGCGGCACTGCGGGATTGAAAAATCGCCCACGAAGGAACACGAATCAAAACGAAAAAGGCAAGGGAAATTTTTCGCGTTCTTTATTCGTGTTCCTTCGTGGGCAGTATTTTTAGTTATTCCGCGACACGAGCCATGCCGACAAGCTCGACATCGAAGTGAAGTTCAGAACCACCTGGGATGGTCGGTGGGCTGCCGGCGGCGCCATACCCGAGTTCGGCGGGGATAATCAATTTGCGCTTTTCACCGACTTTCATGCCGGCAACGCCCTCATCCCAACCCTTGATGACTTCACCTTTACCAAGTTTGAAGCGGATCGGTTCACCGCGATCGAGGGAAGAGTCAAACTTCTTGCCGTCCTTCAGAGTACCGGTGTAATGAACCCAGACGATGTCGCCAGCCTTGGCGGCACCATCGGTGTTGGCAACCTCAATAATCTGCAGTCCCGATTTTGTCACGGTCTTCTTTTCTTCTTGCACGGGTTCCTTTTTCTCTACCTTGGGTGTTTCAGTTTTTGGCGCCTCAGGCTTGGGGGCTTCTGTTTTTGGAGCTTCTGTCTTAGGCGCGGCCGTTTTCGGGGCTTCGGTTTTGGGGGCTTCGGTCGCCGGTTTGGTATCGGCGGGTTCGGCGTGAAGCGCAAAAGAAAGGAGCGATGCCGCGACGGCGGCCGTGAGAGCGATACGATTAAACATGCTAGTCCTTGGTCTGGGGTCTGTTGGTTCCGCCTCAATATTGAGAAATTTCAGGTGGCGTGGGCGTCTCGCCCGCGTTTTCTTCCGAAGAAAGCACGGGCGAGACGCCCATGCCACCATTTTTTCCCATGCTCCGCGCGGAACGGAGTCACTTGGCGTGGACAAAAAGCGTCCACGAACTGCTGCTTTATAACAGAACGAATAACAGGTGTGAACAGGGGCGTGTGGCACAATCGGCGGAGGGGGGAAGACTCAGGTCGTCGATGCTGTTCGCAGCGACAAAGCCTTGCGGATCTCAGTTAACAACTGATCCACCTTAAACGGCTTGAACAACACCGCTTGCAGCCCTTCCTGACTGGCGCGAACGATACTGTGATTCGGATCATAACCAAATCCGGTCATGAGGATCACCGGAACCAGCATGCACCGACGACGGGCGGCGGCAAAAACATCGTAGCCCGTCTTATCCGGCATCTTGATGTCGCTCAAAATCAGCTCGTATTTACAATCTTCAGCCTGGGCTTCAATATGCGCAATCGCCTCGGCTCCATTCGCGGCAACCGTTACGTCCGCATGGAACTTACGGAGAATCTCGCTGATCGTCGTCCGAAGATTGGGTTCATCGTCGGCAACCAGAATTCTTGCTCCGCGTAGAATGGGATCTTCACCGCTTTTGACATCCCCCGCGCCGAGCACTGTCTTATTCGTGCCATCGGCGGCTTGCCGTAGGCTACGGCGGATGGTCTGCACATTTTCCATGATCGCGTGCAGTTTGTTGCGGAGATCGTCGTTGCCGATGTAATCATCCATCAAAGCCATGGCATCTGAAGCAATGTCATTCAGTGGGCCGGCCACTTCACTACAGACATCGTCCGCCACCTTATGAGCCGTACCCACGCGCTCGACGACCATCAGATCTAAAATGTTCAATGCGATGGCGACGTACCGCCCGAAGATTTCCGCAAACTGCCGATCATCTTCATTGAAAGCAGCGCGCTGGCGGCTCTCAATATTAAACACACCAATCACTTTGTCATGCAACCGAAGCGGCACCGTCAAACTGCTTTTGGCTTGATCGAGTCCGAGCACATACCGCGGATCGCGCTCGACATCCGGGCAGATGTACGATCGACCCGTGGCTGCAACAAATCCACTGATGCCGTTCCCCTCGGACTGGGCGAAAAGATCAACTTCCTGCGCCTCAGGCGGCAATCCAACACTGATGCAAAGCTCCAATTTATTGGCCTTGCGATCGAGCAGGCGAATCGCGAAGTGATCAAAATGCATCAGATCGCGCGTGTATTTGATGATCTTGTCTTCAAGGAGTTTCAGCCGTTCCTGCACATTCAGCTTGCTGAGCGCATCACCCTCAAGACGCACCAGTTCACTACCGGCTTTGTCGATGGCATCAATCTTCTGTTGCAATCGACGGGTGCCGGTGGCATCCCAGATCACCGCAACCACCTGTACCACCTGACCCGCCGGAGCGATCACCGGCGAGGCGATCAACTCCAGGAACTGCTGGTCTTCGATATTCAGGGTGTAACGCTTGGAGCGGGCGAAGTAGGTCGGGTGGGAATCGGTCGGAGCAGGAGAGCCATTCGCTGATACGTGAGACGAATTACTGCTATGTGATGAACCGTTATGAGAGCCGTTGACCTGAGGCGAGACTTGCGTACTGAAAAGATTAAATGCTTCCTGACACGTACGGCGAATTTTCTCATGAACCCGGGCAGGCCAGGCCTGCATCTTTTTGTTCATCCAGTTACAGCGGGCATCGCCGTCGACAATACAAACGCCTTCACCAATCGTACTGAGAATTAAATTGGCCTGTTGACTGACCAAAGCACGTTCGAGGGGAAGGAAATCTGCGGAGTCAGAGAAGATGGCATCGAAGTGTTCGGTCCGAAGCGCTTCGATGGCTAAATCGATAGAACCGGCCTCTACGGCATTGGACAAACCTTTGAGCGCTGCGATCAGAGGAGCGTTTGCCGTCGATTGGCCTGACAGAATGAGAACTTTGGAGCGAACCTCGTCCAAAAGCATCCTCAGTGAACCTTGCCCGGTGGCAACCCCATTTGTTTGCAAGCGTTTTATTAATATCTAATTTAATCGAACAAATCAAACATATTTTGAACGCCTGACCACTATTATTTCAATTTCCGCTGCGATAACAGTCAATAATACGCAATATGACGGCGACAGTTCGACACTGGCCGTAATAAATCTATCGGTCCGAATGGAGCATCTGCTGAACTCCCTGTTTGACCAGGCGTTCCCAACAGTCGTTTGTGAGGGCATCGACATATCCGCGCGCTCCGGTCGCTTCGGCATGGATCACCGGCAAACCACCCTCACGAGTTCCCACCACCGCTCGAAGATACAGGTGATCCTCTGTCACCGTCGCGAGCGCGGCGATGGGCGAATGACAATCCCCACCTAACTTGGCCACCATCGCTCGTTCAGCCTTCACACACAAGTCGACATCCGGCTGGTGGAGCGCGGCCAAATACTGCCGAGTTTGCTCGTCTTGCACCCGACATTGCAATGCCAAAGCCCCTTGTCCGGGTGATGGAAGCATTTCCATGGGGTCCAGGAGAATCATTCGGGAGCTGTCAAACAACTTGGTGCGGTGCAGCCCCGCCGCCGCCAGAATGATGGCGTCATACTGGCCTTCATCTAATTTGCGAAGACGGGTATCGATATTGCCGCGAATCGGTTCGACCTGCAGATCCGGCCGATGCAGGAGGATCTGGCATCGACGTCGCAGACTACCCGTACCAATCCGGAAATCCTTCGGCAGATCGCGTAGTGTTGACAGAATTGGGCCTTGCGGGAACTGCCGCAAGGCCAGCACATCGCGCGCATCCTCACGCTCGGGAGTCGCGGCGATGATCAGTTCCGCCCCATCGACCAGCGGCATCGTCACCGGCACATCTTTATAGCTGTGAACCGCGAAATCCACTTCACCCGCCAAAAGCGCAAGCTCCAGTTCTTTCGTAAATAATCCCTTCCCACCCACATCATGCAAAGGTTTGTCGGTGATGAGATCACCGCTGGTTTTGATGATCACCAGTTCCACCTGCAGGCCTGAATGATGATTTTCCAATTCCGTGGCGATCAGTTGGCTCTGGGTACGCGCAAGCAGGCTGCCGCGGGTTCCCAAACGAAGCGTTTTGATAGTTGACGACATGAATGTTCAAACAAATGGGTTTAATTCTGTAATTCTGTAGGGTGGGTGTACTCGCCCACCGATTTGCTGAGTGATTACAACATGCTTTCAAATCCAGTAAAAACAATCAGCGCAATTGCTTCCAGCCGGCGCGATCTTTAGTGTACAGTCGGTTGACATTCATTTGAAGAAGGAGCTACATGTCTGGAAAAGTCTTCGTCACGGGTGGAAGCGGATTTGTCGGTTCAGCGATTATTGAAGAATTGGTGAGCCGTCATTATTCGGTCAACGCCTTGACGAACCGGCGCAAAATTTCGGTGGGTGGTGATCGACTGCGATCTGTCGAGGGCAGCCTCTTCGATCCGGCAACCCTGCGCGCCGGCATGGAGGGCTGCACTGCCGTCATCCATGTCGTCGGTATTATTATGGAGAAGCGATCGAAAGGCATCACCTTTGAGCGTGTCCATGTCGAAGGCACGAAAAATGTCGTCGACGCGACAAAGGCAACCGGGATTCATCGCTATCTGCAGATGTCCGCGCTCGGCACGCGGTCGGGTGCGGTCAGCGATTATCACAAAACAAAATTTGCCGCCGAGGAATATGTGCGCTCCAGCGGGTTGGAGTGGACCATTTTCCGCCCTTCCATGATCCACGGCCCTGCCGGTGAATTCATGCAGATGGAAGCCGCCTGGGCACGGCACCAAAAACCACCGTTTCTGTTCATGCCTTATTTTGGCAGAGGTTTGACGGGTCTTGGTGGCGCCGGGATGCTCCAACCCGTTTACGTCAAAGATGTCGCCCGGGCGTTTGTCGATGCGTTGGGGAATCCGAAAACCATCGGCGAGGTTTATCCGTTGGGCGGGCCGAGCGCGATCACCTGGCCGCAGATGCACCGCATTGCCGCCGAGGCTATCACCGGAAAAAAACCACGCGTCGTCCCTCTGCCGGCGTGGTACGCAAAGATGATCGCCGCCATCACCCCCGCTGCCCTGCTGTCGTTCAACCGCGATCAAGTCATCATGAGTCAGGAAGACAACACCTGCGACATGACGAAATTCAAAGACGATTTCGGCTGGGAAACGCAGCCCTTTGAAGAAACCGTGAAGGCGTATGCCAAGCAGCTCTAATCACCATGCGCAATTCGTGTAGGTTCCGCTGTGCGGAACAAGAATGGCGAGCCAAAAAAAAAGACGATCCGCACAGCGGAACCTACGAACTTTGAGACTGGAGACGACTGATGCATTCAAACAAACTCGCCATTGTGGGGGCCGGGACGGTTGGAACCACCATCGCCTATGCATGCATGTTACGCGGTGTTTGCAAGCACATTGCTCTTTATGATGTGAACGCCGCCAAAGTGCGCGCCGAAACGCTCGACCTAAACCACGGCATGCAATTCGTTTCGATGGCGACCGTGGAAGGTTCGGATGACCTCGAAATCTGCCGGGATGCTTCCGTGATCGTGCTAACCGCCGGGGCCAAACAAAAAATGGGTCAATCGCGGATGGACTTGGCGGCAATGAATGTCGAACTCTGCCGTTCGCTGATTCCCAAGCTCCTTAAAGTCGCCCCGGCTGCAGTGCTATTGATGGTGACCAATCCGGTGGACGTCATTACCTATGTCGCGCAAAAACTGAGCGGCCTGCCGACAAACCAGGTATTTGGAAGCGGCACGGTGCTGGACAGTTCGCGTTTTCGATTCCTGATCGCCCAGCGTTTGAAGGTGGCGGTGCAGAGCGTTCATGCGACCATCGCCGGTGAGCATGGCGACAGCGAAATCCCCCTCTGGAGCAGTGCCTCAGTCGCCAATCTCCCCCTGCATGACTGGGCCGTTCGAGGTCACGGCAAGCTCACCGTGCGAGATCGAACCGAGATTTTCCAGAACGTGAAAAACTCCGCCGCACAGATCATCGAAGGCAAAGGCGCCACCAATTTTGCCATCGGTCTGGCAACGGCTAAAATCCTCGAAGCTGTGCTGCACGATGAAAACCGTGTGCTGCCGGTGAGTTCCCTGCTGACAAATTACCAGGGGATCAGCGATGTATGTCTCTCCGTCCCCTGCATCGTCAATCGCAGTGGAGTTGATGCGGCCTTACCCGTCCCCTTAAACGCCGCGGAATTAGCGGGATTGACGAACAGCGCGGAGACGATTCGGGCGACGATTAGGTCGTTAGGTTTTTGAGCGATTCCTCGCGGAGATCCAACGAACATAGCGGCCAAACGCCGCCCTTAGCTTGCGACCAACCTGCCGCGCAGTATCATTCCAAACGCATCGATTCAAGCTCTTTTTCCCGTGGTTAAGGTTATCGAATGAGCAAGACATTGAACTGGGGCATTTTGGGTGCCGGCGCGATCGCCAAGACATTTGCCAAGGGGGTGGCGCGCACGTCCAGCGGCAAGGTGATCGCCATTGGAAGCCGCTCGCAAAGCAAGGCCGATCAATTTGGGGATGAGCTGAATATCCCCCGCCGTTATGGAAGTTACGACGCGTTGCTGGCCGACCCGCAAGTGCAAGCGGTGTATATCGCCACTCCGCATCCCGAGCATGCCGAATGGGCCATCAAGGCGGCTGAGGCAAAAAAACATTTGCTGTGCGAAAAACCGATCGGACTGAATTTCGGTGAAGCGATGGCGATTGTGGAAGCCGCGCGCGACAACGATGTTTTCCTGATGGAAGCGTTCATGTATCGCTGCCATCCGCAGACTCAGAAGCTGGTTAAACTGGTTAAAGAAAAGGCCATCGGCGACGTCAAGCTGATTCAAGCGACGTTTGGATTTCGCGCCCCGTTCGATCCGAAGCAGAGGTTATGGGCAAATGAACTGGGAGGCGGCGGTATACTCGACGTGGGTTGTTACCCGATCTCGATGGCGCGCCTGATCGCCGGCGCAGCACTCGGAAAAGATTTCGCCGACCCGATACGCGTAAGTGGTGCCGGGCATCTTCATCCGATCACTCGGGCGGATGAATATGCCGTCGCCAGCCTGCAGTTTGCAGGCGGCATCATCGCCAGCGTGGCGACGGGGATCGGGATCGAGCAGGAAAATGTCGTCCGCATCTATGGCACGGATGGATACATTCTTGTGCCCAATCCCTGGTTACCGGGTGAAGGCGGTTTGGGAACTAAAATCCTCCTCTACACGAACGGCCAACCGACGCCGCGCGAGATCGCAGTCGAGACTCCGAATTGGTTGTATGCGCTTGAAGCCGACACGGTGGCGGCTCATATCGGTTTACGACAAGCCCCGTCTCCAGCGATGAGTTGGAACGACACGCTCGGCAATATGAAGACACTGGACCAATGGCGACAAGCCATCGGTTTGACATACGACGCGGAAAAACCAGATCGCATTCCTACGGTTTCCCGAAAGCCGCTGGCGGTTCAACCCCGCGGCCCTAAAAACACCATGAAGCACGGCGTGATCGCTGGCGTCGATCTACCGGTTTCGCGCGTGGCATTGGGCGTGGACAATGAAACCTTTTCCCCGGTGGTTGCCGCGCTCTGGGATGATTTTTTTGAGCATGGCGGCAACTGCTTCGACACGGCTTACATCTATCAGTCCGGTCTATGTGAAAAAGCCCTGGGCGATTGGGTTCGGGCGCGAAATACGCGGAGCCAGATTGCAATTCTCAGCAAAGGCGGCCACACACCCGAGTGCTTTCCCGGCCCGATATCACGGCAGCACCAAGCGAGCCTTGATCGACTGCAAACCGATTATGTCGATCTCTATATGCTCCACCGCGACAACTCGGAAGTGCCCGTCGGCGAATTTGTCGATGTGCTGAACGAGCATTTAAAAAATGGGTCGATGAAAGCCATCGGGGCCAGCAATTGGACTTTGTCGCGCATTCAAGAGTTCAACAATTGGGCGAAAAAGAACGGTAAAACGGGCATCGCGGCGATTAGTAATCAACTGAGCCTTGCACGAATGATCGCCCCGCCGTGGGCCGGGTGCCTTTCGGCGAATGATCCGGCAATGCTCGCATGGCTCCATCAAACCCAGACCGCACTCATGCCCTGGTCAAGCCAGGGACGAGGATTCTTTCTTCCCTCAACCGCGCCTGATAATCGCGAAGATTCAGAACTTGTCCGATGCTGGTACAGCGAAGACAACTTCCGTCGGCTCGAACGGGCAAGAGAATTGGCTGAGAAAAAGAATGTGTCGCCGATCCAAATCGCGCTGGCGTATGTGCTGCATCAGCCATTCCCCACATTCCCACTGATCGGCCCGCGAACGATCCACGAAATCCGCAGCAGCCTGCGCGGATTGGATGTCGAATTGAGACCGCAGGAAGTTCGATGGTTGAACCTGCAGGATTGAATCGTCGGAGGATGAAGATGAACTCCGAACTCAGTCATGCGATGGCCGTCGTGCAACAAGGGATCGAAGCCGGGCTTCATCCAGGTGCGCAGTTGTATATTTCGCTGCGTGGGCGGGTACTCGTGGATTATGCAGTGGGCGAAGCGCGGCCGGGTGTACCGATGACACCCGATTCCCTCAACCTTTGGCTGAGCTCAACCAAGCCCATCGCCGCCGTCGCCATCGCCCAATTGTGGGAGCGTGGCTTACTTGAACTGGATGACCCGGTGATTCGCTTCATCCCGGAATTCGGACAAAAGGGAAAAGGTGCGATTACGATTCGGCACATTCTCACGCATACCGCCGGGTTTCGAGCACCGCCAAGGTCGGAACAAGTGCCGTGGGAACAGATTGTCGCCGAGATGTGTGCCGCTCGACAGGAACCCGGATGGGTGCCCGGAAAAAAGGCGGGTTATCACCCCGCTTCTTCCTGGTACATCCTCGGCGAAATAGTTCGGCGGCTCGATGGACGCGCGTTTTCCCGCTACGTTCGAGAAATGATCTTCGAGCCATCGGGCATGAAGCATTCGTGGGTGGGCATGACCTTGGAAACATTTCAAGCCTATGGGAATCGTAT
Organism: Tepidisphaerales bacterium; assembly: GCA_038230975.1. Taxonomy (GTDB): domain Bacteria; phylum Planctomycetota; class Phycisphaerae; order Tepidisphaerales; family Tepidisphaeraceae; genus JANXVV01. The sequence continues at coordinate 25,332 of JBBRMF010000025.1, forward strand.
TGCGTTAATGCAAGATACAACGAAATCGCCCCCGGAATCCCTGGATATAAAAGCAATCGCCACCTCATCTCGCCCGGGCAGCAGCGGTTGGGGACCAATTCGTGAACTTGGAGAGTTCTATGAAATGCTGCTGAATCGCGGCAGGACTGGAGACTTCGTAGGGTCCGCTTTAGCGGACCCTACGGATAGGATTCTTGCATCTCAAACGGTCGAAGCGATTACGGCTCGCCATCGCACGGGAATGATCGACGTCACGTTCAAAGCGCAGATTGATTGGGGGCTCGGGTTTCTGTTGAATTCACCCCATCCGAATCCGGATTTGCCATACGGCTACGGTGTGAACGCTTCGCCGAGAACATTCGGACACGGCGGCGCGCAATCCTCCGGGGCATTTTGTGATCCGGAAATGGCGTTGGTCGTCGCATACGTATTCAACGGCCGGCCTGGTGAAGAACGCCATCACGCGAGACGAAAAGCATTGCTTGAAGCAGTCTACGCAGATTTGAAAATGGGGACGGAGTAGGCGATCGATCAGGCCGGGAGATCTTCGCCGAATAAGACATACCAGTTTTTCTGGGCAGCCGCGCGAAGATTCGGATCAGCCAGCAAGGATTGCGCGGAATTTTTCAGGCAATCCACGATCGTGGCTCGATCGAGCCTGGGGAGCAACATTCGCAAATCATCGCGGTCTTTCGTGCGTTTGCTGAAAAGCTTCCTGACAAAGATATCGACTGGGTGAACCAGGGAAACATCCAACTTTCCAAAACGTCCGATGGATTCCACCCGTTGCAACCAGCCAGAAGGAAGGTAGTGGGATTGAAAGTGGGTCAGCCTCAATCCATACCGCTGCACTAACCCTTCCAATAATTCGTGCTCAATGCGGATGGTATTTGGAACCTCATCGACGACATCGATATCATCCGTCGCGCGGCACAGCAATCCACGGAGAATTAGAGCGGTCGAACCACCGATCTCCAGCCGCGCCGGTGCTTTTAATATGTCGCCCAACTCTCGCAGAAATTGCCTCAGCGTGTGAGGATCGGTCGCATCAGCCATCCGCCGCTCCAACGAGGGAAAACGTGGCTCGCCCAGATTCTCCGCTCGTATACTTCGAATCAAGGATCTCGCAGAGTCACTCAATCGCGCGTCAAGGCAATCGTGTCCCCAATATCGTTGCAACGCATCTGACGCGTCGCGCAAGAGAATTCGAGTTCGAAAATCATTGGAATTTTTTTGGCATTCAGCTTCCATGGCGTGCAGGAGGGACTCGGGATCGATAGACGGTGTCCCCTTTACCAACGTCCAAAGGTCCATGGGGTCACCCGTTGCGGTCATATTGATGCGCGAAAAGATCGCTGCGTTTTCAAAACGTCATACGTGCGTCGGTGAACGTAAACTCTCAAGTAGCGAACGTTGTGCTTCGATCGCTTCTTCAGGCACTCGCGTCAGTTCCGCCTCAATGGCGGTTCTGGCTTCGTTCATCTTCGGATACCGCACTTCGCGATAACCCGTAACTGCTTCGGGAGATTTAAGCACGCGGAGCGCTTGAACATAACCGCTCGGCGTGACCAGATTCACGCGATCGAGCAACGCGATATACCAGTCGCGAAATTCAACTTCGCGACGGTGCCAACCAGGAAGCTTTCGCCACCACTTCATTCGACGCACGAGATTCAAATGCCAGTCATGCGTCGTGATGGTCAAGCGAATGCGACGGCGGCCGATGTTGAATTCAGGGCTTGTGTGGTGTCGATAAACAAGCCTGTCACCGTTGCTGACATCGACGCCATATTTGGCGATATCGCGCTGTTTTTTCTCATAGCGCGTCAGCAAATACGCGACGTAAGGCTCATCCTTGATCAGCATGACTTTGGCCAGGTTCCAGATCGCGGCGGAAGTGGCGGCGTATCGGTTTTCTTCGCTGTCGCGCTTATACACGCCGCGAACCAGTTCAATGTACCGCCTTGCAAATACATGATCCTGATATTGAAGCAGATCATATATTCGCATCGCCAGATCATACTTCGAGTCTTCCGACAAATTCCGCATTTGTTTCATCGCCCAATGCACAAGCTTTTCTAAATGCATTGACCATTTTCGCCCGCGAAAGCGCGTTTTGCGGAGGATGCGGCATTTGTTAGTCACTAACTGTTCCCATGTTTCCGGAATGGGTTTATTCGGCAGCGCGCGCGGTTCAAGCGCAAGCTTACGCCCAATATTGAACGCCTTGAGGTTCTTACGATGGTCGCGGCGAATGGTGTCTTTAATCGCCCAGGCCATGCTATGCGCGGAAACCGGGATGAGCCCAAGTTGAAACGCCACACCGAGCATCATGATGTTGGAGTATTGCTTACTACCAAGTCGTTCTTCGCAGAGTTGGGCGAGGTTTTTCGCATAGCTGTGTTCTTCCCGGCACTGCTCGTAGATCAGGTCGCGCAGTTTCTCCGGATCAAAATCCTGTTTGCCGAGCAACGTATAAACCGTCGGTTGTTTGTGGAGATTCAGAACCGCGCACGTCCGATCTTTGGCGGCAATGCGGAACCCTTCGCGTGAATCAGTGGCGCGGGCGGCTTCGAGAATATCGATGCCAAGGAGCAGATCGGCGCGGCCGTACGGGATCATGCCGGTCGTGGGGTAGAAGGTGTTATCCGGGGCGGCAAGACCCGGTGCGTCGCCTGCGGCTTCCGCTTCCGGCTTGGAATTCAGCTCGTCGTCTTTGATGTAGGTGATTTGCGCGAAGACACCACCGTTGCGGATGGCCAAGCCCTTCTTGTCCTGGAAGATGACGCGGAAGCCTTCTTTATGACCGGCGCGCACGAGAATGCTGGTGACGATACCGATGCCCATTCCACCCACACCGCTCAGGTGAACGCGCCAGGGATCGCCCGCGGAACTCATCGCGTGCAAAGCGGTTGGATCGGGCAGTTTATCGAGTGCCATGTGCGGCAGCATGTACCGACGACGATGTTGCCGAACCACGGTCACTTGCTCAAAGCTCGGGCAAGGTTTAACCGTCGTGCCAAATTCATTGCTGACCGAAACCCGCTCGCAAGCCCCGTCGTTTACGCACCATGTCAGATCGGTATCGATCTTACGGCCGTAGTCCGTGTCGACGGTCGTCAATCCCGGGCAAGCCGTCTGCTTTGTGCATTCCAGGCAATTCTCGCAGACCTCCGGCGTGACGTTCATATGCGTCTTTTTCGGGAGATATCCTTTTTCCTTGATCGTCTTTCGCTCTTCACGGTTCTTAGTTCGGTGATACGTAATGCCGCATTCCTTGTCGGCGATGATCACCTTCACACCATCGGAAAGGATCGTTTTTTCAAGGACGCTTTTGTACCGAGAGCGATTGGCGGGGCTGAGTTTGGTCACGGTCAGCGGGCTCGTGCCAGCCATGCCGCGCACGATGGTTTCGATATCTTGCAGCCAAGTGTGATTGCCCAGCACATCTTCTTCCGTACCCGGATGTTCCTGATGGCCGGTCATCGCCGTCGTGCCGTTTTCAAGAATGATGTAGGTCAGATCCTGCCCATTCTTGATACTGTTGCTGATGGCGATTTGGCCAGAGTGGAAAAACGTTCCATCCCCCAGGAAGACGATCTGCTTGTTTGTAATAAACGGATCGATCCCGCTGCCCGTACCGCCGCCGAGGCCCATGCCGCTGTAGTTGTGCATGAGTTGTTCGGTGGGTGCGAACATGAGCATGGTGTAGCAACCCGTGTCACCGTGCGCGACCAGGTCGACCGGGGCCAGGCCGTGCTCATCCATCATGTATTTTGGGTCGGCGAAGTTTTTGCGAATTTCAAGCAGTGTCGCCGACGAATCGCGATGCGGGCAACCGGGGCAAAACGTGGGCGTTCTAGGGACGAGATTCTCTGCGGCTTTCGTGAGAATTTCGAGCTTCGGTCTGCTCGCGCGACGGAGGATCTCCAGTTCCTTACTCAACTTTCCATTGCGCATCTCGGCGGGGATGGATTCCGTCGCTTTGAAAAGTGGAATGAGAATCTGCGCCAAAACCGATGTGTTCAATCCGCGCGTGTCAGGAATGCCCGCCAGCGGACTGATCACTTGGGAAAGCGGGTTCAGTTGAACCGGTGTGGGGAAGGACTTTCCAAATAGCCGCCCGGCCAGCTCCGCAGCTTCTGCCGGATAGGCTCGAAACAGACCGTCACGGATATTCTTTTCCAGAAAACTCCGCCGTTCTTCAATCACGATCATGAACTTGCAGGTTTTGCTGAATTCGCGAACCATTTCGACATCGGCCGGATAGCTCATGCCAAGGTCTAGAACCGGGAACTCACCCAGCAAACCGATGTCCGCCAAGACATGATCCAGGTAGGGTTTGCCCATGCCTGTGGTGATAAAACCAAGTGGAGATAAAGAACCCGGGGCGTCGGTTGCGCCTTTCGCTTGCGGCTTTGCGGGATAAATGCGATTGATCCCGACCTCGCGGGCGGTTTTTATCGTCGTGGCATAACGATCCGCAACGCCCAGTTCTTTTTGCCACGTGCGAGGGGGTAACAGAACGGTGCGCTCGACCGGAATAGCCACCGTATCCAGCGTCTGCCGATGCTTGGTGTTGATCTCGGGGAATTGATTCGGGCGCGTGATGACCGTGCCTCCGCCGTCGGCATGGGCGGTGGTCACGATGTAACCAATATATAAACCTGCGCTCCGCGAAAGCTTGAAGCAGAGATCGATCCAATCCTTCAATTGCTGTGGGCCACCCGGTTCCACGACGGGGATGCGGAGGTGTTCATATAAAAATCGGCTATCGGCCGGCACCTGTGTGCTATCACACCAGGGGTCGTCACCGGTGATAATGACCACCCCGCCTTCGGGATTGGCTCCGGCAAGGGTACCCAGCGCAAATGCATCGGCCGCGACGTGTAAGCCGACACTTTTCATGACGACGGCAGTGCGGCAGGGCAACATCTGTGAACCATTTGCCGCCGCAGCGCCCAGTGCTTCGTTGTTGGCTTGAAAGGCTCGAATGCCTTTGTCCTGAATGAGCTTGCTGAGATCGCCAAGGATGTCGAAGAACCCGGCGACTGGGGAACCGGGATAGCCGGTCATCAGATGAATGCCGCCTTCAACTTCAAGGCAACCTTTGACGAGCAGTTCGTTGCCCGTAAATACTTCCCGGCCGCTGCCGGCGAGAAACCTCGGATCGAGTGCCATAATCTGTCTGTCCTTCAACGGGGAGCCGGAAAAGTGCGCGTGCCACTTATCCTTTGCTCACGGCATGGCTTTCGGCCAACAGGATTGCTCCTTTAAGCGGCCGCAGGAGACACCGTTTTCGCACCGCTGCTTAGAGACCCTTGGTCAACCCGGGAATTTATGACCGGTTCGACCGCTTCCATTCCACCACATTGGGGAATCATATCATTATCGGCAGGTGCCTGACAACTTCCGCACATTGTAGCCGTTCGCCTGACCAAAAGGCAGACTAACCCGAAAAACCCTCCGGTGCCGGGGACGAAGCATATTGGTGACCAGGGGTGCCATGGCCACGCTCGCAAGGGGTCGTCTCACCGAATCGAGCCTCCGCGTGGCCATGTCTTTATACCCGGGAAAGACATGGCCACGCGGAAAGATCCCTGTCGTTCCAACGGGGGAATGCTGCGTGGCCATGGCACCCAAAATCTTGCTCACCTCAAAAAGAGGTACACCCCCTGACGATTCACCGGTCGAGATGCTTCAATCCGTTTCGAGCACCTCTCCGGCACTCCATGCGTTCCAGTAATTTTCCATACGCTCGAGAAAATCGGCGGGCTTTTCAGAGTATACGCGGTCGCCCAGCGTCATGACGGTTTGCTGTAGTTTCCGGCGGCGATCATCGATCGCTTCAAGGAGCGTTTCAAGATCCATCGGTGTGGGAAACGCTGCGGCTTCCTGCAATAGAAACTGTCGCAGCACGAACAGATCGTGATCCTCTCCCAGGCCATCCGCCAGAACGTGGGCATTGCTCGAAAAGCGATCCAATACATCCGGCCAGATCGGTTTGATCAGCTCGGTATGAAGCTGAAGATCCTTCACGCACTTTCGCCAATCGTGAAGTGTGACGGCATCCCGATCGTATCGAGCGTTCGCAAACGCCGCACGCCCCCGGCGGTAAACTTTCTTCAGCCCGCCCCGTAACGCGCTAAATCCTTTGCCATGAATGGTGCATTTCCGCACACGCCGTTTGGCGGCTTGGAGAATTTGCACGACTTCGTCTGTCGCATGTTCCTTCTGCAGCTTCAGGGCGGTTTGACGGCGAGCCACAAGCTTCGCGCGGACGGCCTGAATCGATGCCGTCGACGCATCCCGATCTTTGGACTCGCGAAGCTGATCAAACGTCTCCAGCAGAATTTTCGCATCACGCGCATGCGAAAGAGCGCGCCCCACGTTGCGGAAAACGGTGTTCTCTTGACGCAGTACTTTTGAATCCACCGCACTGCGGGCAAGCCGCAATAGGGCGCGCAACTTCTTGATTCGCTTTCGCGCATCGTGAATGGCATTATCCCGGCTGATCCGTCTTCCCCCCGTCAGAACCGTCAGAATCTGGTCGATCTCCTCGAGCATGATTCGCTTTAGCGCACGCGGCACGGCCTCCTTGCGTTTGAACTCAAAACTCACGGCACCGATCTCCGAAATGAATCCCACGATCACCATCACGCCGCAACAGGTTTGACGGCGTACACTTTCACGCTCATGGCATCGTCATTCACATTATAGCGTGTTCGGCAATTCGATCGTGAAAATGCTCGACAAACTGTTTGATCTCATCCCTTACGCGTCGATAGTGCCCGAGTGCTTCTTCGTCATCTTTGGCACCCTTCGCCAGACGCGGCGGGTCATCAAATCCGACATGCACCACTTTCGTTCCTGCCGAAAGAACTGGGCATGATTCATTGGCGTGATCGCAAACCGTGACCACCAGATCAAACGGCACGGCTTTTAGTTCATCCACATGCTTCGAGTAGTGATGGCCAATGTCGACGCCCGACTCCTTCATCACGCGCACTGCATGTTGATTCATTCCGTGAGGGTCAATTCCCGCCGAATAAGCTTTGATCGTGTCACCCCGGAGCGCGTTCGCCCAGCCTTCTGCCATCTGGCTTCGGCAGGAGTTCCCGGTACAGAGAAAAAGAACTTTTAATTGATCCATAGGTTTTTCAAACACCCTTCAACAACATTCTGCGCCAGAACATTTTTTGCGCCGATTGGCAAGCTTATCCGCATCGCGCTTTAGCTCCGGAACGTCGCGGAAACAACAGCTGAGACATTCAAGGAGCTTTGCATGGAAAGATGCCTTTGCCGGCGCAAGTGTGTAGTAGCTCCATAGTCCCGCTTTTCGAATGTTCACCAGCCTCGCTTTTCTTAAATACGCCAAATGCCGCGAGACCTTCGGCTGAGGCACGCCTAAAACGTCCACAAGATCGCAAACGCACAGTTCTCCGGCTTGAAGCAGGTGAAGTATCCGAAGCCGTGTCCGATCGGAAAAAGCGCGGAACACAAGATCGACTTGACTGATACGGGTCGATGTTTCTTTCATATTCGCCTAGACGAATATAGTAGGCTTAAATTGCCCAGTCAAGCACGCCCGGGCTTTATCGCCACTCCGGCGGTCGCGACCGTTCCGGTGCGCCCGATTTCTCCCACTACCGGTACTCCGGGCGAGGGCGAGGGTGGGGGTGGGGGTGGGGGTGGGGGTGGG
>JBBRMF010000026.1:0-32519 GCA_038230975.1 Tepidisphaerales bacterium
TACTCCTCAACGCCATGCTCCGTGACCGGATCACCTGGACGGAATTGGCCGTCACGAAAAAAAATCAGCCGGCATAAATATGCTTCGAGGTTCACTTGACAAACAACACAGCCGCTGTGTCTTCTGCCCGCCGACACGCACAGGTCTCGGAGTACCGCGACCTGTGGCACCCACTAGGCGCGAAGAAACTCAGGAACCGTAGTTATCGTGCCGTACTTCGATCGCTATCATATCGGCATGGCATCCATTCTCATCATCGGGCCGCATCCAGACGATCAGGAACTCGGCATGGGCGGTTCGATCGCGAAGTTCGTACGGCAAGGGCACAAGGTTCATCTGGTGGACATGACCAATGGCGAACCCACTCCACTGGGCTCACCCGAAATTCGCGCTCGTGAATCGGCGGCGGCGGCGAAAGTGCTCGGAGTTGAGCGCACGCTCGTGGGATTGCCGAATCGCCAGGTCGTGCATGATATTGCCTCGCGTCACAAACTGGCGGCGGTGATTCGCAGGCACAAGGCGGATTGGTTGTTTGTGCCGTACCCGATTGATGCGCACCCGGATCACGTCGCGGTCACCAAAATCGCCGAGGATGCGCGGTTCGATGCCAAGCTGACGAAGACTGACATTCCCGGTGAACCCTGTTATCCGAAGCGAGTGATCTACTATTTTTGTACGCACCTGCGGATGAATTTCACACCGAACTTTTGTATCGATATCAGCGACACGATTGAGTTGAAGCTGGAAGCGGTCAAGCAGTATCAAACGCAGTTCGCCGGGCCCAGCGGCCATGTGCCGGAGATGGTGAAGAACATCACCGCTTATTTCGGAAGCCGCATCGGCACGGCGCATGCCGAGCCGTTTTTTACGTATGAGATGCTGGGGTTCGGGGGGGTGGATCAACTCATTTAGTGGCGTGGGCGTCTCGCCCGCGTTTTCGTTCGAGTTCGTCACGTAAAATTATTGAATCGTCATCTCGATGGGACGGGAAACCTGTTCCTCGATCAGCGTTTTGGATTGCAGGTGATCAAGCACCTCCGGCAGATCCGCCAACTGTCGAATCACCACATCGGCGTGTCCACTCGATCGCGATGTTCCCCAGGGCTGCTTGAGAGCGGTTTTCATTCCCATACGGTGTGCGCCGACGATGTCGGTCTTCACGAGGTCGCCGACGAAAAGCGTTTCGGTCGCGCGCACGCCTAGTCGATCAATCGCGCTTTGGAAGATTCGACGATCCGGTTTTCGGTAACCGATGTCGCTGGAATAGACCCGAACCGGGAGAAGATCCAGCAAGCCGTGGAGATCGAGATGGCGATCGTGAATTGTCCCGGCGACGAATGTGTTGGACACCAGGCCGAGTTTGTATCCGGCGTTGCGCAGATCCCTCAGCGTCGCGGCCAGTCTGTCTTCAACATTCGAATGATCGATCAGCGGCGCGTACCAAATCCAGGCCAGCTCCAGCAGTGAAGCCTCACTGAGATGGATTCCGATTGCCGCGCAGAACGTTCGCAGCAATCGAAGTCCTTCAAATTCGCGACGGCGCAGTTTGGCCCAGAGGTAGGCCCATCGTACGGCCCTAAATTGCTTTCGGCAGTACACGTTGAATGCCGGCAACGGATGCCCGAGATCCTTGAGATACGCGTACGAATCGGCAGCGCCCTTGAGAAAAACAGCGCGCGTGTCCATAGGCTCAAAGTCGATGAGCGTATCACCCAGATCGAAGAGTATTGCGCGGACCATGGGTCAGATTATTTCGTTTTTTTCACTTCGATGTTGTCAGCGATCATCTTATATTCGATCGTGACTTTCTCGCCGATTTTCAGCGTGCCGGTGACCGTCGTCGCGGCGGTGCGCTCAATTTCCCATTTTTCATCATCCGGTTTCTGCACGGTGATGAGTTTGTCATCCAGGGCAATGACCTTTCCGGTGACCTGGTACTTCTTGGCCGCAAACGCGGCCGAGGGAAGCAGCAGGGCGGTGGCGATCGACAGCATGATCAAAATCGTTTTCCAGCTTCGCATAGCGCACTCCTAAAAAAAGGTTTCCCCGGGAACGGGGCGGATCAAGGGGATCCAAAAGAATGTTCCCCAAAACTAAATTTTCACAAACTATACTGGTTGGAGTACTTTGATAGAAGCAAAATATAAGGAACTCATTTATGTTCGCTCGATACAACCAAGAAATGCGACACACCCTCGTATCAACAGCCGTGCTTCTAACGGCGATGATTGGGGTCCTTCTATCTCGAAGTATCTCACTTCGCGCAGCGATCGTTCCGGTCCAATCTACGGTGACGTACTCGCAGCACATCGCTCCGTTAATCTACGCGAACTGCACAGCCTGCCATCGCGACGGGGAGACGGCACCGTTTTCACTGACGAACTACGCTGAAGCAAAAAAACACTCCAAGCAGATGGCCGATGTCACCTCCCGTCGAATTATGCCCCCTTGGCGGGCGGAAGTGGGTCATGGCGATTTTCTCGGGGAACGGCGGTTGACCGACTCGCAGATCGCACAACTGCAACAATGGGTTAAAGAAGGTTGCCCGGAAGGGGATCGGGCTGCGACCCCGGAACCGCCTAAGTTTACTTCCGGATGGCAACTGGGTGAGCCGGATCTGATCGTGAAGATGTCCGATCCTTACACGCTTCAGGCCGAGGGGCGCGATCGGTATGAGTGCTTTGCCATCCCCATTCACATCCCTGAAGGAAAGTATCTCAAAGCGGTTGAGTTTCGACCGGGCAATCGGCGAATTGTACACCACGCCGTTTTGGCGACCCTTAAACATGGGATGGCCGACTGGATGATGAAGGCCGGTGGAGGGAAGAGTTTTTCCAGCGGGCTCGTGGCTCCGGGCGACCGGTTGCCGGGGTCATTGGGTTTGTGGACGCCGGGTTATGAGGCGCGTCCACTTCCGGAAGGTTATGCGGCGGAGTGGCCGACGGATTGCGATCTGGTCCTGCAACTTCATCTGCATCCCAGCGGCAAACCAGAGGTGGAGCAGTCAACCGTCGGGCTTCATCTCACGAGTGAAAAACCGACTGGCAAAATGAAGTCGATGGTGATGCTCGATAAAACCCTCGACATCGCGCCCGGCGACGGAAACTACGAGATTCGAGAATCAAAGACCCTGAAATCCGCCGTCGATGCTTACGGAATTTTCCCGCATATGCATCTGCTCGGACACACGGTGGATGTCACCGCCACGCTGCCCGATGGAACCACGCGCCCGATGATTTCCGTCCGCGACTGGGATTTTAACTGGCAGAATTATTACCAGTACGCCAAACCTTTCCGCCTGCCCGCAGGCACCCGGCTTGATGCCCGCTGGACGTTCGACAACTCCGCCTCCAACCCGGCCAATCCCAGTCAGCCTCCAAGGCGAGTGACATTCGGTGAACAAACCACCAATGAAATGGCGGCGCTGATTCTCGATGTGATGCCGGTGAAAGATGCGAAATAGAGTTGCCTCAACGATGAAAGATGTTTCGCTGATATCTCTCTTTAAGCGCCCGAGAGTAATTTAACCACGTGCCAATCTTTATCGATGAGAACAACACAGAAACCCCCGGGCGTTTTTACAAGTTCAAGGACTTTCCCAAGTTGATCGATCGTGTATCCGATTCCGCTGACCATCACTGACCAGCGATCACCTTCTCGCTTGACGATAAATTCAAAATTCGAAGGTTGGCTTAGATTCTTTTCGACTGCAGCCTTCGCTATTAAAATTGCCTTGCATTCATCGGATGACAAATCCTGAACTTGCTTAATTGTAAAACTGGCAAACCACCCGGGCGGTCCCGAAGGTTCTGACGACATCGGATGGACCGAGGAATCAGATTGATACGTCGATGCAGCGCATCCGCAAATCAAAAACAGAAGAATGATCGAAAGTGTCTGCCTCATTGCGGAAGTAATTTATATTCAAATTCATGGCTCGAAGACAAATGCCGGTACCCCAAACGCATTCTCAAGAATATCAAGTCAGTTTGGTAACACGCCGTCGCCCCAACAGCCCGATGCACCCGCCGATTCCCGCAATCGCCATCACGCTCGGCTCCGGCACGGCCACAACGTTGATCGTTGCCACCTGCGATCCAAATGGAACAGCCACCCCGTCAATCAGGTTATACCCGGCATGATTTGAGCAATAGTATGTGTAGCTGCCGGGCGTCAAAAAGGTATGGCTGAAGGTATCCCCCGGCGAAAATAGGAATCCCGAATCAAATGATTCCGGGTCACCCGGCAGCGAAGTGATCGTATGCGCCGCGTGGGTTCCCTGATCCATGGTCCAGGTCACGGTATCGCCGACGGCAATCGTGATATCGCCTGAGCCGCCGGTGTTTCCGCTGCCTTGCGAATAATAGTTGAATCCTCTGTTATCGCCGGCAAACAGATTGAACGAATCGGATGCGGGTTGCGCCGTCCGGTTAGCCGAGTTGGCCGTGAGCGAAGGGGTTGAGATTGGCGGACTGCCCAGCGCGTGGGTCAGCATCATCGTTTCAATGCAATGGCAAGGTTCCGACGTGTTGGTGTTTAGACAAGCCTGCGCCGATCCTGCGGTAAGCCAGATCGTGGCTACGAGTCCCCATGCGCCGAAAACAGATTGGCGAAAATGCGATGAAAACATCACTCGTGCCTCCGAACCGTTGGCGAGTGTCGACTGCCGCGACACGCTTCTGGCATTGCCCTGCTCTTTGCTTCGGAATAGTACCGTCATAACGATACTGGCGCAATCAAATTAATGTTCTGTTTTTTTGATGGAAACATCGGTTGGATCCAGTTAGAACTCTCTGCAGGCTTCTGCGATACGATCTGAGCCGTTCAATGCCTTAGATCGCCTGATCCGCAAAAGCCGATTAAATGGAATATTCGTTGAACGGAGTACAGCGAGAAGAAGAAATACATTGGTATTGCACCGCAGAAATAGAACAGTTTGCAGAGTGGCATCAATATTTGTCCTGCAACGTCAATCATGGAAAATCGGCGAAGACAAAAACGCGAACTTTCCCTCCCGAGCGACTAAGATTGCCGCATGCAATGTAGCGTCTCTCGCGCCCTTCATCGGGGAACGATTCTTTTACTGCTCATCATCACCAGCCTTACCACCGGCTGCACGAAGTTCGATATCCTGAATGCGACGGTTCCCTCCTGCGGCTATCAGCGCACCGTCGGTTTATCGTACGGCAGCATCCCGCGCCAGAAACTGGACGTCTATCGCCCTCGAAACTGCGCGGCCCATGCGAACCCCGGATCACCCGTCGTCATTTTCTTTTACGGGGGTTACTGGACGAACGGCGAAAAAAACGACTACGGATTTGCGGGGGAAGCCATCACGCGCGAAGGATTCGTTGGCGTAGTTCCCGACTACAGACTCTACCCCGAAACAACCTTCCCCGGTTTTATTGAAGATGGAGCGATGGCGGTTCGCTGGGTGCATGATCACATCGATCAATTCGGGGGCGATCCGAATCGAATTTATCTCATGGGACACTCCGCAGGCGCGCACACCGTGGCCTTGCTCACGCTCGATCCGGTGTACTTTAAGAACGTCGGTTTGAACCAGGATGCCATTCGAGCCAGCATCGGGATGTCGGGCCCGTATAACTTTGTGCCGGATCAATGGAATGCTGCCGCGTTCAACACGACGCCGGGAGTCATCTCCGATCCACGCATTGAACCGATCCATTTTGCCAACGGCCACTCCAAGCCGATTTTGTTGATGCAAGGGGTTCACGATGAGTACATCAAGCCCAAGGATGCCCAGGAACTCGCTGCCGCCATTCAGAAACACGGCGGCCAGGCGAAGGTGCTGCTCTATCCAAAACTAGGTCATGCCGACATGGTGCTTGCGATGGCCTGGTCATTCCGGTGGCTCGGCCCGGTGATGCACGATGTCGCGGAATTTATTCACCAGCACTAAATCATCCGAATCACTCGCTCGTTTCCATCCGGCGATCCGGTAAAAAATACATCACCGCCGGCAATACGATCAACAGCATCGCCAACCGCACGGAAACATACGCCGCCGGAACGGTGGCAGCGGAGATGACCATGGCGATAAGATTCTTCCGCGCCATCTGCGCATTTAAAGCGACAAACTTTGCATCCTGCGAGTGTTGTCGCGCGATCGCCGCCTGAAGAAATGAGTAGGCGACGGCAGACGTTGTCTGCACCCCTCCGTAAAACGCCACGGACAACGGCGCGGCGTGCGTCTGCCCCATATACGCCGTCGCGAATGGCATCAGCGACAGCCAGAAAAGCAGATTCAAATTCAGCCAGAGAATCGCGCCATTGACATGCCGAATCAGGTGAATCATGTGATGGTGATTCACCCAGTAGATCGCCACGAGCACAAAACTCAGCGCGTAACTTGAGAACAACGGAAGCAATCGAACAAGCGCTTTCGGCGACCCATCCAACGGCACCTTCAGCTCCAGCACCATGATCGTAATAATGATCGCAATCACACCATCACTGAACGCTTCAAGACGCGTAGCTTTCATTTTGCCGCTCAAGTTTGCCACAGATCCACATACCGCAAAACTTACTAGCCACAGATGGGACACAGATTCGCACAGATGAAAACAAAAAATTCTTCTTATCCATATTCATCCGTGCCCCATCTGTGGCGAATTATTCTTACATCCCTGGCATCGGTGCGTAGAAGAATTCTTCGCGGACGACTTTCCCGTTCGAGACGGTATACAAACCGGTTTCGCTCATCTGCATTCGCTTGCCACTTGGCTTGTTCGTCACATCCATGTCGAACTTCACGATGAACTGGTCGCCATGCACGAAAGGGCCTTCGACCTTTGAGCTATGAATCTCGTGATTGTTCGTCCACCATTCGCCCTTGCCCATGACGGCGGTATATCCTTGCGTTTCAGCAGGCATTCCGCCCATCGCCATCGGTTCAACGCTCGCGATGTCCTTGCTGTAAAGCGTCTCCATCGCCTTCATGAAGTCACCCTTTTTGCACAACGCCACCAATTCCGCTGCTACTTCGGTCGTGTTCATAATAGATCCTTCCGATCAGAAAATAGGGCTCCCGCCGGACCCTTGCCGGCGCGTCGAAATAGCATACATGAGCAATTCATTTTCGCACGTTAATTTTCGATCAAGATGGGATTCGTTTGCCATTGAACAAACGTCGCTTTACACGCTCGCCAATTCAGCCAGGCACCTCGGGCAGAGGCAATCCTCATATGCACGGCTGAGCCATTTTAACGTCGCCGGACTCAACTTGACCTTCTCGCACCAACACCCGTCACTCTGACATTCAAACGCGCCCCCGCATTTTCCGCAGGCTTTCGGAACCGCCCTGCAGCCGTCCGCTGATTTTGACAACTCCGAAGGATACGGACAGTTGCGGCAACCGGTATCGCAGCACGTTCCCCGCGCGGTCAAAAAAGCGTTAGACAGCGCCCCATTCTGATCCAGCAACGGCAACAATGCCTCCCCGCACACGCCGCATGTCTCACGCGACGTCGCCTGCTGTGTCTCCAGACATTTCGGGCAGAATCGTAGTAGACGACAGGGCATATCAATCTTCCGTATATCGGAAACAGTGGTTGTGGCGTGGGCGTCCTGCCCGCGCATTTCTTTATCAGGCCACTTTCATTCGATCATTCTACAGGAACGGATCGAGACCGAACATTGATTGCGACCTTCAAAAATCTCGATCGAACGACGTCGGAAAGCGTGAATCACAGGTTCTTGGTATGATCGATACCATGCCCAGTCAGACGCGTTCCGTTGCTCATGTTATTGCAGTCTCGGCGATCGTATTCTCGCCGACATTCGCCCGAGCCGGCATGCCATATACACCCACACTCACGGATCTGTCTCAACTCCGTGTCGAAGCGATATCATTCTTCATCTTCGTCTTTCTAGCTTGCGCCTTTGGAGTCCAATGTCTGTGGAGCCAGCTTCGATCCAGCTTTCCCCGCCTGCCAAAATTAACTTACGACAAAGCGGTCGGCTTGGTCGCACTCTGGGGACTCCTATTCATCGTCGTCCTGGCGATGATCTCCGGCGCCCGCGAATTGATGACGCCCGGTGCCTGGGAAAAACAGGGTGCCATCTATCGGCTCACCGGTGAGAAGCAATAGCATGACGACTCAAGAAAAGAAAAAGTCGTTCGTGATCGGTGGATCGATTGTACTACTGGTCTGCTTTTGCCTGATGCCAGAGGAGATCATCGGCGATATCGGAATCCTGATCACCTTCGTGTTTGGCTGGATATTATTTCTCCAGCGAGTCATCCCCAAGATTCATGTGCAATGGGGCTCCTTGAGCGGCGCGCTGGTCTACGCTGTCTTACTCATCACCGGAACCCATTGGTTTCTAAAATGGCTCTACCGCGAAATGCGCGCCCCGGCCGCACCGCCGGCTTGGCGACTGCGATGGACCTTTTCCGGTGCCCTGATCATCTTGCTGATGTTCCTGGCAGGGATGGCTGCCATCGGTGTCGCTCATCAAACCGCCTGGCTGGTGAATTCGCCTGAACCGATCTTCAAACGGCATGGCGAGCAAAATAATCGCATAAAGTGTGGATCAAATCTAAAGCGGACCGCCCAGTCTCTTTCACTTTACGCCGCCGACCATGCGGGTAAATACCCTCCCGACTTATCCCTGCTCCTTGACGAAGACACGCCATCCGCAGTTTTCGTTTGCCCTTCAAGTAATGATGAACCTGCCACCGGCCCAAGCACGCAGGCCATCGCCACGGATCTCGCCACACCAAATCACTGCTCTTATATCTATCTCGGGAAAGGTCTTTCCCGAACCGCAAACGCGAATCAGGTTTTTCTGCTGGAACCCCTTGAAAATCACCAACACAAAGGCATGAACGTTCTGTTTGGCGATGGACGCCTGGAATGGCTGGATACGCCGGAAGCCGAATCCTTGCTGAAAAAACTGGGCCTGTCTGGCAGCACGACACAAAAAGCAGGCGCGAAGTAGATCATCTCAATCACAAAATTTGTGTCCCGTCCCCCGCATCAAAATATGGTATAAACACCCTGCGATACGTGTCGAAAAAGGTGGCATGGGCGTCTCGCCCGTGCTTTTGAATTAAAAAAAACGCGGGCGAGACGCCCACGCCACCGCGCTCCGTCAAATCAAAGGTTCACCATGCGCCATCTAACATCCTGCTTGATCCTGTTTTTCCTCAGCTTCTGTCTCCCGTTTACTTCCTTCGCGGAAACAATCCAGACCGGTGAAATCCCCCTCACCTTCAAAGTAAAATCCGCCTGGAGCGATCCCGTCAAACTCGCACGGCGGGGCGGTTGGCCGCTCGAAGCCCTCCGCAAAGAGGCTGACACCAACTACGACATGGCCAACGAAACTTTCTCCGCGTACATCCCCGCCGACTACGACGGCACTAAACCCTTCGGCCTGATCGTCTATATCAACGCCGGTGACAACGGCAGCATCCGCCCGGACTGGAAACCTGTCCTCGACAAGCACCACATCATCTGGATCGGTGCCAACAACGGCGGCAACCCACGACAATTCCTCATCCGCATGGGAATGGCCCTCGACGCCGTCAGCAATCTCAAAACCCTCTATAAAATCGATGATGATCGCATCTACATCTCCGGCACATCCGGCGGCGGGAAAGTCGCCAGCATCCTTGGCATCGCCTGGCCCGATGTCTTTCGCGGTGGCCTGTACATCATCGGTTCCACCTACTATCGCGAGGTCCCCAACGGCGACCCCAACGGCTTCTGGGTCAAAGGCTACAATGCCCCGGAATCCAAATTGTTCCTGCAATCCAAGCAACGCAACCGCCATGTCTTTTTCACCGGCGAAAAAGACATGAACCGCAAACCGATCAAGGATATGTACGAAGCCGCCAAGTCCGACCGATTCCAACACGTCACATTGCTGGATGCCCCCGGTTTCGGCCATCAACCGCCGGATGCGGAGTGGTTTGAAAAAGGGATTGCCGCGCTGGAAGAAATCCCCCCGAAGGCAGCGACGAAACCGACGACGAAACCGAAAAAGTAGGGTCCGCTTTAGCGGACGGAATCGTGCCGATGAAGCAATCAGATCCGGCAAGAAAGGACAACCTCAAGGAATATCAAATATCGAGACATTCACGTCGGAATGTCCCTGCCGCTGCCCGTGTGTCTGCCATGTATTGGTCTTTGGATTGAATATTTTCCCATCCGCCTATGCAGCCTCCACAACCTCTGCCGTCGAAGAAGGAGAAGGGACCGACTCACCAGTTTCGCGAAGGGATTCGATATACAGCGCAACCGCCTCTCGAATATTCTCTCGTAGTTCTGCCTCCGTGTCTCCGCAACTCGTGCAGCCGGGTAAATCCGGAACATAAGCCGAATAACTACCGTCGTTGGCCTTTTCGATGATATAAACGTATTTCATGGAAATCCCTAATACCCGATAATACAAGCAATGCCTACTTCAATCCTGCTTGCTTAAGAATAGCCTGTTCTGTCCCACGCGGAACATCTCGCGAGCTTTTTCCACTGCCAGCAATAACAATGATTCGAGATTTCACGGGGTGGCGGAATACCATATGAGATCCTGTTTGATGATGAAGTCGCCAACCATCCGCTTCTATCGGCTTGATGAGATCGCGGTATTTCATTGTGGCCTGTCCATTCTAACAAAAAAAATGCCTCGCCGATGTGAAAAACATCGGCGAGGCGACGGGGCATCGATCCGAAAATACAATCAGCTACACCCCATTGAATTCCCGCAATTCAAGCACTTATAACAAGTCCCCGATCGCACGGTGATCGATCCGCAGACATCGCACGCCGGGGCGTCGGATTGCATCTCGGAACTTTGTTGGCTCATCGGATCGGTCACAATTGCGAGGCGTAGATTCATGCCGCCGATCGTGGTGGGATCGGCGGGTTGATCTTTCGCGGCTTGCTGGGCGCGGTAGTCGGCGTCGCTGGTATCGCCGTAGGCGAAAGGTTTTCCGCCGTTGCTGGCATGTCGATTGCGGGATTCGGGGCGGGGAGAACTCCCACCTTGACCTTCGCCGGCGATACTGGAGGAGGGGATTTGGGTGGAGGTGGTTTCCGGGCGTTTCGGGGCGTTGGTGGCTCGGTAGCCGTGGATGAATTCCATTGCGAGCCAGCGGAAGATGTAATCGACCAGGGATTTGGCGATGGGGATTTCGCGGTTGCGGGTCATGCCGCTCGGCTCGAATCTCACATGCTCGAACTTGCGGACAAGGGATTCGACGGGCACGCCATACTGCAACGCCACCGACACGAGGGTGGCGATAGTGTCCATCAGACCGCCAATAGTGGAGCCTTCTTTGGCCATCGTGATGAACACTTCGCCCGGTTGGCCATCTTCATAGAGACCGACCGTGATGTAACCCTCGTGACCGGCAACGTCGAATTTATGCGTGATCGCGCGGCGGGTATCGGGCAGCCGTCGTCGCAACGGCCGTTCGACAATACGCTCGATGATCTTTTCCACCGTATGGATCGGAGCGACGGAGATGTTGTCGGACCGGGTCACTGAAGTGACTAGGCCGGTGATCGCCTGTGCAGCCACTTCATCTTTGCCGGCTTGCACATTCAATTCATCATCTTCATCAGTCGCTTTTTCCAGTTCCGTATCTGACTTGATATTCAACGGTTGACTGAGTTTGCTACCATCGCGATACAGCGCGTTAGCCTTCAAACCAAGCCGCCAACTGAGGTGGTAGCTTTCCTTGATGTCTTCCAGAGTGGCTTCGTTCGGGAGGTTGATCGTCTTGCTGATCGCACCGCTGATGAACGGTTGGGCGGCGGCCATCATGCGGATGTGACCGTTCGCGTGGATGAATCGCGCGCCGGTTTTGCCGTTCTTGTTGGCACAGTCAAAGACGGGCAAGTGCTCGGCTTTAAGGTGCGGGCCACCTTCCACCGTGCCTCGGCCACAGATCACATCGTTTGCTTCGTTGATCTGCTTGCGGGTGAAACCAAGGCTGGTGAGCAAGTTAAAGTTTGAGGTCTGTGCTTCGGCTTCGGAGATACCAAGTCGTTTGAGCGCATCGGCACCAATGGCCCAGGCAGTGAACGCGAACCCAAGCTCAAACACACCCGGCAGGGCGGCTTCAATCTTGTTCAGTTCCGCATCGGTTAGTCCTGCCAGCCGCAATGCATCACGATTGACGTGCGGTGCGTTGTCGAGCGTGAGTGTGCCCATGACGAAGCTGAGAATCTCGTTGATTTCCGTCGGCGAGTAACCAAGGTTCACCAGGCAGGGGCGGAGCGATTGGTTGGCGATCTTGAAGTATCCACCGCCAGCCAGTTTCTTAAACTTTACCAGCGCAAAATCAGGTTCTACCCCGGTGGTATCGCAATCCATCAGCAACCCGATGGTGCCGGTGGGGGCGATGACGGTGGTCTGTGCATTTCGCAGACCGGTCTTTTCGGCGGACCGAAGGGCACGATCCCAGCACTCGCGGGCAGCCGAGAGAAGCCCGCGATTGCAGAGGGGATCCACCTCCGTGAATTGGCTGGCATCAATACCCACCGGCTTGATGTCGAGCGTTTCAAAATCGCCGATCAGACGACGGGCCGGTTCATCCTGAGTGACGTTGTACGCGGCGCGGCGATGATTGCGCAACACGCGCAGGCAGTCTGATTTGTTTTCTTCGTACCCTGGGAATGAACCGAGTTCACGAGCCATGTCGGCGCTCGTGGCGTAGCTTTCACCGGTGAGGATGGCGGTCAAAGCGGCGCAGATGGCGCGGCCGCGTTCGCTGTCATATGGAATGCCGGCTTGCATGAGCATTGCACCGAGATTGGCGTAACCGAGGCCCAGCGTACGGAATTTGTAACTGAGGCGGGCGATGGGTTCCGAGGGGAAGCTGGCCATCAGCACGGAGATTTCCAGCACGATCGTCCAGAGTCGGGCCCCGTGTTTGTAGGCTTCGATATCAAAGCTGCGGGCTTCGGCATCGAAGAAGGTCATCACGTTGAGCGATGCCAGGTTGCAAGCCGTGTCATCCAGGAACATGTATTCTGAACAGTTGTGGACGGTCAATCCGTTGGCGATGAACGAGCTGGTCACCGGCTCGGTCAGATCAAACACCTGCTGCGAACCGATCGCAGTAAACGAATGCACCCGATCCCAATTCCCCAACGCTTGCGGCTTAGCCATGGCCATCGAAACGCACGCCGCCAACTGCTCCAGTTTTGCCCCTGGAAGCAACGCGACGTATTTAGCAAAATTGCGGAGGCTGCCCGAATCGAGTCGCAGGCCGTGGCGCGAATCTGCGCTGCTGGGCAAGCCTCCGCGAGTATTCAGAGAGAGAAATGAAGATTGAGGACGAAGCGCCGATTCATTCGAGAAAACCGACGATTGAACCCCAAAACCCAACAGGATGAGTTGCACATCTTCCAGCATCCCCAGGCTCTCGCTTCGCAGCTCAAGCGTGTTGTTGGCGATCTGGCCATCGGCAGTGAACAGGGCGCGAAGCAGATGCTTTTGCGCCGCCAACCCGCTGGTAAAGGCTTCATCGCTTAAGCGACGCTCACCAGAATCGATGTTGACGAACCCGCGCAGTCGGCTCAGCAGCCGGCGGTTCGTGAGCTTGAGCGTGAGTGTGTTACCGTTGTCACCGTCGGATCCGTTGCCGGAATTAACCATCGCGGGGATGGCGTAGTCATCGGGATATGTCGGCATTCCCCAGGTTTCGGCGGCATATTGCGCGAATGTATCGATCTGATCCTGAGAGTTCAGGCATTGATCCAGGTGCAGTGTCGTGGCGTCGTGGT
The DNA here is from genome assembly GCA_038230975.1 of Tepidisphaerales bacterium. Classification (GTDB taxonomy): domain Bacteria; phylum Planctomycetota; class Phycisphaerae; order Tepidisphaerales; family Tepidisphaeraceae; genus JANXVV01. The sequence goes on from JBBRMF010000026.1 coordinate 13,764, forward strand.
TGGCCTCGGAAAGGAACAACCCAAGCATCTGGAAGAATCGCGGGTCCTGCGGTTCACCCACTTCTTGAACTGCCGCGGGCTGGCTCGGAAGCTTCACCTCATCGGCGGATGTCAGATCCTTTGCGGCGACCCAACCGCGCGTGCGCGTCCACACCTGGTGATCCGCGGTGAGCTTCAATCGATAACCCCCCAGGGTTCGCAGCTCAAAGATATCCTTCGTGCCGGTGGGGAATGCACCGTCGGTGATGTGAACTTCCTGCCCAAAAAGATTTGTGATGACGCGAGCTGGCAAATGAATCATCTGATCGATTCGACGCCAAATGCCACCCGGGCAAAGCACGCGGGTATCACCGGTTACGCAGGGGTTCGATGCATTAATTCGGCCGGATTTAGGGCAGGTGTGCCATTGATTGATCGTGTCATCATACTGAACGCCCGGATCGGCACAGCGCCACGCGGCGAACGAAATCTGTTCCCACAAATCCCGCGCCTTCACCGTCTTGGCGATTTTGCCGTTGGTGCGGTTGATCAGTTTCCAGTCACCGTCTTCTTCCACCTCTTTGAAGAATTTGTTCGGAATACGAACCGAATTATTGGAGTTCTGCCCGCTGACGGTGGCGTAGGCTTCACCGTTAAAATCGTAATCGAGCTTCAGATGAAGCTTCTTGGCCAGATCCTGTTGGTCCTGCGGAAGGCGCTTCATTCCTTCGGCCATCGCGGCCACCTTGAGCTCCTCGCGCACTTTCCAGTTGACGAAATCTTCCACATCCGGGTGATCCAGATCCAGGCAGCACATCTTGGCCGCCCGACGGGTCGTGCCACCGGATTTAATCGCCCCAGCCGCCCGATCTCCAATTTTCAGGAAACTCATTAAGCCCGATGATTTACCGCCACCGCTGAGCGGTTCATCCGCGCCGCGAACTCTTGAAAAGTTTGATCCCGTGCCGGAGCCATACTTAAACAGCCGCGCTTCGCGCGTCCAAAGATCCATCAGGCCACCCGGGTTCACCAAGTCATCACTGACGGATTGGATAAAGCACGCATGCGGCTGCGGATGCGTATACGCATCTTTCGCGTGAACCATTTCGCCGGTTTTCGGATCGCAATAGTAATGTCCTTGCGAAGGCCCGGTGATGCCATAAGCCCAGTTCAAACCGGTGTTAAACCATTGCGGGCTGTTAGGCGCGCACATCTGATGCAGCAGCATGTACGCCAACTCATCATAAAATGCCTGGGCGTCTTCGTTGGTATCAAAGTAGCCATGCGTTTCACCCCAGTGCTTCCAGCAACCGGCCAATCGATGCACGACTTGCTTCGCTGATTTTTCCGGACCCGTGACGATGTTTCCCTTGGCGTCTCGAATGGGATTCCCATCCGAATCCACCTGCGGCACGCCGGCTTTGCGGAAGTACTTGCTCACCATGATATCCGTGGCAAGCTGCGACCACTGCTTGGGGATCTCCGCGTCGTTCATTTCAAAAACGACGGAGCCATCCGGATTGGAAATACGGCTGGTGCGCTTCTCATACTCAACGCAAGAGAGGGCATCCTGGCCCATCTTGGTAAATCGGCGGGAAATTTTCATCGGGGCGATCCTTCCGTTTTTTATAACCCTGCAAAGAACCTATGTTCCCAGCGGGCTGGCTTTTCAATTTAGTTTGAACGATTCAAAATGCTGATATCACCGCGAAATTGTAGGGTGGGTGTACTCACCCACCGGTTCTCCGCGAACCGGAAGGTGGGTGGGTACACCCACCCTACAATACTCAATCCACCTTCGGCAACGTCAATCCTGGTTGATCCTGATACTTTCCACTCTTGTCGGCGTAACTGACCGAACACGTACGATCGCCCTTAAAGAAAAGTAGCTGGGCGATTCCCTCATTCGCGTAAATCTTGGCGGGCAAAGGGGGCGTGGTGCTGAGTTCACGGGTGATCTTGCCGCGCCATTCGGGTTCGATGGGCGTTACGTTGACGATGATTCCGCAGCGGGCGTAGGTGCTTTTCCCGACGCAGATCGCGAGCACCTCACGCGGGATGGAGACGTATTCAACGGTCTCGCAGAGCGCGAATGAATTCGGCGGGATAAGGACATGATCCTTGCCGGTCTTAGAGGTGTCGACCGTTACGAACGAGTTTTCGGAAAATCGCTTGGGGTCGATAATTTCCGAATTGACGTTCGTGAAAATCTTGAAAATGCTACCGACGCGAATGTCGTAGCCGTAGCTGGAAACACCAAAGCTGACCTTGCCAGGCCGTTTGATGTTTTGCTCGAACGGTTCAATCCCGATCAGTTCGCGAATTTGGGAATCACACAGAATCGCCATGCGTGCGCATTCTCGGCCTGGGACCGGTAAGGGGTTCCATGGAAGCCTCCTGCTTCACATCGATCCTCGCCGACCACTGGTTTATTTGGCGCCCGTCTGCTCCGCAGTACGGTCTACATGTCCATTGAATCTGATCCGGGCAACGCTCGTACAACTTGCGTGCCGTAAACCTGATTTGGCCTGCCTGAAAGCTTCATGCCCTTCGACCTGAACCTCCCAAGCTGACACTTTTCGTTATACACCATATCTGGTGTTCGTCAACGATTCCTTTACTAAATGTGGTACATCGGACGATGCGATTTGTCCTAAGAAATGATGAAGACAAGGCTTAGACTGTAATGATTTTTCTCGCGATGCCTATGATAGTGATAGAAGCCATCAAGTTATCCACCATCTGAACACTTTTGAACCGTTGATAACCCGTTCCTTTGCCATCCGCATGGAGTTGAGAATCGTTGATAAATTAGGTATTGGATCCTTTCCTTATGGCCACACTTGCCTACGACGCTTTGCCCGCCGGGAGCGATCTGTCGTGGCAACTGGATATTGAGAGCGTAACGATCACCGCTTCCATCGGCGATCCGTCCGCTCGATCCATCCGCTTCATCCGTCGATCCGCCGCATTTCGTGCGATTCCGGACTGCGTTGTGGGAGTGGCGATCACTTCAGCCGTCTCCCTGATGTTGTTTGCGAAAGCAGCGCGCGGCCCGAATCTCCCGCCCATCGTGTTCCCCATCATCGCCGTTTTCGTAGCGGCCATTTACCTGTTGGCTTGGAAGGGCCGATTCGATGCCGGGATGGATTTGCTGAATGAGGCCCGAAGCCAGGTTACGATCCTATTTGCCAATTCCACGGAATTGCGGATTGAAGTCGGCGGCCCGCTCGGTTGTGTGAGCAGCCGAATTAATGCATCCCGCATCGTCGAAATTCTGCCTGCCCCGATCACTTTCCGCTGTTGGTGGGCTGCCAGGCTGCCGGCCTTGCGCCTGGTATTGAAAGACGCCGAACCCATTGATGTTTTGCCGGGGCGGGATCAAGCTGAACTGCAAGCCGTCGCGGCGATGCTGCGGCGAGTGCTTGCGGTTCCCGAACGGGTCGCGATATTGTGACGCATCGAATACACAATTTTAATAGCACAATCATCACTGTGAATTCGATGCAATCCGAAAATGATCCACCTACTCTCGACTACCGAACGCCGAACCCGGCGTTTGAAGGTGTGACGATCAAATACTTTGAAGATGGATTTTGCATTGGATTGCCAACCCCGCCCAATCCGGTTCCTCGGGTGGTTGCCCATTCGGTTGGCACGTTTGTAGCCGACGCAGCTCCTTATGCGATCTTGGTTCTTTTTCTCTTCGGGATCAGCAGGATTTTATTGATCTTTAAACATATTCCATGGCAAATATTCGCGATCATTGCAATAATTCTTACCGTCGGAATTGTAAACGGGTGGACCATTATCCGAGACCGTCGGCGAACCCCCGAAATCAAGCTTACGACCGATACGCTGAGCATTCGTTATTTCTTTATCCCGTCCGGTAATTTAATTGCGATTGACCTCGCTCGGTCACAAATCTACGACGTGAAATATGTTACCCATTCTGGCAATCTGGTCATCCGTTGCCACCATCAAGAAATGTCGCAATTTTGCCCTTCGTCTGATCCAATCGTTCTGCAATGGATCGCTGACAGAATCCGCGAGGCATTGAAACTCTCATCACATTCAACTCCGGAGTAACTCCCCAAGCCGGAGTCGGAAGCCGTAGGCGACGAACCGGGTTCTTCGTTCTCTGACACTCTCTAAACGAGCCGCATCCGAGGAACCCGGGCCGTCGCCTACGGCTTCCGGCTCCGGCTTGAACATCGGTTTCTAAAATTCTCATTGGCTCCGAGCGGTGCGTCCCTACTTCCGTACGCTACAATGCCCGTGAATGCCCGCCACGCTCGATTCCATCCTCGGCCCCACCGGTTCCATCGCCCGACGTCTCGGCGAGAAATATGAGCACCGTCCGCAGCAATTGGAGATGGCCGCCGCTGTCGAGCGTGCGTTTGCCGAAGGCCATCATCTGCTCGTTGAAGCTGGCACAGGTGTCGGCAAATCATTCGCGTATCTGCTGCCCGCGATTGATTACGCCGTCAAAAATAAAAAGCGCGTCGTCATCTCCACTCACACGATTTCTCTGCAAGAGCAATTGATCGAAAAAGACATTCCCCTGCTTCAGGCCGTCTATCCGGATGAATTCACCGCTGTCCTTGTCAAAGGCCGCAACAACTACCTCTGTCAACGACGACTCGAACAAGCCCGTGGCCGACAAAATTATCTCTTCGAATACGAACGGCAAAAAGAATCCCTCTGGAAAATCGAAGAATGGGCCCAACACACTACGGATGGATCTTTAGCCGATCTGCCCAATCTCCCTGAGTCCGATGTCTGGGATAAAGTCTGCGCTGAACACGGCAACTGTCTTGGCAAGCGGTGCGGCTTCTACGAAAAGTGTTTTTGGCAGTCCGCCAAACGCCGCATGAACAGCGGCAACGTGTTGGTCGTCAATCACGCCCTGTTCTTTTCCGATCTCGCCCTCCGCATGGCCGGTGTGAACTATCTCCCGAAGTACGACCTGGTGATTCTCGACGAAGCCCACACCGCCGAAGATGTCGCCGGGCAGCATTTCGGTCTGAAAATCAGCGAAGCCGGCCTCCGCTACGCCCTCCGCAATCTCTACGACAGCAAGCGCGGCAAAGGGGTTCTCAGCACGCACGGTGCCCGCGCCAATGATGCCATCCGCGATATCCTCGAACTCGAAGATCGCATCGATGGCTTCTTCGATCGCTGCATCGATTGGCAAGAACGCCACGGTCGTGGGAATGGACGCATACATCAGCCCAACATCGTGCAGAACGACCTGACTCCCAAACTGCGAGACCTCTCGCTACATGTCAAAGCGCTGCTGATTGACAACGACAATGAAGAAGAAGTGAGCGAGCTCACCAGCCGCGCCGATCGTGTGACGGTGCTCGGTGAAACGCTGGAAGCGATCATCGGTCAAACGATGCCCGATGCCGTCTACTGGATGGACATCGCCGGCCGCACCCCCAAGCGCATCACGCTGAACGCCGCCCCCATCAACGTCGGTGAAGGCCTCAAACGCGAACTGTTCGAAAAACTAAGGAGCGTCGTCATGACCAGCGCGACCTTGTGTACGACAGGCGGCATGGGCGAAACTGCTAATCGTGGCACGGGCTTCCAGCCCGTGTTAGCGGCGCAACCTGAAAATAAAATCAACATTCGCCAAGGCGCCAATCTCCCACATTGGACAAAAGACCAAGCCATCTATGCGATTAATTTCCGACTTGCCGACTCCTTACCCCAAAACGTCTTAGAAGAATGGCGACAAGAACGCGATGCTCTCACCGCCGTCGCCAAAGACGCTCACCGTCCTTTGGACACCGAAGAATCGCGCCGACTCGATCAACTCCATTCCGAAAAAGTCGAACGATTTCTCGATAGTGGTTACGGAAGTTGTTCACTTCAACGTCCCGACATCGCCGAAATGATTGCCGATGCATTGAAACATTTTGATGATGCGCGTTACCGGCTATTAGGTTGGTGCGTGATGCCCAATCATGTGCATGCCGTCATTCAGCCGCTTGATGGATTTGAACTTCCCAGGATTTTACATTCCTGGAAATCGTACACCGCGAATAAAGCCAATACGATTCTTCAACGAAGCGGAGAATTTTGGCAGACCGAGTATTATGACCGTGTGCTTCGCGATGCAGACGAAATTCGACACGCGATCGAATATGCGTTCGGCAATCCCGATGCCGTGGGATTGGAAGATTGGAAATGGCGGGGACAAAATGAAAAACTTTTTGCGGATTTGGTAAATTGGGTTTCTCCAGAGGATGATCGCCAACACGGGCTGGAAGCCCGTGCCACGATTAGGGAAAAAAATAATAACCCCGCCTTTTCCTACATCAAATCCCGCCTTGGCATTGTCCGGGAAAAAACATTGCAGCTCGGTTCACCGTTCGACTATGCGCAGCAAGCCACCCTCTATCTGGAGACCGATCTCCCCGATCCCAACGACACCCTCCGCTTCCTTCCTGCCGCCGGCGAAAAAATTATCAAGTATTTGCAGCAAACCAAAGGTGGGGCGTTCGTTTTGTTCACCAGCTACAAAATGCTGATTGACGCAGCCAACGCGCTCAAGCCGATTCTGGATGAACTGGGATTTCCGATCCTCGTTCAAGGTCAGGGCGCACCGAGAAAGATCCTGCTGGATCGCTTTCGTTCCACGCCCAACGCGGTGCTTTTCGGCACGAGTAGTTTCTGGCAGGGGATCGATGTTCAAGGCGATCAACTGCGGAATGTCATCATCGTAAAATTGCCGTTCGCCGTCCCCGATGAACCCGTCACCGAAGCGCGGCTGGATGCCATCAAGCGGGCCGGGGGCAACGCATTCATGGAGTATTCCGTGCCGGAAGCTATCATCAAACTCAAGCAGGGCTTTGGGCGACTCATTCGCAGTCGAACCGACACCGGCATCGTCGTCATTCTGGATAGCCGCGTCGTGACAAAGCGATATGGTTCGCTATTTTTGGAAGCGTTGCCGGCGTGTAAAGTCGTGCGAGTAGGCGAATGGAAAAATGAATGATTGTGGTACGGGCTTCCAGCCCGTGTTAGCGACTGACTTGTTCATCAACTAACTTTCGGAGTATTTATGTGGGGCAATCGACTTGGCTGGGGAATTTCTTGCGTTATCGCGCTGGCGATGATCACGCTGATGGTCATGCTCCAGCGTTCCGGCACGCAGGCCTCGGACTTGACTCCCAAATTTGCGGCGGAGTTGCAACAAAACCTGGCACCGCTGGTCATCTCCCCTGCGCCGGAAACCCTTCTGCAAAACATGACCGTAGACTGTGATGCTGCCGACATCTACCGCGAAGCGATATCGCTGTACGAGAAGTCGCCATCGCTCTACGCGAGTTTTAATCCCAAGACTGCGAATGAACTGGAAGCGGTCGACAAAATCGTCGCCGCCAAAGACTGCAAATCCATGACGCTCTTTAGCAAAGATCCGAGCCAGATCATCAACTTTGATCGCGATAAACCTGCGATTGAAGCGCTGCGAAAAATTGGCGATGCCGCCGCCAATAAAGCGTTGATGCTGCGGGCGGCTAAAGATTCCGACGGCGCCCGCAAATATGCCGAAGCCGCGTTCGCCCTCGGTGCGAAGATGGTCAACGAGCGGGTTGTCTTTGAAGAGTTCGACGCCGGGCTCGGGATCATGGGGTCGGCCTCTGAAGTCTTAATTCGCCTTGCCAATGACGTAGGCGACACCGGTCGCGCGGATCAGATCAAAGCCTTCAATAATGCCCGTGTGAAGTTGAGCGATAAAAATGGTCGATTGTTCGATCTGCATCGAATCACCAAGACCCTCGACGGTGACGTCTCCGCTGCCCGCGCGGGAGATCTTTTTGCGTTGGTTGAAAAATCCCAGGAACGCATGTGGCGGGTTGAAGGATGCCTGCAGCTAGCACGCACGCACCGCAACGTCGGCGATGAAGGCCGCGCTGCCGATCAGCGCTACGCCCAGGCGTTGCTCGTCAAACTGGCAAGTGATCCTGATCTCGCCGTCAAAATCGCGGCCATAAGAGCACGTGACATTACAGATGTGGAATACAATAAGCAGCGGTAAGCTCCTGGTGGCATGGGCGCCTCGCCCGTGCTTTTCAGTTTAAGAAAACGCGGGCGAGTCGCCCACGCCACCTCGAGGCGATCATCCCTGAAAAGGCCGTCGATCCCGTGTCATCCAAGTCCACCGTCACTCCCGCCAACAACACCGCCAACGGCCCGGCGGAAGCGCGCGCGCTCAGCATTCCCGGGTTAGCCGATTTCCAAACGAACGAAGTCGCCAAACTCGCCAACCGCAAACTTCTTCGTTGGATGTTTGCCTTCCTGCGCCCCGTGAAGATGCTCTGCTTCATCGCCTGCCTTTACCTGGCCGCCGCCATTGCCGCCGAAGTGCTCACGACACGTCAGATGGGCAATGCGATTGACCACATTAAAGATCTGAATATCCGCAGCACCGGCACCCAAAGTTTCTGGGCCTGGTTTCGCGGCGGTGAGGGTCGAGCATTTCATCTGCATCATCTCTGGGATATTCTGCTCGGCCATGATCCGGGCGCGCCGCTTCGCGATGTGATTCTGCTTCTCGTTGTATTGATGACTGGTTTGCTCGCGCTTCGCTACCTTCGCGAAGTAGTGAACATCAAGCTCAGCATGACGATCGTCTACTACATTCGCTCGGCGGTTTACGACAAACTCCAGCGGGTTGGTTTCGGTTTTCACGATGTGCTTTCCTCCGGCCAACTCATCAATCGCGCGCTGACCGATCTGCAGAACGTGCGCGTTTTCGTGCAGACTGCCGTGCTGACGACGTTGGAAATCGCGCTCGTCGTGGGTGGCTATATGCTGCTGCTGGCCACCCGCAGCCCGTGGGTGGCGTTGGTATCCCTCGTGCCTTTGCCGTTCTGGACGATCTACATTCTCCATTTCGGCAAAAGCGTCCAAGTCGCCAGCAAAGCCGTGATGGAGGCCGAGGATAAAAACGTCAACCTCATCACCGAAAACATCGCCGGGGTGCATGTGGTTAAAGCGTTCGCGACGCAGGATCATGAGATCGGTCGTTACAATAAACATTGCGATAGTTATTTTGATCGGGTGATTTCGCGCATCCGAATGTACGCGGCTTTCACGCCGGTTATCCGCGCGATCGCGACGGCATCACATCTGTCCCTGTTTTTCTTCGTCAGCGTGCTGGTCATTCGCGGTACGCTCGGCCCGGGTGATTTCCTGATCCTTGGCGCGGCGATGGGTTCCATTCTCGGCCGGCTGCAACAGGTTTCGGTCATCAGCGAGCAATATCAAAATGCCATCGTCTCGGCCCGGCGTCTATACGAAGTGCTCCACGCCCCAGCCACCGTGCCGGAAAAACCGGGTGCGCAACCGCTGCCGAAAGGCCCCGGAGATGTGACATTCGAAAACGTTTCTTTTGGTTATGACCCGGCTAAACCGGTGCTGAAAGACATCAGCTTCCGCGTCAAAGGCGGCAGCGTCGTCGCGATCGTCGGGCCCACGGGTGCGGGCAAAACAACACTCGTCAATCTCGTCGCGCGATTCTACGATCCCCAACAAGGCTCCATCCGCATCGACGGCATCGATCTTCGCGATCTCAACCTGTCCAGCCTCCGTAAACAAGTGGCGTTCGTCTTCCAGGAAACGTATCTGTTCAGCGATACCGTCGCGGCGAACATTGCCTACGGCCGGTCGCAATTACGCGGCCAAGAGATCGGTGAAATCGAAGCCGCATCGCGATTGGCGCAGGCGCACGAATTTATCGAGCAACTTCCCAAAGGCTACGACACCATGCTCGGTGAGCGCGGGGCCAGTCTCAGTGGTGGGCAACGGCAACGACTGGCCATTGCCCGCGCCATTTTGTTTGACCCGCGGGTGCTGGTTCTGGATGATGCAACCGCTGCGGTCGATCCTGAAACCGAAGAGATGATTCGCCGAGGAATGAATTTCGTGATGCACGATCGCACGACGTTTCTCATCGCCCATCGCATCAGCACGGTGAAGCGGGCCGATGTCGTGGTCGTGTTGGAAGAAGGCCGGGTGACGCAGATCGGCACGCATCAGCAGTTGATGAATGAGGACGGCCATTACCGCCAGATTGCCGAAGCACAATTATATGGCGATGAAGTCGTGCGAGGGGCCGACGATCCCTCGCACATGCGTCGCGTGCAGGATGACCGCCGAGTCAGTGCCACTGCCGCCGCCGTCCGAGACCAGCAACGAACCGAAGAAGGATAGCTCCCCTCCCCCCCTGTACTCAGGGGGGAGGGGAGCAGAGCAATATGTTTTTCAAGGCGTTCAAATCTCGATCCAGACAAGCCCGCGCCGATCGACTGGCCAGCCTCCAGTCCGATGATGAAGAGGTTCATTACAAGCCGATCGAATGGCCGCTGGTCAAACGTCTGCTGCAGTTACTCTATCCCTTCCGCAGGCAATATGCGTTTGGTTTGAGCCTCGGCGTGCTGATGGTCGTGCTCGAAATGATGTCCCCGCAATACATGCGACACATCATCGATTACGTCAATGATTACCGCTCCACCGGCGGTGGAAATGATCGCGCCGCCATCGGCCATGTCGGTCTGGTCGTGCTGTTCTGGGCGGCCACGCTCGGGGCCGGTTTGATCGTTCAACGATACAACATTCTACTGATGACCCGCGCTGGTGAAACTGTGCAGTTCCAACTCCGCAAACGCATGTTCGCCCATCTGCAAAGTCTATCGATGACCTATTACGATCGAACCAAACTCGGCCGCATCATCAGCCATTGCACGAGCGATATCAGCAGCCTGCGCGAAGTAAACGTCTGGGGATTTCAACAGGTTATCGCGAACTTTCTCATCCCCATGCTGGTTGCCGCCATCATGCTTTGTCTCACTGACTGGCGACTATTCCTGTCGGTCGTCTGGCTCGGCCCGGTATTGTATTGGGTCAACAACAGTTACCGCCTGAAAATCGGATTGATGTGGCAGGGAATCCGCGAACATTTCACGCGCGTCAGCACGAACCTCGCCGAAAATATCACCGGCATGCGCGTCGTCGCCGCGTTCGATCGGCAGAGCGCCAATCTTACAACCTTCAACAACCTTCAAAACACCAACACACTCAACAACATCGAAGCCGGCCGCGTGAACGGCGTCTTTCAGCCACTGCTCGAGCTGATCCGATTTATCGGCAAGATCATTATCCTCACCTTCGGGGCATACCTGATTGTTCGCGGTCGAATCGCACAAGTCGGTGGAGTCGTCGCCGCATATCTCTACTGGGATTGGTTCATGAATCCCATCATCAACTTTGGAAACTTTTCCAACCAGATGATGATGGCCATGGCCGGCGCCGAGCGAATCTTCGCACTGCTGGATCGCGAACCGGAAGTATTTGATCTGCCCGATGCCCGCCCTCTACCGCACATTGAAGGAACCGTTATTTTCGATCACGTCACCTTCGGTTACGTCGCCGATCGTCCCGTGCTGCATGACATCTGTTTTGAAGCAAAGCCCGGCCAGACGATCGCGCTCGTCGGTGCCACCGGCAGCGGTAAGAGCAGCATCATCTCGCTGATCGCGCGGTTTTATCAGCCGCAACAGGGCCGTGTGCTGGTGGATGGGCACGATATTCGCCATGTCGTCGGCAAGACGCTCAATCTGCAAACCGGCCTGGTACTGCAGGTGAATTATCTTTTCAGCGGCACCGTGATGGAGAACATTCGCTACGCCAAGGAAGGCTGCACAGAACAAGACGTCCTGGCCGCCGCCAGCGCGATCGGTTCTTATGATGCTATCATCGCATTGAAGGATGGTTTCCAAACGGAGGTCGGTGAACGAGGCGGCAGCATGTCGCTCGGGCAAAGGCAGTTGATCTGTTTCACCCGCGCTTTCCTGGCCAACCCACGCATCTTCATGCTCGATGAGGCCACCAGCGCCGTCGACACTGCCACCGAACAACTCGTGCAGCAGTCGCTGGAGAAGTTGCTTACCGGTCGCACGACGTTTATCGTCGCCCATCGATTAAGCACCATCCTGAAAGCAGATTGCATACTGGTCATCGATGCCGGCCATATCATCGAGCGTGGAACGCATCGCGAACTGTTGACCGCCGGTGGGAAATACGCGCATCTTTACGAGCAGTTCGTACAACACAGCGAATAGAATGCACTTTTATGATCGTGATGAACGAGCCGGACTATATTGTTGAATCGATCCCGAATGTGGTTCATTCGGCTAAGCCGCAAGCGACGCAAAATCCTTGGCTCGCGATGATTGTCCCGTTCGTTCTTTCAACTTCGATAGGGGTTCTCTGTTACCGGGCGGCTGGGGTTTCACTGGGTTTATTCCTGGGGGGGTTGTTGCTGAATCTCTTGATCGCAGGGCCGATCGTTGCCGCTGAAACAACCTGGCTGGGAAGGTTTCTGGCGATGGCGGGGATCGTTCATGGCGTCGCGGGGGTTTGGTTCTACGCGGTGATTCACGCGGACTTTGACCTTGGAATCTGGGCCGTCAGCTACCTGACTCTGGCCTGCACAGTAGTCGCCGTCGGCACATTCGCCACGCTGCTCAACGCCTTTGGATTTGGCCCGATCGGCAGCGGGGGGGTTACCGCTTTTCTGACGATCGCCTGGCTCACCTGGCCGATTTGGCTTTCACCCGCACTGCACGGTGCAAGCGGCGCCACGATCGCACGCTGGCTCGTGCCTGCCCATCCGGTCTTTGCCGTCAACAGCGTGCTTGGGCCGAAGATGGGATACTGGTCCGAGCAGGGGATCATCTACAACTTTACCAACATCGGCGACGACATCGGGTATAGCCTGCCCGATGGAGTTTTGGCGTGCCTGGGCCTTCATCTGGGTTGGGCCGTGGTCTGTTTCGGAATCATCTGGCTGATCGAACGGATTCGGCGGCCGCGTATAGCGGTTTTCAAGATGCCGCTGCGTTCTTCGTAGGGTCCGCTTTAGCGGACGGAATCGTTTCTGACGGCGAAACATCCTACGAAAGACAAGATCAATTCCACCACACCAAACTGAAAAGCGCTCTGGCGCATCGTCACATTTAAGATTAAGGGTGCCACAGGTCGCGGTACCCCGAGACCTGTGCGTGTCGGCGTTCCGAAGCCACAGGTCTCGGAGTACCGCGACCTGTGGCACCCCAATTCGACGTTATCCTGAATCCTATTCGTGACAAAGCAGTAGATCCGGAAGAAATTAGCACATGACGTCAGTCGTTAGGGAGAGTCTTCGCACGATGTTCCGATCTTGGCATCACCGCCGATCGATGCACTTTTACATCGACCAACACAATCGCCCCCAACGACAGCAATCCCATCAGCACATACGCCAATATTCTTTTCCACGTCGGCCAAGGCGCGCGCTCAATCTTATCTGCCGGCGCAATTCCCGCAGCTTTTTTCCTCAAGGCTTCCCCTTCAGCAACGGCACCAAAACCTCGCGCGAAAATGGAGTTGCCATCGGCCCGATGTGATCCCCGAAATGACCCAGGCGTGCCCACGCGGGGTCATACGGAATCTGCACGAGCTTCGCGTACTCTGTGGCGTCGGCGGTTTTGGGTGCGATGAACCCGCTGTACCCCGCGGCCACACCGTAAACACCGTCGATCGTTCCGAAGACTTTCGTGCCCGCGTTCAGGATGACACTGTCGCCGACACTGTAAAACACGTAGGCCTTGTCGCTCACATGCGAAAGCGCGCGGCTCAGGTCATAGTCTTGCGAGAGCGCCGGCGCGATGAATAGAACTCGCCGCACTTTCACATCTGGCGGGAGATCTTCCAAGGCCCACGCAGCCAACCCCGCGCCGCCACTATGGCTCGTCAGAATCAACGTACTACGGGGATCGGCGTGAAATTTCTCGGTCAGCTTCGCCGCAATTTTCATCGCGTGTTTCTTGTTTCGACCGATCGCCTGCAGCGCCGGCACACCGGGATCGTGTTCCGTCCAATCGTAAATCTCAATCTCCGCATCGAGCTGCCCGACCTTAAACCCCCGTACCAGCGTGTGATCGACGACCGATTCCCCCGATACGCCCGGCAGATGAAGCAGATAGGCTCGTGGAGGCAGACTCGCCGCAGGAATCGAAACCGCGTTCATCTGCGGTGTAGGAGTCGGCGGCCCCGCGCGCTGGCAACCAATCACCAGCGCAATCAAAAGGCACGGGAAAAAAAGATGACGTCGTAAATGAAACACGCCGTCACGATAACCGTGACGGCGTGGCAATCAAGACCAAAATATACCCCGGGCAAAACCTAGAGCGTTTTTCAACTTGGTCGGGTGCCACGGGTCGCGGTACTCCGAGACCCGTGCGTGTCATTCACCGAAAAAAGCACAGGTCTGCGAGTACGCCGACCTGCGGCACCCCGACACCTAAGCGACCTACCAAGCTGAAAAGTGCTCTAGAACCAGAAAAACGGGCCATTCACTTCATTGCGTCGCTTGATATCTGAAAGGCCTCGAAAGATGACGTGTCCGTCCATGAACAAGACATTCGCGCCTTCGGGCTTGCCGTTCGTGCCCATGTGACTCACTTGATGCTTGCTGACCCAGCCTCCGTTGACCCCTCCAAACAAGGTTTTGAGCGGGTCATCCGAACTCGTATTGGCCGGCACCGCATCGGCGGCGAGCTCGGTTTCCGCGGCAGGTACGAGGCGAGGAGTTTTGCCGGTCAAATCGATTGGACGGGGCTGTAGAGGCGACATCCGGTCTTGATATGAGAGATGCACCAGTTGCATGGGATACCGGAATTGGGGCTTGGCCCCGGGATAGCCTCGGTCATTCAAAAACACATAGCCCAGCACCGCGTATCCGTACGGCCAGTTCCACAGCACGTCCGCATCCTGGTCCTGAAATTCCGGGCAATAGTACATGCGACGAAGCCCGCCATTCAACACCATGAGATCGCGCGTTGAGTTGGTCATATCCCAAAGCCAGTTGTCGGGCGGCGTCGCCTTGCGATCCGTGCCGCACGGCAAATACCCACGATTGTTGGCCGCGTAAACAAAGAACAACTGCCCCGCACTGCGCAGGTTGTTCATGCACTTGATCTTTACCGCGCTCCGACGCGCTTTGCTCAAGGCCGGCAACAGAATCGAAATCAGCAGCGCGATGATTCCAATGACGACGAGAAGCTCGACCAGCGTAAACCCGAAGCGCGTTGACTTGCGAGCTTTGCCACGGGAAGAGCGCGGATGAAATAGCTTAGCCATAGTACCTCTCTTGTCAGAATCACGTCAGGCGAATGTCGGGCCGATGGAAATTCATCGGATTTCAGAACCAGAAGTAAGGCCCGGAATCAGTGCGCCGGTGGATGTCACCGATAGCGCGGAAGATGACGTGTCCGTCCATGAACAGCACGTTGGCACCTTCGGGCTTGCCGTTCGTCCCCATGTGACTGACCTGGTGGGTGCCCTTGGTCCATCCACCGTTGACGCCACCGAATACAGTCTTATACGGATCCGTGGTACTGGCGTTCGCAGGAATTGCGTCGGCGGCAAGTTCGGTGTCGGCGGCCGGCAGAAGGCGCTCGGTTTTACCCGTTGGATCCTTCGTGCGTAATTGCAAAGGTGATACCCGATCCTGATTGGCTAACAACACCAGCGTCTGCGGTTGAAAGTTATGCGGCTTCGCCCCTGGATAGCCGCGGTCAATCAAAAAGATATAACCAAGCACCGCAAAGTCCGGAGTGAAGTTCCAAAGCTCATTGGCATCCTGATCTGGAAACTCCGGGCAATAGAGCATTCGACGCAAGCCGCCGGTGGAAACAATTAGATCGCGGGTTTTAATGGGTATGTCCCAGATCCAACCCGATTGCGCGCCGATCTTAGGATCAACTCCGCAGGGTAAGAATCCTTTGTTTTGACTGGCGTACACAAAGAACAACTGCCCGGCGCTGCGGAGATTGTTCATGCACTTTACCTTCATGGCGCTCTTGCGGCCTTTGCTTAGCGCGGGCAGCAGAATCGAAATCAGCAGCGCGATGATTCCAATGACGACGAGCAATTCAACCAGTGTAAATCCACGCCGGCGCGTTTGACTGCGCGTTCGACTGCGAAAGAATATGGGGCTCACAAAAATCTCCTGGCAAATTAACTCTGCCATTAAAATAGCAAACGATGTCGGTCGCCCCTTAAAACACCGGAATCGTGACGCGATCGCCACCTTTCATCGCCGACTGATGAGCACAAATGCCGACCATCGTCCAATTCGCGCTCGTTGGGGCATCGGGCAACGCCGTTTGCTTACCGAGGCATGCCTGCAAAAAGTTGTGTGCCAAATGCGGATGGCTCCCACCATGCCCGCCGCCCTGCACGAAGCTCAAGTGCGTTGCATCGTGAATCGCGCCGGTATACTTCCGAATCGGATCGGGCAATCGGCCTGCGTAATCCGGCACGCGCATGCGTTTGGGAATTTCAGATTCAGGCAAACCTTTGAAGTGAATGACCGGATGCTCTCCTTCCACCTGCTGCCATTCAAAACTGGCGCGGCTGCCAGTGACATCAAAGCTTTCGCGATACTGACGGGCCGTATCGAACAAGCTGCGGGTCACTTCCGCCACCACGTCGCTATCCTTGATCTTGAACGTCGCGGATTCAACGGCGAACGGGCTGTTGTAGATCTTGATCATGTCTTCATTGATACGACCGGAACCGTGACAAACCACGCTCTCCGCCAACGCGCTGCCACCGGGTTTCCCGAGCACGGCAAGACAGGGGCTTACGCAGTGCGTCGCGTACCACATCGGCGGCAAACCGGGCCAATAACCGGGCCAGCCGTCCATGTCCTGCTGATGGCTGCCGCGCAGGAATTGAATCTTCCCGAGCACGCCTTTGTCGTACAGTTCCTTGGCGAACAAATACTCACGGCTATACACGACGGTCTCCATCATCATGTACGTCTTGCCGCTCTTCTTTTGAGCATCGACGATGGCCTTGCACTCTTCGGTGCTGGTGGCCATCGGCACGGTACACGCCACATGCTTGCCGGCCTTTAACGCGGCCAATGATTGAGCCGCATGCTCGGCGATCGGGCTGTTGATATGCACCGCATCCACATTCGGATCTTTCAGCACGTCTTCAAAGTTCGTGTATCGCTTGGCGATGCTAAACTTGTCGCCGCAGGCATCCAGGCCGGCTTTGTCCCGACGGCAAACCGCGTACATCTCGGCATCCGGATGATGCTGATAAATCGGAATAAATTCCGAACCAAAACCCAACCCGATAATCGCCACGCGAATCTTCTTAGACATAATTCAACTCCTCAAAAATAACGGCTTTTTTCTGATCCCCTCCCCCCTTGAGTACAAGGGGAGAGGGAACAGGAATCAATGCTTCACTTTGCTCGTCGCCAAATACTCCAGAACCGATGACAGTTCTTCCGGTTTCAGCACTTCAAAACCTTCCGGCATGATTCCCTTCTGCGAAACGGTCAGCTTCTTGATGTCCTTCCGCTGCAGTGTGTGCAGCTTTCCAGTGGCATCGAGAATTTCAACGGTCGTCGTGCTTTCGGTCATCAGACGACCTGAGACCAGATCGCCGTCATTGCTTGTCGCCGACCACTCTCTATACGTGCCTTCCACCGAGCGATTCGGATCCAGGATCTGCATGAGAATGTCGGCCTTCGGCCGTGCGCCGACCCCGGTGAGTTCCGGGCCGACCTTGCCACCCTGGCCTTCCAGCGTGTGACACACAATGCAGTTCTTCGTGAAGACTTCCTTGCCCATCGCCAAGTCACCGGGCTTGTCGGCCAAACCGATAAACTTCTCGACGATCGCTTTACGATCCGCCGTCGGCACGGCCCGACCCACGGCCTTTTGCACGGTCCGGGCCTTTCGGGCGATTCTTTCGTCCGGGTAGGAGGTCAACGCCTGCCATTGCTCGTTACCGAGATCGCGCTGATCGATGCCGCCTTTGTCGATCCCGGCGAGGAGCGAATTGGCCCAGGCCGGTTTGCGAATCATGAGTGCCGCCGCTGCGCGCTGTGACGCGGGTGTGAATTTCTTCCACTGCGTGACGAGCACATCACCCACCGATTCATTGCGGCTGCCCGAAAGCGCATCAATCAATCCCGCCTGTATCTCGGGACCGGCGGTCGGGGTGATCATCGCGACGATTCCCTCAACCGATTTGGCGTTGTCTTCGATACCCAATAATCGCCGCGCCGCTTCAACGCGCTTGGGTGCAGGTTGATTGAGATCTTCCAGTGTGGATTTGATTTCCTTCGAAATCGCCGCCAATTCGCTGCCGAACAAATCGGCGCGTCCCCAGCGCGTGCCCAGAACCAGCAGTCGATCGCGGGCGGAAACTGGAAGGCTCTTCATCACGGATTGCAACTCATCCACATCCTTCGGTGAAAGTTCCGGCGATTTTCCTTCCGGCCAGCCCGCCGCCAGGCCATCAATCCCCGCGGTTGCCAGATTTCCATTCGCCGTCTTCAAGGCTGAAAGCGTGCTGATGATCGAATCCGTCGGCCCGCGCTGTGCATAGTGATTCGAGATAATCGCCACCGCCTGACCCACGGTGCCCGGCAACACGCGCGTGGTGGTCGATGCCCGCACCAATTCAATGTCGTCATACCAGGCAGTGCCTTTGGCCAAGCCCCAACCTCCGAAGAGGCAGTTGATAATCACATGGCTCTCTTCACCGCTATTAAATTTCAGCTCAACGCGCGTCCAGTCCTTTGTACCGCTGACGGCATTGGTCTTGAGTTGATGAACGTGCAGATTCAAGACCGCTCCCTGAGCAGACCCGAAGCGTGTAACGCCTTCGGTCTTGATCCATCCGCTTAAA
>JBBRMF010000027.1:0-32392 GCA_038230975.1 Tepidisphaerales bacterium
ACTCTGCGGACCATCGCCAGCGCCGAGATGAGCGGTCCGCAGAGTACTGCGGACCCTACCTACTCCCTTCCCGCATGCCTACCAATCCGGGATATTCGGATGTTTCTCGAATTCGCCAGACCTTAATGATTCGCCACCTTCGCAGGCACAGGCACCTGCGATACGTTCAATCGGGAAATGAAACGGGGGTCGTAAATTGTTTTCTGCATTCCTACTTGCAAATACAAAAGGGGACACGATCCAATTTTCCACATCGAGTAATGTCCCCTTTTTTGATTTAATCGCCGAAAACGAGCTCGACCTCAAAATGCGCGACGGGCCCTCGTTACCTAACACAAAGGTAGGACAAATCCAATCACAAGCGCCATAAAACGCGAAATGTTGTATTTTTCGACACCCCGAAATCTGTTGCATTTTGTTGCATTTTGTTGCATTCGGCCCGCGGATTTGTCTGAAGTTCAACCTTCCGCTCTTGGATCACGAACGCCGATGCCGATTACTCCGCGTAGCGCAGATCCATCTGAAAATCCACCGCCCGGGAGCTTGTGCTGTTGAACGTGATTTGATCGGGTGTGTTGGGTGTCAGGGTTTTGTGGAACCAGGTGGTCTGATTGATGGGTTGACCCGTGCGATCGAAGAAAGTGATGCGGTAGTCGATGTATAGTTTAAGATCCGTTGCCGCGCGAACCGGGACGGTGACGAACAGCAGGCCGGCATCATCGCGGGTGAGGATCGGGGCATCCACTGCGGTGTGGCGACGAAGATCAATTTGTGCGATGTGGATCTGTTCGCGTTGGTATGGATCCTGCCGGGCGGCGATCGGGGGCTTTACGGTATCGACGCAGCCAAGCAATCCGGCCACGGCCAGGAATGCACTCAGCAGAGTCAGGCGATTTAAGAGGATGGGCAGCATATCTTTTCCTTGGGTTCTTTTAGTGTCGATGTAGGTTCCGCTGTGCGGAACGTCTTTCCATCGCTCGCGATTCTTGTTCCGCACAGCGGAACCTACACGAATCGCGCATATTCCAATCCTTTGACTACGGCTTCGCTGGCGGTGGATTACCATATTCGCGAGTTTGCCGCCAATCATCCGGGGGAAGCGGTTTAGAGTAATCTCGCTCGTGGGCCTGATCGCGATTACCGGCCGCCGGAATGGACACGCGCGGCGGCGGTGGCGCATCGTCGCGACAACCCATGGTCGACAAAGCACCTCCGCACAATAGCAGCCCTGTGATCGCCATTTTCGTTAACCGTCGCACGAGACCTCCTTGATTGAACAATATCACAGACCCGTCCGGCAATCATCGGTTAGAGCGATGTATAAAATTTATTCACAGTCGTTTTGTCCGCTGCCGTGTCTAAATCGAAGAAATGCCGGGGTTGTTGTTTGAACGGCGTTCAACCGATACTGTTTGCAGGTCGATGGCTTGTCGGAAGGTTCCCCTTAAATCGCAGGAGATGATCCCATGAAGTTTGCACGCAATTCTTTACTCAGCTTTGGGTTGCTCGGCGTCCTGGCCGGTTGCCATGAAGACCGCCCGCACGATTACGGCCAACGGCGTCCGGATGTTGGCAGCCTCCACCCGGGAGATCGCGGCATTCAAAGCAAGGATCTGGTCGAAGCCACGGATCTGATGTCGATGGATCTGCTGTCTTTGCCGGAGCTGAATGATGCTCGACAGCGGTGGACCATCGTTTCCACTTATATGGAAAACGATACGACGAGTCGTCGTCAGCAATACGATATTTTCATCAATCGCCTGAAAACCAAGTTGGCTCGCGAAGGGCGCGGGCGGGTTCAGTTGATTGAGAATCGCGATCGTTTCCACGATCTTCAGGCAAGGGAACTTGAACCCACCGGCGATCCGCGTCGTGAACCGCCTGGCCCGGCAGGGATTCAACCACAGTACGCTCTGAACGGGCGTGTGGAAGAACTTCCGAATCGCGCCACGAGTACGTATCGCTTTGAGTTCAACTTAACCGACCTGCGAAACCGTACGGTCGTCTGGACGAACGATTATCTCGTGAAGGTGGAACGGTGATGGTTAATCGGCTGGGAATTGAAATCGGTGGTCGGCGCAATCCGATGTGCCTTGGGTTCGGAATTCTGCTTGTTTCATGGATGGTCATCCCGGGTGGCTGCGCGAACGACACGGCCGTTGCGCACGGTCATAACACCGCGCTCGACGGCGCGGATCTCGTGAAGATGACGGATGACATGTCGATGAAAATCACCGCCAGCCCCGTGGTTCAGCAGGCCATTCAGCGGGAAGGAAAACTCAAGGTTGTCGTCCAACCTGTTGAAAACAACATGACCGCCGAGATCTTGCCCAGCGGTCCGGCGAACGCGTTCACGGGGCGATTGCGAACGCTATTGAGTCACCATGCAAGAGATCAGTTTACGTGGATCATGAATCGGGATGCCTGGTATTTTTTGCGTCAACGGGAACTCGATATTGACCCCGGCCCGTCTCCGGATGCCATCCAGCCGGAGTATGCCCTGACGGCAAAGTTCAGCACGCTGACGAACGAAGATTCACGGCGTCGCAGCACCTATTATCTTTGCGTTTACGAACTGACGAATCTGCAAACGCGCGAGATTCTCTGGACCGACAAATACGAAGTTAAGAAGATGGCTGTGAAAGGGTTTTTAGATTGAAGTCGTTGAACGCAACAAATTATCCGTTCGCGCATTCCGGGCGGCTATTCGGCAGTGCAATCCTATTTTCAGTCTTCATTTTTCTACAAGGCTGCGGACCCACCCAAAATGAAATAAACGCGCAGCATGCGGTTGCAGCCTATCTCACGGGTGATTTCCGTCAGGCAGTCGATCGTCTGCGGCCACTGGCAGACAAAACCGACGAAAACTTTGTTTTGAACAACTGCCGGCTCGGACTTGCCGCGCTGGCAGACTATGACCTTGGAGAATCCGAAAGTGCTTTTCTGAAAGCCTACGAGGTGATCAACAGTGTCGGGGTCAATGAAGGTGGCCGATCGGTGGGAGCCGTTCTCGTTGATGAAAAGCTCAAAATCTGGAAGGGCGAACCCTACGAGCGGGCGATGGTCAATTTTTATCTTGGCCTCGTCTACTATATGCGGCACGATTACAACAACGCCCGCGCCGCATTTGAAAATGCGCTCTTCAAGCTCCGGGATTACGGCGACGACAGAGATAAAAAAGATGACTTTCGGCGCGTCGAGTCAAACTTCTCCCTGGCCAGCGTGATGCTGGGCCGATGTTGGCAGCGACTCGGTCGGGAGGATTTGGCGGAGGCTAATTTTCGACGCGTTGTCGAGCTGCAACCATGGCTCGCGCCGCTTGTCGACAGCCGTGTGCAGGGGCAGTCCAATGTACTGCTGGTGGTCGATTTCGGTCGCGGTCCCCGCAAGATCACCAATTTTGACGGCGCGATTGTCGGGCTTGGCCCCACGCCGTCTCAGGAAGGCCCGCTTCCAGAACCATTCGTGCGGGTCGATGGAAAGCAGTTCCCGCTCGATGGCACAAATCGCCCGACGGTGGATTTGCTGGCGTTAGCCCAGGATCGTCGCTGGCAGAGCATCGATACCATCCGCACGGTCAAATCCGCAATTGGAACCGGATTGATCGCTGCCGGTGCGATCGATGGATTGACCGATGATCGACATCGCCGTGTGGGTATGGATTTAGCCTTGATCGGGGCCGGCCTGCTTTTAAAAGCCACGAGCCAGGCAGATGTTCGACAATGGGAAATGTTGCCTCGAACGGTCTTCCTTCTACCGTTGAAGCTGGCTCCGGGAAAACACGATATCACCGTTCGATTTCCGGCTGCCGGCGGTCTGTCACAGGCGTGGCGAGATCTCGACGTGCCTTCGGAGGGGGAAGTGACCTATTACATGCACATGCAGCCTTACAACCCCGGCCCTTTCTACTGGCCTCCCCCGGCGATTGCGGCCGCAAGTGCTCCTGCGCGGAGTATCCCGGCTGATCGAAATACCTCGCCTGCATCTCCAAAAACGGAAGCGGATTCAGGGGCTAATCATTGAGGAGCGCGATCAGTTGTTGGGTGAGTACGCCCAACCTAAACCTTCCAAATAAGCCGCTCTGACGATACATCAAACTGAAAAATGCTCTCAGCAATCAGGCAGAGCCTGGTTGACGCGCGAGCGAATCCTCAATTTGCAATTGTTCAGAGAGCAGCAATGCGCGTGTCTGCTCGTTCAATCCCGCAGCGGGAAATTCAACTTCATACGCAGGGGCCGGCGCAAACCAGGTACTGCAGACCACCCCGATATCGCCTTGACGCAATAGAAGTTCGGGAATGTCCTGGGTCAAACGAACGTGATCGTTCACGGTGGGATTTCGCATGGCATCCTCCATGGCTTGAGTGACTAGAGCCACGGCAGAACCATTCCATCGGATCCTGCAGCGGCAATGATCTGTCGCTAAACAGCGAAACTAATTCCGCCATCGACAGAGATCACAATTAATAGTCCCGCGCTGCTCGACCGGTTGCAAGAGAAAATCAAGGTTTTTTCTATCATTTTTGCGCCGGCGTAATGAAACCATCTCATTGAGTGGCTATCGTAACCGGGCTCTTGGCTTAGAATGCGAGGCAGTGCATGGATCGCTTGTTCAATTTCGTCGCCAGCTTTTGACTTGGTACCACAAGTACCGCCGCGAGTTACCCTGGCGCCTTCCGCGCGAGGAATCCAGCAAATCGGCGATTCCAGAAACAATCGATGCATACCACATCCTGGTCAGCGAGTTTATGCTCCAGCAGACGCAAGTGGCAACCGTCATCCCCTACTACCTTCGATTCATCGAACGATTCCCCACGCCCGCCGCATTGGCATCGACCGATGAACAGGAAGTACTTCGGCTCTGGCAAGGATTGGGGTATTACTCGCGCGCCAGAAATCTTCAGAAAGCAGCGAAAAAGATCGTCGCCGACTTTGGCGGTCAAGTTCCCTCCGATGCCGATTCACTTCGATCGCTTCCAGGAGTCGGTCGATACACCGCCGGTGCCATCGCGTCGATCGCGTTTGAAAAACGCGTCCCGATCCTGGATGGCAATGTGATCCGCGTGCTTTGTCGGCTTGACGGCATCACCGCCGATCCCCGCGATCCGGCAACACAGGAAATACTGTGGGCCCGCGCCGAACAAATCCTGCCGACCGAACAACTGGGTGATTTTAATTCGGCATTGATGGAGTTGGGCGCACTGATCTGCACCCCTCGGTCGCCGCAATGCCTGCTCTGCCCCGTTCGCGAGAAATGCGATGCATTCGCCAGTGGCATTCAGGAAAACATCCCCGCTCCCCGAAAGGCCAAACCCACTCCACTGTTGAAACGATGGACGTTCTGCATCTGCACGGATGGCAAATGGCTCATTGAACAGCGACCCATGCGCGGCCGATGGGCCGGCATGTGGCAGTTTGTAACGGTCGAAGCAGGTAAGACATCTGTGACACCAAAAACACTTTCCGGCCGTCTGCCGATCACTGTCTCAAAAATCCAACGACTGGGAATCGTCACCCATGCTCTGACTCATCGGCGATATCAATTTGATGTCTATCGCTGCAACGCATTGAGCGCCGAAACATTACAGCTCGATCGCCCCCACCGCTGGGTGGCATTGGATGAGATCCCGCGCTATCCTCTACCGCGTCCGCATCTCAAAATTGCGGCGATGCTCTCGGCCAAATAGCCCAGACACCGCCGTTTGCCTGATCGCCACTTCAATTATATATCCCACGGGGTTCATCACGAACGGAGGATGACGCCATGTTTGAAGCTGTACCGGAAGATGAAGTTCCATCGCCCCTCCGCCTGACTCGGACACTCGCCGTCCTGGTATTGTTGGGGATCGCGATTGTGGTATTCAGTTACCTGGGCGCTTTTGCGGTGACGACGGCCCTGGTCAATGCCGATCTGCTCGACAAATGGCCCCCGGGCATCGATCCACGACCTCGCTGGATGTTGATGTCGCTGGGATATACCAGCGGCACCTTGTGCACCCTTGCCGCACTCTTGAAATTGACCAGTTGGTTGCAGTTGCGACGGCTTGATGCAACGGGTGAGGATGATGCATGATCATCTGGGTGCCTGACGAGATCGGCGGGTATTGTCCCCTCTCCCGGTACTCCGGGGGAGGGATAGGGTGGGGGTCTTTTTTAGTCTACGAAATCCAGGGAGCTTGCAAATTTCCCGAACCGAACCTCCTCTGGAATACCCGAGACTCTGCCGTCCGCGCGCCACGATACCTCGACGCATCCTTCTGCAACCATTTGTAGATACCGAAAGTCCGCGTCGGTATTTAGAACCTTGTGCAAACTATTTAGGCTTTCTCGCTGCTTTTTTGGCCTCAATCGCGGCAGCCCTGGCTTTCGCGGCATCTTCCTGTTTCTTTTTGGCGGCGGCTTCCTGGTCGGCTTTCTTTTGGGCGGCAGTATCGGAAGCGGCCTTTTTTGCGGCTTCAGCTTCAGCCTTAACTTTGGCATCGGCGGAGGCTAATTCAGACGCGGCGCTTGCGACGCTGGAATCTTCGCCGGGGGTCACTCTATAGCGGACCACGTTTTCACCCACCACCCCAACGACATCCAGCGTTCCATCGGCTTCGACCTGCCATGCACCGGGATCGGTTTCGAAATTGCCGAGAGCGACGTTATCAAACTTCGCGATTTCTTTGCCATCCGCGTAAACGAAATGCTTCGGCTTGTTGGTCGCCGGATCCTGCAGGATCGTGGTCCAATACAGATGGTTCCCGTCTGGGGAGAATATTGCCGGGCGGCCTCGACCCGTGTTCAGCTTGAGGGGTTTTCCCTCATCCAAGAAGAGGCCATTGACGCTGTCGGAACGACGCTGTCCGTAGAACACGACATGTTTACCGTTCGGTGAGAAGGTGAAGTTCGCGACCGTAAATCCGGGAACGAGTTGTCCATCCAGCAGGAAATTTTCGACGGCTTGCAATCCGGTTGGCCCGCCTGCCTGCAGCCCGCTGCCGAGCGCGCCCCAGCGAGAGCTGTCGGGACTGAACTTGATCGATTCCGTGTTGAAGTTGCTGTCGCCGCGATACGCTTTACCTTCGACGACGAGCGAACGTGTCACCGTTGCCTGATCCTGCCTGCCACCGTAATAAACTTTCTTGCCATCGGGGCTGAAGCCGGCTTTCAGGTTGTAGTTGAATCCGTCAGACTCCTTGTCATCGACGATGGCGAATAGTTTTGAACCACTGACGGCAACATACACCAGGCGCGATCCGTCACCGGAGAAGATGATGGAATCGTCGTTGATCCCGTTGTATTCCTGTCCCTTTTTTCCGTCGTCCGTCGCCAGCCAGGTGATGGGAGCGCCAACGATATTTCTGCAGCGGGCGGCCCAGCGTTTTCCGTTGGGGCTGAAAGCCACGTACGGGATATCCGTCCCTTCAGTCGCGGGAACTTCTTTGCCATCAACTACGCAGACATAGTGCTGTCCGCCCTGCGCCGGCTTGGAGATGACAGTCACGATCTTGTCATCGACCGGCGCGATAAACACTCGGGAAATCTGCGTGGCTTTTACCGCAGGCGTGCCATCTACCAAAAGCGTTTGTTCTTTGCCCGTGGAGCTTAAGGTGAGTACGCGTTTACCATCGGCGGTAAAGCGGGGTTCAGTTCCGGCATAGGCGGCGATTTTTCCATCGACGACCAATGCCGTGTTTTTTCGGTCGTTGGCATCGGGAGTGGCGATGTATGCGTATCGCGTTCCGTCGCGGTTAAAAATCATCACGACGTTTGAATCCAGGGAAGGCTTCTGTTCGCCGTCGACCCACACTTCAAAAAGGCCGGAAGTTCCAGATACATTCATCACGAACATCTTTGCATCGGGACCGGTAAACTGCATTCGAACCTGCGCGCCCGAGGCAACAGGAAAACGCCGTTGCTCTTTCCCATCGACGACGACAACGTACTCTTGTCCGACTCGGGCCATGTACGCAAAACGTTTGCCGTTTTCACTAAAGACAACGGGTGTCTGCACGATTGGTTTTGCAGTATATCCCGGCAAACCTGCCTTGGGATCACCAGGCGAAACCACACCAGTCGCTGGCAGAACCATCATGACCGAATCGACTTTCGGACCTTCAACCCCGTCGACCGCCACGAAAAACCGGCTCCCTTTCATCATTCCCGCCGCGACATGACCACCCACCGGACTGACGACGTATACCACGTCATTCATGGCCGGCCCGACCACCAAATCCGCGACTTTCATCTCGCCCCGAGAAATTTCGCAGAAGAGTAAAATAGACAGCATTGCACCCAGACCACGCGACATTTTCATGAAGAACCTCACCCAGTAAAAAGTTCATTTTATCGTGCCATTGCCCATTAGGATTGTCAACCTCGATAATCCCGCGAAAGCGACAGCGCCAGTTGCTGGAAAATGATGGGCACGTTGACGTTGGCATCGAGATACTTTTCCGCGCGCACGATTGCATCAATCGCCGCGCACGCTTTTTCAACTTCGCTATCGTCCGCACCGCCTGCCAAGCGCTCGCGGAAGTGACCGGCGGCCACTCGAAGAAAAAGATTGAGACCTTCGCGGTTCGCTTGATCCTTGCTGGCCAACTCATCGCGCTCCAACTGCTTTTCCGCGTATGCTTCGGCGGCGGACTTGAACCACGCCGGTAGATTTTCCGGCAACTGTCCGCGCGATAAAGCCTGTAGCTGGTTCATCAGTTCACGCGCGGGTTCGATGACACCATCCTCAATCCATTTCAGCGCCAGCCCCAACGATCCCTCCGCGAACCGCGCCGCATCCATGGCGGTAGCCTTATCAACTCCCCGCTTTTGCAATTCGATTAGAACCATCGGCAGTTCCAGCGGCGCAAATTGAAACATCTGACAACGGCTGCGAATTGTCTGTAACATCGCCGACGGCTGATCCGTCAATAAAATGATGATCGTCCGCCCGGCCGGTTCCTCAAGCGTTTTGAGGATTGAATTCTGCGCCTGCGCGTTCATCAACTCGCCTTGCTCGACCACGAACACCTTGCCCCGCCCCATCATCGGCTTGCGATTCGCCGGTTCGATCAGTTCCGGCCGCAACACATGAATCGACAACTCGATGCCTTTGCTCTTCCCAGTTTTATCGTGATACCGAATTAATTCCTTCGTGATGACGTGATAATCCGGATGATTCCCCGCGTTAAACACCCGGCAACTTTCGCACTTCCCGCAGGAAATATCGCCGATCGGACGCTCACACAAAAAAAGTTTTCCCAGCACCGCCGCCGTTGTCGCTTTGCCGACACCGGTCGGACCGGCGAAAATCAACCCGTGCGGCAACCGATCGGCTAAAAACGCGCGCCGAATCGCATCGATCGCCTTGCTCTGCCCCTGTATCTCGTCAAAAGTCTGCATGAGTCTTTATCGCCTCCAAAATATCCGCATGCACCGCTTGAATCTGGCGGTCCGCTGAAACGATACGATAGCGTGGGTTGTCCTGTGCCTGCGATCGATAGTTTCGCAATACTTGTGCATGATACTCCATGGGCCGTTGTTCGATTCGATCTTTCGCCCGCTTCACCCGAGCCATGCTTTTATCCGAAGGGATGTCGAGAATAATCGTTAGATCCGGCCAGCGCCCACGGATGGCAATCTCACCCACCGCGACGATCTCTTCGGCCGTCATCCCGTCGCCACCCAATTGATAGGCCAGCGTGCTGGAGACAAATCGATCGCACAACACCACCTTTCCGGCTTCCAACGCAGGCAAAATAATTTCCGACATCATTTGCGCGCGGGCCGACATATACAAAAGCATTTCGCAGCGCATGCCGATCTCCCCATGCGCCGGGTCCAGAAGTATCGCTCGAACTTTTTCTCCAACCCGCGTCGTCCCTGGATCGCGCACCGCCAGCACTTCCAATCCCGTGGCCTCCAGCGCACTCTTAAGAAGTTGCGTTTGCGTGCTCTTGCCAGAGCCTTCAGGGCCGTCCAACACGATAAATTTACCTTGGAGATTCTGCATGTCTGTTTCCCGCCATCGTATCGGAGTCCAGCGCATTGGTCCAAAGCTCTTCATTAATTGATGCTCTCCCCTCCCCCCCATGTACCCATGGGGGGAGGGTTAGGGTAAGGGTTTTTCTTGACCGCTTTACAAGCCACCCCTACATTCCACCGAATGGACGCGCCACACGCAGAATTAAAAGAGCAGTTCAACCACATTTTCGGTCCGGGCGGACGCGTTCATGTCATCCGCGCGCCCGGGCGCGTCAACCTCATCGGTGAACACACGGACTACAACGAGGGTTTCGTCTGCCCGATGGCGATCGAGCCGCAGGTCACCGTCGCATGCCGCGTGCGCGATGATGGCAAAGTGCGTCTGGCTTCAATGGCCTTTCCCGATTTAATCGTCGAATTCTCCGTGCAGGAACGAATCACGCGGGGCGAACCGGCATGGGCCAATTATAGTCGAGGGGTCGCGGCGGAACTGTTGCACGCGGGAATCCCGCTCTCCGGTCTCGAAGCGCTCTATACCAATAATCTCCCAGTCGGCGGTTGC
This sequence comes from Tepidisphaerales bacterium, assembly GCA_038230975.1. Lineage (GTDB taxonomy): Bacteria > Planctomycetota > Phycisphaerae > Tepidisphaerales > Tepidisphaeraceae > JANXVV01. Next base: position 10,526 of record JBBRMF010000027.1, read on the forward strand.
CTTTCCAGCAGTGCCGCCATCGAAGTTTCGACGGCGTTTTGTTTCCTGACACTAGCGGGGCAGACGATGGACCCGATGCGGCTGGCCCTGATCTGCCAGCGCGCGGAGCACGAATTTGCCCTAGTCCCCTGCGGTATCATGGATCAGATGATCGTCTCCAGCGCGCAAGCTGGTAAGGCGACATTGTTCGATTGCCGTGCGCTCACCAAGCAGTATGTATCGATCGACCCCAAAGATTTGCGGATCGTCATCTGTAACAGCATGGTCAAACACGAACTCACCGGCAGCGCCTACGCCGAACGACGAAAACAGTGCGAAGAGGGGGTCGCGTTTTTCCAGAAAGAACAACCTTCCGTTCGCGCGCTGCGCGACGTAACGATTCAGCAAATCGAGTCTGCCACTGGAAAATTGGACGGTGTTATCCTGCGCCGCTGCCGCCATATCGTCTCGGAAAATGCCCGTTGCGTGGAGGCCGGGGCGGCATTGGATCGGCAGCAATATGAGCGCGTCGGTGAACTCATGGTGCAAAGCCATCAATCGCTGCGAGACGATTATCAAGTCAGTTGCCCCGAACTGGATTTTCTGGCCGCCGAGGCGATGAACGTGCGAGGCGTGTACGGCGCACGAATGACCGGCGGTGGATTCGGTGGCTGCATCGTCGCCCTCACGCAACCCCGCAGCGTCGACATGCTGACCGATCATCTTCGTGAAAGTTATAAAAAGAAATATGACATCGAACCCGGCGTTTTCGCCACGACCGCCACGGCTGGCGCCAGCGTGTTGGAATAACCCACGGATCTATTCCCGGTTTTACCGGACATTTTCAACACGCTCCGATTGGAGCTTTACAGTTCGGATTCACACGAACTTACAACTCGGGATCCTTTCGGAACGATTCGTGACAATGCCGAACAGTGCGGAACAACACTAGCTAACTTTCAACCAACTTTACAACCCAATGTCGTTCCTCCAACGGGCAACGTCAATATCATCTTCTGCCGATTCAGTTCCGAGTTGCAGCGCACGGAAAATATTCAGGATCAGGCCCGCCGCTGCCGAGATGGCCTGGGTCGAAAGGGAATCCCCTACGGGAATTTCATTTTCCTATCTGATGAGGCGATGTCCGGCACCTGCGAGACGCGCCCCATGTTTCAGCAGCTCAAAAAGATGGTGTACGCCAAACGACTGGGGATCGTCGTGGTCACCGAGCAGTCCCGACTGTCCCGCGGTGACAATACGATCTCGCTGATCAAGGATATCATCTTCCACGGCGGTCGGTTTATCTCCATTACCGAGAATATCGACACCCTCTAAAAGGGCAGGCAAAATGCCGGAATCCCTGCTCGCTACGCTCATGCCAGCGAACGGGGCTTGCAGTGAGGCCTTCGTCGTGGATCTCGGGGAGCCCACGCTGATGGATAACTGGGCTCCCAAAATCGCTGAATGGCGAAACCAAAAAGTGAAATGGCACCAGATCGTTCAGCGTACCGGCCTTCATCTGGGCAACGCGCATACCACCTGGAAACGCTATCACGATGCGCAACCGGCCGCCTGATCCGGCATTGGTGAGTTCCTGTCCGGCTTCTCAATCCACTCTGGACCCGGCCTTCTGGCCGGGGTCTTTTTTGCGCAAAGGAGTTTCGATGAATGACCCACTTCCCGATCCCAGGATGCAGCAATTGGCTCAGCAGGTCGGCGACCTCATCGCCAGCCGGTGGCAGCCAATGAAGTCCTGATGCCCGGCTGCCGGATCAGTATCACCCCCCTTGAAGATCCAGAGCGCGGAATTCCCCGCCGTGGCATAACGAGGCCATTCTCAAAACGTTCTCTTGAATAGGCATGGACCGAACCCACGACCCGTGGGTTCGGTTCATGGTTTTCATGCCGATGCTCTCGGCAAGATAGGTTGAGAACAGGAACCGGACGATTTCCGCCTCGTCCGGTTGAATCGACAGTTTCTTCTTTCCATAGGGTGCGGTGACGATCTGGTATCCGTAAGGAGGGGGGCCTCCGGTACAGCATCCTTCCTAATGCCGCTGGATCAAACCCGCCCGCGTCCGCTCTGCCAATACGCGGCTGTAATCGGCGGCAACCACCAGTTGCACCCTCCGCGCCAGCGCATTCGTGCCTTCCGTGACACTGACCACCTCCACACCACCGCGCTCCAAATCCTCCACCAGAACATGCGTTTCCGCAGCGCGCCCGAGCCGATGGAACTTATAGACGTACAGCTTATTAACCCGGCCCGCTTCGGCCTCCTGCATCAACCGAAGCAATTCCGTTCGCTCTCCCATGGTTCGGCCTGTCTTGGCTTGGTCAATGAAGTGAACCAGCGTCCGGCCCGCCATCCGCTCGCACGCTTCGATCTGTAACGTGATGCTGGTTAAATCGCCCTGGGCTTGACTGGAATACTGGCTATAAGGGGCATCATGCTTACCGCTCAGTTGATGATTGTTGTTGATTGCCACCATGATTCCTGCTCCGATTGCGTTGCCGATACAATTCCACGGCGCGTGCCGCGATGATCTTGATCAGCCCGCGCCGCGTTGCCGTCCGGTCAAGCGTGAACATTTTACCATCGGAAGTATCGGAGGACCGCGCGCCAGGGCGAGTTTGCGTCAAAGAATTCGTGGTGTGTGGTGGGACGGCTGACAAGACCCGCCTCCTGCGCGCTGTAATCGCAAGCGCCTTTGCCCGTGCCGTCCGCCCGCGCGACAGCCGCATGGTAGATATTATGCATAGTAAAAGTTAATGGTATAATATAAGTCATTGTAGATTGCTTTACTTGCCAAGAGTTTTTCTCCGCCGCACATTCTTCCCGCTCCCGGCCCATGGCGGAGGAATTTCCCTGCCATGCCAGGGGTTTTTAATGTGGATCGCCCAGTGGGAGGGGTCCCCGTGTATCCTCGGGGTGGGATATTGACAACCTCGGGCACGGCACACAATCGAGCCATGGGTCGGGAGCGGGAATACCCAAACCGCCTGCATAGCAGTCCTTATTCCTTCTGCGCCTTTTCTGGAATGGATGGTATGATTGGCATCAAGCAGTCGGTTCGCAGGTGGACCGTGCTTCTTGAATTGATGGAAGAGAAGGACTCAGAATGCCAGGAGCCAAGAATGCCGCTCGTTCGTCCAAGACGAATGATAAGCCCAAGACGCTCCAACGTACCTATCGCTTCGACACAAAACTGTTCGAGGCATTTGAAGAGGACTGCGCGACGCGCCTTTCAAATCCGAAACGGGTGATCGAGGCGCTAATCCTCCATTGGCTCGACGCCGGCACCGACGCTCGAGGGGCGATGGCACGCAAACACCGCAATCGGATAGGATCTTCGTCGCGCGACGATGAGTAGTCCCTTTGACAATTGCGCCTGGCGCACATTTGCCGCAACGGTCTTGGATCATCTGTCAAAAAGGCTGGTGGAATCGATGGGCAGGGTATCTTTCTGATGCTTCGGCATTGGTGCGGACGTTAGCTCCGGCTTTGCCGGCGGCGTGTGCCGTAAGAACGTGCGCACGAACAGCGCCAACATCTCTCGGACGATCTCGTGTTGCGCTTGCTCGTCCTCGTGCATCTTTATCAAACGGTTGAAGCAACGGTCAATAGCGAGCACCAGAATCTGCTCCTGCTTCTCCCGGTATTCGGGCATGAGCTCTTGGCGTGAGGCGTCCACCACCGAGCCCAGGGATGCCCTCGTTTGCGTTGTCCGTGCCTTGACGGCCTCGAACAACTTGTCGTCCAACCGGACTGTCAGCGGGTATTTGTCCATTATCGCCCGTGTCGCTCGGCCACGATAGGCCTTCTTTCATCTCAGACACAGCTTATCCTTCCACACAAGCGGGACAACGCAGCTCAGTCTTAACCCTCAGTTTTTTCCTCAGCACAGCCTCAGTGCCGTAGTCGCGAAACGTTACAAAACGCGCCATCTGTTCTATGCGAGAAAATGCCATTCAGCCGGATTTAGTGACTGTAAAGACTGAGCTGGGTTGTCCCGTTTTTCGAGGTTTGCCTCACGCCATTCTCACGGCGATTGTCGCAATTTAGGAAAAGTTATCCGCAAAACTGGGTTGTCCCATTATTGCTGATGCGACACACTTTTTCTTGTATCACTTCGGCGTACCCAAGAAGTGCTCGATAGAGCCTCGCTGGGACATGGCAACCTACACGGAAGCGAGAGGTGTCAGATGGCAAAAGATTTTCAGCATGTGAGCGATAGGCGGGGGACTCGAACATCGAGGCTCTTTGGATTCACCTTAGTCGAACTGCTCGTGGTGATCGGTATCATTGCGTTGTTAATCTCAATCCTGCTTCCCGCGCTGAGCAAGGCGCGGGCGTCGGCCGATCGCGTCAAGTGCCTGAGCAACATCCGCCAGATCACCTTCGCGTTCGTCAACTACGCGACCGATCACCGTGGGGTGCTGCCGTTCGCCAATGCAGATGGGGGTAATCGCTCCGAGACCCGTACAGGTTGGCTCTACACCGGCAAGAAGCTTTCCAATCCGGCCCAGCCAAAGGATTTTCAGACTGGAGACCTTGCCCCGTATTTGAACGCTGCGGTGATGCATTGCCCGACCGACCAAGGGCCATACGCGGATCTTGTGAAGTTCCCACAGTCGATCCATCCGTTGACGACGTATACGTTGAATGTCTCGATGTGTGACTATAACCATGACTATCGCAGTTGCCGTATAACTCAGATTCGGTCAGACGCGATCCTATATTGGGAACCACTGGATCTAGGGGTTGGTAGTGTAAGTTACGCCTGGGACGACGGCACTACGGCGGCGGACCAGTCGGGCATCAGCACCCGGCATGGCGATCGTTCGATCGTCGGTTTCGTTGACGGGCACGCCGACTTCATCGCCCGCGAAGATTTCGAGCTTTTCGCCGGGGTCAACCTTCGAGGTCGAACGCTCCCTCCGGCGCCCAACAAAATCTGGTGGTGTCCATTTGACCGCAACGGCGGGCGAGTCCATTGGCACGGAAGCTGAGTATCAATCGACAAAATCCGTCTGTTAGCGTTTGACGCCAGACGGAGCTAAACGTCTTCTCTGCACGCGGCCAGCAGGTACTTGGGCATACTGCACGCCATGAAAAGGCGTTGTTCGTCAGTGGGAAATCAAACAGGTTTGCGTGCGCCGGCCAAAGCCGATGATGTGTTGTGAATGAGAGTTTCATACGGTGAAGGCCTAGCGAGCCACACCAGCCCGACTCATGCGGGAGCAACGGCAACGTTGCGGTGCAGGAGTCGGATCGTCTCCCTTAAATCTGTGAGAGCGTACGAGTCTGCCTTCGATATTCCGAGGGAGTCATCCCGACTTCCTGCTTGAATGCAACCGATAGGTGTTTGCTTTCGCTAAAGCCCGAATGGCGGGCAACTTCAGACATCGGCAGGTCCGTGCTCGCCAGCAGATTTCGCGCCTTTTCGATGTGGCTGCGGCGGATCTCTTCGCCTATTCCGCGCCCAAGGGCCCTGCGAAAACGTCGTTCGAGTGAGCGACGCGACACTGGCACAACTTCCAGAACGTTACCGGTCCGCAGCGGTTCGTGTGAATGCTGACGGATCACCCTGATTGCGGCGGCCACGTCGGGATCGCTGACGGAAAGAATATCAGATGAGCATCGGGTGATCACGCTACCTGGAGGCAGGAGGATCGGCTCGCGAGTGGGCTTACCGCGAGCCATGAGCTGCTCGAGTAGCTCCGAGGCATGATATCCGACTGCCTCCGCCGGAACGGCGACGCTCGACAAAGAAGGCCGCGCCAGTTCGCAAAGCAAGTCATCGTTGTCGACCCCGACGATCGCAAGGTGATCGGGAACCACGAGGCCGGCTTGCCGGCATGCCTCGGAGATCTGGGCACCCCAAAGGTCATTGCAAGCCAGTATGCCCGTCGGCTTGGGAAGCGATGCGAGCCACTTCAATAGCCGGGGATCCATTGACCACAACTGTCCACGCGGGACGAAGGTGGCGGATGATTCGTGGTAATTGGTGACTCTAAAACCCGCGCGGCGAATGGCATCCTCGAAGCCCGCCTGGCGACGGATTGAGTAGCCATGATTCAGATGGCCCACGAATGCGAAGTGGCGGAGGCCACGATCGAGAAAGTGGTTGGCGGCCGCGTGCCCAATGGCGGTATCATCCAAACCAACTCGCGGAATTCGCAGGTTGGACAGCACGCCACAGACGTTGACCAGCGGCAAACGCGGAGCCGCCAATGCCGAGGCGAGGCGCGATGTGTAGATGTGTGCGATTATTCCGGCGGGGCGAAGGGATTTGAGCAGGCGAAGTCCACGTGCGTCAGGCTCGACTGGGGCAAAGATCCAATTCGGCCTGGCCTGGGCATATCTCTTGATACCGCGAAGAATCGCACGGCAGTAGGAGAGGCTGTAGTTGAAGACCAGACCGATGCGCAAGGTTTGTGGCATGGTCGCGAAGATAGCCGATGTCGCAGAATCGGAAAAGTTTTACGTTTTCTAGGATTGGTGCGACGAAGCCGCGCCGTTATGTTTTGAGTACATTACAGAGTTGCTGGCTTGATATGATTGAAGGTTGCTCATGAAGCTATTTCTCAGATTCCGCACGGCGTGCGTCGCCATCGTGCTCTTCGCCGGGTTAGAGGGTTGCGCGTCAATGCCGCAACACCCGCCCGTCGACGCGAACGCATCTGGTTCGCCCGCCGCCGCCGTCAACGCGAGCGCGGCACGGCTGCCAGTTGATGAAAGCGAAGGCGGGTTTGTCGCATTGCTCGCCGAGGGGGAGATTAAAAATTGGAAACAATGCGGTCCTGGACGCATGGTTCTCAAGGATGGCGTGGCCACCGGCGAGGGAGGGATGGGCCTCTGGTGGTACTCCGGCCGGGAGTTTGGGGATTTCACGCTTCGGGGTGAATTTGTTCAGGAACAAGACATCGCGGATTCGGGCGTGTTCCTGCGGTTCCCCGATCCGGGCAACGATCCCTGGATCGCCGTGCGCAAGGGCCACGAGATGGAAATCGGCGACCCCGAGCCCAAGAATCCTACTTGGCGAACCGGATCGATCTATCCGTTCTCCGCATCCCTGCGGGCCAATACCAAACCGATAGGGCAGTGGAACAGCTATGAGATCTCCTGCATCGGACCTGTTTACACCGTTCGTATCAATGGCGAGGAAGTATTAAAATGGACGGACCCTAAGGAGCGGACGCTAAAAGGATTCATCGGCTTGCAGAATTACAACGACAAAAAGACTGTCCGGCACCGGAACATTCGCATCAAGGCATTGCCCTGAGCGGGCAACAACACCATTATTTTGGAGGACCACCCATGAAGGAAACCGTGACGATCCAAGCCGCAGATCAGACATTTGATGTCGGACCGACGGGAGTGGCGACTTCTGCGAATCGCCGAACGTTTCTCAAGGGCGCGGCGACTTTGGCCGCGACGGTGGCGATCCCGTCATGGCTGGCCGCCGCCGAAGCTGAGATTCCCGCAGGCAAGAAGCTGCGCGTGGGCCACATCGGATGCGGCAGTGTGTCGCGCGCTTATTTGCCGAGCCTCAAGGATGCTCCGTTCATCGAATTGGTCAGCACCTGCGACATCATCGAGGATCGCGCTCGCAAGGCCGCCGAGAAGCATAATATTCCCAACTTCTATCCCAACATCGACGCCATGCTTGCAGGCCCGAAGTTCGACCTGCTGGTGAACACTACTTCGATGCCCTCTCATTTTCCCGTGAACAAGAAAGGGCTGGAAGCCGGGTGCAACGTCTGGAGTGAGAAGCCGATGGCGCTGGATGTGAAGGATGCGCGGTCGCTGCTGGAGTTGGCAAAGGCCAAGGGCGTGCAAATCTGGGTGGCACCGAATTGCGTGATCAGTCCGCAGTTTGCCTATATGTCGCGGGCGATCCAGAGCGGCCGAATTGGACGCGTGACTGCCGGCCATGGCACCTACGGTCATGGCGGCCCGACCTGGTCGGCCTGGTTCTACCAAAAAGGAGGCGGCAGCCTCTATGACCTGGGCGTCTATAACGTCACCACGCTCACGGGTCTGCTGGGTCCAGTGAAGGAAGTCGTGGGAATGACCGCGATCCTCAACAAGACTCGCAAGGTGGATGACAAGGGCGAGGTTGAGGTTACGGCGGACGAGAACACCATGTTAATCATGAACCATGGCAACGGAATCCTGTCGCACGTGCAGACTGGCTTCGTCTACTACGAGGCGGAGCGCGCCACAGCCCGCGAGCGCAAGCTCTACAGCGTGGATATCATGGGGACCAAAGGCGCAATGCACATCCAAGGCTGGGATTGGTCGCCGGCCGCCGTGGATGTGGCAACCGATGGGCATGCCATCCTGCAGCCCGAGTGCAAAGACAAATGGCCAATTGGGTGGATGGGAGGGGCGCGATATATCGCCCGCTGCCTGCTGACGGGTGAAAAGAGCTTGATGACAGGCGAACACGGCCTGCATGTGCTGGAAGTCATGAACGCCTGCCACGAGTCGCAGGCCACCGGGCGGCGCATCGCGGTCGAATCCACATTTGCCTGGCCGATCGTTCAACCGGAGTAATTCCCGGACCATGGTGCCGCACGAGAGTGAATGTCGTCCCCAGATTAAAAGTCACGTTGACCCATGAAAATAAGCTCATCCGTTCTTGCGATCTCGCTGTTTACCTTTGGATGCTGGGGGCGCACGGCCCAAGCACAGACACTGCCTTGCATTTCCTCCTGGTTAGGCAACTCCTTCTGCGACGACACCGTGAAGGCGTGGGTGCCTGATGAGTTTCGTGACTTGTGCGTCGATGCCGACGGCACGGTGTTTACCGCCGGGTATGCCGAATCCCATGGGGGTGGCGCATCCTATAAGGATGGCGCATTCAAGGGGCGTTACGATGGCTTCAATTCCGGGTTTGGCGACCCGGTGAAGTCCGTCGCCGCCGATGGCAAATTCGTCTACTTCGGCGGTGGCAATGGTGTCCAGCGATTCAAATATGGGGGCGGTAAGCGGACGGACACCATTGTTCTTGGACATACGATGATCACCGGATTGGCGATCAAGGGGAATGAACTTTTTGCGGCCGATTTTTCGAACAACAAGATCCGCGTGCTCGCCTTGGATACGCTAAAGGAATTGCGAAACTGGCCCGCAACGCGTCCCGGTAAACTCACGGTTGATGCCGAGGGCCGCGTCTGGGTAATTCAATACAAAAATGGCGCGAACCCCAATACGATTCTGACCGGTGAAAAGGTGCTCTCCTTCGCCAATGATGGCACTCCCGGGCCGGCCATTGGGGATTTTGATAACCCCCTGGCGCTGACGATGGACCTGAAGAATCAGTTGCTTGTTGGCGGGCTTAACAAAGATGGCCGAATTACCGTTTACGGCAATCTGAAGGATTTGCCCAAGGTTGTGGATCATATCGGTGTCGAAGGGGGTATCTACGGGAAAGTGCCGGGGGAATATGCTCCTGACAAGTTCTTTGAAATACGGGGCTTGGGCATGGATGCCATGGGGAATCTGTATGTCGCCTGTCTCTACGGCGGCGAAATCTGGGGGCAATCGGTGGTGGCGCTCAGTCCCAAAGGGGAGTCGCTGTGGCAGGTTCACGGCTTGAACTACATTGATTGCGGCGGCGTGGATCCGAGATCTGAGACAGATATCTATGATGCCAATCACCACTACCGCCTCGATTACAGCCAACCGGGCGGCGGCAAGGAATGGAGTCTGAAGGGATTCACGCTGCATCGCTTCCGATATCCCAAAGATTCAAGGATTACCGGATCATTTGTCGTGTCGATGGGCATCCGATACATTCGCAATGAAGCGTTTCTGTGCACGGTTGGCCAGACAGGATACGGCATGCACATGTTTCACCTTGACAGGACCGGTGGCAGCGAGATCGCCCGTCCGTCCGTGCACTTCCCCGGTGGGTCGTCCGACAAACTTAATGCAATCGACAAGAACGGGAACGGCCAATTCGAGGCCGACGAACGGTTCGCGCAACCCAAGGGCTATTACCAATACTATGACATCGACACCAATGGCGATGTGTGGATCATCGGTGATGCGGCCGGTCCGCCGTTTCTAATGCAGTATCAGTGCCAAGGTCTCGATCAGAACAAAAATCCAATTTATGACACCACTCATACGGTGCGCTGGAATATTCCGAAGGATTTTGGAAGCCTGCGCCGTTCCATTTATCAGCCCGCGACCGACATCATGTACCTGGGCGGGCGCGCTGAAGGTTCAGTCGAGGACGGAGTGCCGCGCATTGCCCGCTACGATCGCTGGAGCAAAGCAAAACAGGCCACAAAACGATGGGAGGCCAGTCTTCCTATCGATGACAAGTCGTACACGCCGGAAACCAGTTACGGAGGAGGCACACCGCTTTGCCTGGGGGTGGCCGGCGACTATGTTTTCGTCGCCTATGGGTACGGCATCGTCCGCGTGATTAACGCGGATTCCGGCAAGTTGGTTGGCACGTTGTATCCCAACAACGGGGGGCACAAGGGTGGGGGCGGCGAGATCGACGCCAGTTATGGCATGTCCGTCATGAAGCGAAAGAGCGGTGAATACGTCGTACTGCTTGAGAGTGCATCGCATAACCATTCCACAATGGTCCGGTGGACCCCGGAAATAAAGCAGACAGGCGATCAATGAGCATGGCATTAACAAAGCGACCGTTGCGCTTGGCCGTGATCGGCTGCGGGTTCTGGGCGCGCTATCAGATCGCTGGCTGGCGCGAAGTCGGCGGCGTCGAGGTAGTGGCGTTATATAACCGCACCTTGAGCAAGGCGCAGGCGCTTGGGACGGAGCTGGGCATTGCGGCGGTGTACGATGACGCCGAGGAATTGTTGCGACGGGAAAATGTGGACGCCGTCGATGTGATCACCGATGTCGAAACCCACGCGAAGTTTGTGCATCTGGCCGCGTCGAGAGGCTTGCCGGTCATCTGCCAGAAGCCCTTGGCCCCCACGCTGGAGATTGCCCTTGGAATGGTGCAGGCCTGCAAGAATGCAGGGGTGCCGCTGCTCGTTCATGAGAATTGGCGGTGGCAGGCGCCTATCCGCGCGCTCAAAGGGGTACTGGATGCGGGAACGATTGGTAGAGTGTTTCGCGCCCGCATTGATTTCATCACCGGCTTCCCCGTGTTCGCGAATCAGCCGTTCCTCCGCCAACTTCCGCAATTCATCCTGACCGATATCGGCAGCCACATCCTAGACACAGCGCGGTTTCTCTTCGGCGAGGCATCGAGCTTGCATTGCCGGACCCAACAAATACACCGAGATATCCAGGGGGAGGATGTAGCGACGGTGATGATGGGCATGGATGGTGGAGCAACGATCACATGCAATATGGCGTACGCGGAAAACCACCTAGAACACGATCGATTCCCGGAGACCTATGTGTTCGTCGAGGGCGAGAAAGGTTCGGTTGAGCTTGGGCCGGACTATTGGGTTCGCGTGACCACGGCCGGGGGGACGCTGGCTAAACGGCAACCCCCTCACCGGTATGCGTGGGCCGATCCCGCGTATGACGTCGTTCAGGCGAGCATCGTGTCATGCTGCGGCAATCTGTTGGAGGGCTTGCGCGGGGGTAACGCCGAGACCACCGGCGAGGACAATCTCAAGACGGTTCGGCTGGTATTTGCGGCATATGAATCGGCTGAGCGCGGCGAAGTCATCAAGGTGAGTAAGTGATGATGCAACCTCACCCAAACACAATCTCCGACGATCAGGGCAACTACGAGTTGTGTGCCGGCCCGTTCCGCGCAAACTTCGTCGATGGTGAGCTGCAGCACCTACGCATCGGCGCGTTCGAGATTGTGCGCAGGATCTTCGTCGGCGTGCGGGACTGCGCTTGGGGAACGGTGCCAGCCTTGGTTTCCGCGGTCATGGCGACCGACGATTGCGGTGGCCGCAACATCGTGTTCAACGCTCATCACAAACGTGATGAGATCGACTTCGCATGGCGCGGCCGTATCCAGATGACATACGACGGCGATGCGGATGATCTGGAATTGGCCGTGTCATTTGAGATGGAGGGGCGGGCACAAGAGCGCTTCGGAACCAATCGCACGGGGATTTGCGTGCTGCATCCGCTCGAATCGTGCGCGGGGAGACGCTTCTCGTTCACCCGATCCGATGGCTCAGTTCATGCCGGAGAGTTTCCGGCTCTGATTTCGCCTCATTCCATTGCGAGCGAACTTGTAAAAATGAGGTACGAGCCGTGCGAAGGTCTGGTTGCGACAATTGAATTTGAGGGTGAGGCATTTGAGACCGAGGACCAACGTAATTGGGCGGATGGATCGTACAAAACCTATTGCCGACCGCTTTCGCGGCCATTCCCGTATGAGTTGGCGGCAGGCGATCGTGTCTGGCAAAAAGTCATCGTGCGCGTGAAGGGCCGGGCATTGACATTTCCGTCGAGCGATACTGGTGTTGTGAGCATCGGGCGAGAGATGGGGCCATTGCCGAAGATCGGGCTGTGCAAGGGGCAAGTGCTGGAGCCGAAACAGATCGCGGCGCTTAGTGCGTTGAGATTAGCGCATTTGCGGGCTGATGTTTCTCTGGCATCGAGACAGTGGCGGGGCAATCTGGCAGCATCGGCCGAAGAAGCCCGATTGCTCGGCAGCGCGATGGAACTCGCGATTCATCTGCCCACCATCGGCTGGGGCAGCCTCGACGAACTCTTGACGGACGTGATGCGACTTGGCGTAAAGGTTGACCGATGGCTTGTCTACCGCGATCGCCAGCCGATGATCTCATATGTCGATGTCGGCCACATCGCCGCATCGATCCGGGCACTCTGGCCGAACGCGGTGATCGGGGGAGGCACGATCGGCAGTTTCGCTGAACTGAATCGTACTCGCCCACTCGCTGGAAGTATGGGCGCGCTCGCTTGGCCGGCCTGTCCACAAGTCCACGCCCGCGACGATGCTACGCTGATGGAGAGCCTGGAGAACTTTAGTGCAGCCGTCGCGACTGCGCGGTCGTTCGCAAGCGACGCAGAGATCTGTGTCGGTCCCGTCTACTTCTGGCGCAGGCCCGATCCGTTTGCAACGGGGAACGATGGCGTCGAGAAGCCGGCGGTACCCGATGGCCGACTGGCGAGCGAATTCGGGGCAGCGTGGACGCTCGGATGCATAGCGGCATTGGCACAAGCGCGCGTGAATTCGATCACGCTCTATCAAACCTCCGGCGGGCTTGGGGTGATGAATGGATGCGAGACAGGACCTGTTTATCACCTGCTGCGGGAAATCGGCGAATTCGCGGATGGTCAGGTCATGGAATGCATATGTGACCGCCCACTGCGCTTTGCCGCAATCGCAATGCGCGTTGGATTGCGAGTGCGTGTCTGGATCGCATCGTTGACCGTTGGCGGTGGAGAAATCATCCTGAGCGGACCATTCGGCAGCAGCACGCTCCAATTCCGCGGAATCGAAGTGCGGTGTTTGGACTTTGAGTTGAAGGAGCGAACATGAGCCGCACCGTGCTGGTTACCGGAGGGTCGGGATTCATTGGCAGCCATGTGGCGCGGCAACTGGCCCTGCGTGGCGATCAGGTGATCATCTACGATCGTCAGTCTCCGGGCGATGAGGCCCGGTGGTGGCTGGAGCCCGTGATCGATCGCATTCGGTTCGTGCAGGGAAGCGTGGAGCAATGGCCCGAAGTGATGGCCGCAGTTATCGCGGCCAAGCCGGACGCGATCGTTCACACCGCCGCCATCGGCAATCCAGCAGCGGTACAGCATAAGGCGATGCTGGCGTTGCGCGTGAACGTTGAGGGGTCGCTGAACTTTCTGGAGGCGACGAGACTCTTCGGTGTTGGGCGGATCGTGCTCTTCTCAAGCATCGGGGCATTACCGGGGCTGCGATATCAGCCGGTCGATACGGCCCACCCGGTGATCCTTCCCGATGAAGGGCCAGGCAGCGGCTTTTACGGGGCAAGCAAGGTGGCGGTCGAGGCATTCGCCTTCGGGTATCACCAGACTTTCGGAACGGATTTCATCGTCTTGCGCCCATCGGCAGTCTACGGATTTGGGATGCAACACCCAATCTTCATCAAGCCCATGGTGGAAGACGCGCTGCATGGCCGACCAACGCGTTTCGCGAACGGCCAGGAATTCCCGCGTGATTACACCCACGTCGACGATGTCGCTCAAATGACATTGCGGGCGCTGGATGTGCCGGCCGAAAGCGTTCGGGATCGGATATTTTACGCTGCCACTGGGCAACCGTTGAGAACGGCGGGGGACGTGGCGCGGATCGTTAAAGGAGCGATTCAGTCGGCGGACATCGCCATTGGCCCGGGTTTGTCGGCGACCGATCAACTTGAGATTCGATATCGGGGCGTCCTCAGCATTGACAACGCCAAAGAACAGCTCGGATTCGCGCCCCGATTTGATTCGCTTGAACGCGGTATCGCCGATTACATCGAGACTTATCGCCGCTATCTGGCCACCCATACAGAGGGAAAATGAACGACACTATTGGCAAATATTTCTCGCTTGAAGGTCGATGTGCGTTGGTGACGGGCGCCAGCGGAGGTATTGGACGGGCGCTTGCGCTGGGATTGGCAGGTGCCGGCGCCGTGGTGGGCATTCATGGCCGGTCGGTCGAACAGCTCGAAGAAACCCGCTCCCTGATTGAGTCTCAGGGAGGCCGAGCGGTGGTATTCATCGCGGAACTCAATGATCTGCCGGCGTGTCATCGCCTGATTGCCGAGGCACTTGGGGCTCTGGGCCGCCTGGATGTATTGGTCAATTGTGCGGGGATGAATCGACGCAAACCGATCAGCGCAGTAAGTGAGGATGACTTCAACACAATCGTTAATGTAAACGTTCGTTCGATTTATTTTCTGAGCCAGGTCACGCATCCGATCATGAAGGTACAGGGCGGAGGAAAGATCATTCACATCGCATCGCTTACGAGCGCAATTGCTTTGGGGGGAACCTCCGTCTATGGCTTAACCAAGGCGGCGGTCTCGCAGCTTGCGAAAACTCAGGCAGTCGAGTGGGCGAGTGACAACATCCAGGTGAATTGTCTCGCGCCTGGTTTCATCGTCACGCCGCTGACAGAAGAGTCACTCTGGAGTGATGAGGCGAAGCGAAAATGGCTGCTAGGTCGGATTCCCGCGCGGCGGCCGGGGACGCCCGATGACATGGTGGCGACGCTGCTACTGATGGCCGGACCCGGCTCGGCGTATCTCACCGGCCAGACGATCACCGTCGATGGTGGTGTCCTGGCGGGCGGATCATGGGAGGATGCGTGATATGAGGCTCGGGATTGGCTCATACACTTTCGGCTGGGCGGTTGCGGGATGCGAGGGCATGCCTGGGCTGTCAGCGTTTGACCTGATCGATCGCGCGGTCGAGTACGGCGTGAGCGTTGTTCAGTTGTGCGACAACCTCGCTCCTGAAACATACAGTGAAAGCTCATTTGAGGCACTGGCAGAATATGCCTCGAAGGCGGGTATTTCGATTGAGCTGGGCACGCGCGGAATCAACGCAGATCATCTTCGCAGATTCATTCGCCTCGCCACAAAAGTGAAGTCACCGATCCTGCGGGTTGTGATTGATAGCGGCGACGATCATCCATCGCCAGATCAGGTTGTTCGCCGGCTCAGCGCGGTGATGAGTGAGCTCGAAGCGGCCGGAATCACGCTGGCCATTGAGAACCACGATCGTTTCGCAGCTGCCGCGCTGGCGGGAATTATTCAACGGCTCGGCACACCCTTGGTCGGCATCTGTCTTGACACGGTCAATTCATTTGGCGCGTTGGAAGGGCCGCAAGTGGTGGTCGAAACGCTTGGGCCGTACATCGTCAATCTCCATTTGAAGGATTTCGCCGTCACTCGCTTCCCGCACCTTCAGGGATTCACGATCGAGGGCCGGCCAGCTGGCGAGGGAATGCTGAATGTTCCCTGGCTACTTGAAAAAGTGAGAGAGTTCGGGCGCGCTCCCAACGCCATCGTGGAACTCTGGACGCCACCGGAGCCAACGCCTCGGGCGACCGTCGATAAAGAATCAACCTGGGCGCAACGCAGCGTCAGGAATCTCCGTCAATACATCAAGGACTGAAGAAAGGATGATATCATGCTGAATCTCGCCATATGGGGCGCGGCCGGAAACATGGGCACTCGGGCCTGCAATCGCCTTCGGACGAACCGGGAGTACAACCTGCTGTTCGTCGAGGTGATGCCGCCGGGGGTGGAGAAACTGCGCGCTCGGGGCGATGCTCCGACGGAGCCGACCGAGGCCGCCAAGACTGCGGATGTGGTTCTGTTCGCCATCGCCGATAAACACATCGAGTCCGTGGCGGCGGAGTTGGTTCCCAAGCTCAAGAGCGGCGCGATGGTCATGATGTTAGATCCAGCGGCCGCTTACGCGGACATCCTGCCCGAACGCGCGGACATCTCGTACTTCGTCACCCATCCGACCCATCCACCGGTATTCAATGATGAAACCGATCCGGAAGCCCGACGCGACTACTTTGGCGCCGGCAAGGCCAAGCAGTCGATCGTCAACGCACTGGTTCAAGGCCCCGAGAAAGACTATGCCGTCGGAGAGGCAATTTCTCGTCACTATTTCAACCCGATTCTCAGGTCGCATCGTGTGACGCTGGAGCAGATGGCGATCCTGGAGCCGGCGATGTCCGAGACGTGTTCGGCCACTTTTATCGTCGCGATGCGCGAGGCGATGGAAGAAGCGATTAAGCGCGGCGTGCCACGCGATGCGGCCTATGACTTCCTCATGGGGCACATCAACGTTCAATTGGCCATTGTGTTCGAGCAAATCGACTGGAAAATGTCGGCTGGCGCTTATCACGTCATCGATCAGGCCATGGAACGAATCTTCAAGCCCGATTGGAAAAATGTGTTCAATCGCGACGAACTCAAGATCAGCGTCAAGGGCATCTGCAAAGCCTGACCCTGGCGAAATACGGAGAAGAACTCATGCGACCAACCCTTATTCTCACGCTATTGCTCCCGCTGTTTACGGTTATCGGCTGCGATAAAAAGGACAGCGGCCTTTTGCCGAGTGACCCCAAAAAGCCGGTCGTCGGTGTTGCGTTCGATACGCTTCAGACCGAGTACTGGGTGGCCAGTCGTGACGCCATTAAGGATGAACTGACGGCCAAAAACGCCGACATGCTCCTGGCGGTGGCCAACAACGACGCCAACGAGCAGCTCAAGCAGATCAACAATTTCATCGCGAAGAAAGTTGATGGCATCATTGTCGCGCCCAAGGATGCCCAGACGGTCATCCCGATGATCAAAGCGGCCAATCGCGCCAATATCCCCATTGTCCTGTACAACCGCCCGCCGGCTGAAAACTCGGGCAAATCGGTCACCGTCGTCGCAGACAACCTCGTTATCACGAAGGCCACCGTCAGCTTCATGGTCGAGCAGGCGAAAAAGACCGGCCGAAAGCACAAGGCGATGATTCTTGTCGGCGACCTGGGCGACGTCAACGCCATAGGGCGCCGCGACGGCTTTGACCAGGTGGTTGGGCAAGTCCCGGACGTCATTGAAGTTGTCGCGCGTATTCCAACAGAGTGGAATCAGGAAAAGGCGATGTCCGGCGTCACCAACTCGTTGCAGGCCCATCCGGATATTGATCTGATCTTCACGTCATCGGATTTCCTGCTGCCATCGATCGTATCGGCCTTGAAAGGCGCGGGAAAATATAAGAAGGTCGGCGAAGAAGGTCACGTGCTGTTGGGCGGATTCGACGGCGATGCCACCGCCTATCAGATGCTGGCCGATGGCTATCTGGACGCCGACGGCGTGCAGGATGTTTACTTTGAGTGCAAGGAAGCTGTCCGCGCGGTGTTTGAGCTTCGAGCTGGCAAGGACGTGCCCGCCCTCATCCGTGATCCGGGATTCGTGATTCATCAGGGCAATCGCGCCGAACTGAAGGCGAAAATGTGGGGCGCGAACATTCAGAAAAAGTAAAATGACTCCGACCCTACGGACTTCGCCGGACAATGCCGCGCCGCATCAGTCGGCGGTGCTCTCGCGTACACGGACATCGACTCGACTTGTCCCGATTGCCCGCGTTGCGCTCTCTGAATACTCCATTCTGATTCTCGCAGTGCTTTATTTTCTTTCCATGTGGCCGTTCATTCCCGAACTGGGATCGCGGGCGAATCTGACGAACCTGTTCATCAGCATGCTTCCATTGCTGGCGGTGGCGATCGGCCAGACGGTGGTGCTGATCACCGGCGGAATTGATTTGTCGGTGACCGCCATCATCGCCACCGCGAGCATTGTTGCGGCGAGAATCGTCAGCGACGGCAACGGCCTGCTCGCCCATCACCCGGCCGCCATCACTGCGGCCGTTTTCGCTGCCCTGTTGGTCGGCGGGGTCATCGGATTGCTCAACGGCGGGGCGATCACGCTGCTCGGCATGCCGCCGTTCATCGTGACCCTCAGCATGATGATGTGCGTCAGCGGCGGAACTCTCTGGTACACCCATTCGACCAACATCGCCAATCTGCCTGACGGTTTCATCGCCATCGCGTATGGCGCGCCGCTCGGCATTCCCCTTCCGCTAGTAATTGTCGTACTCCTCGCAGTGCTGGTTCACATCCTGCTTCGTTTTACTCTGCCCGGGTTCTGGTTGTATGCCGTCGGGCAGAATGCCCGGACATCGCGAATTTCAGGGGTGCCTGTGCGGGGCGTTATCGTCCTGGCGTATGTGATCAGCGGAGTGTGCGCCGCCGTCGCGTCGATCCTGCTCACGGCACGCCTGGAGACTGGTTCTCCCACGCAAGGAGACAAAATGCTCCTCGACATCATTGGCGCTTCTGTTATCGGCGGGGCCAGCCTCATAGGGGGCAAGGGAAAAGTCATCTGGACGGTCTTCGGCGTGACGCTCTTCTCACTGATCGCCAACACGCTCGAACTACTCGATCTTCAGCATTTCACCATCATGATGATAAAGGGCGGCGTGATCCTGATCGCCGCTGGTCTTGACGTGCTTCGCAGGCGTTTGAACTTCGGGAATTGAAACATGGCCGAGCCCTCGCCGCTTATTGAATTCCGCGCCATCGACAAGCGATTCTTCGGCGTCGACGTACTCAAGTCGATCAGCTTCTCACTTGCGCCCGGGCGCGTGCTCGGCCTTGTCGGCGAAAATGGGGCGGGTAAGTCGACTCTGATGAACATCCTGGGCGGAGTCCTTGCGGCCGACTCCGGAACCATGCTGATTCGCGGCGAACCTTTTCTTCCGAGGAAGCCACGTGACGCCGCCGCCGCTGGCATCGCGTTTGTTCACCAGGAACTCAACCTTTTCACCAATCTTTCGATCGCCGAGAACCTTCATCTCGATTCGTTTCCGCGCCGAAGCGTCTACGGCCTGCGACTTCCCCTGATCGACCGCGCCGCCGTTCGGGCCCGATCACGAAAACTGCTAGAACAGGTTCAGTTGCATCACGACCCCAATACGCTGGTGTCGGCGTTGTCCCCCGGAGAGCGTCAGCTCGTTGAAATCGCCCGATCGGTGGGCGCGGAGGCACGGCTGCTGATTCTCGATGAGCCAACAACCTCGCTGACCGCGCCAGAGGCCGACCGGCTTTTTGAAATCATCAAACGTCTTCGGGATCGAGGGGTTGCGATCATCTACATTTCCCATCGGCTCGAAGATGTGCTGTCGCTCTGCGATGACGTGTTGGTACTCCGGGATGGACAGGTCGTCAGTTCCGGTCCCATTGTCGGCTATACGCCAGAGCGGTTGATCCGCGAGATGGTCGGCCGCAATGTCGACCAGCTCTTTCCTGCCCACCAGGCGCCGGCAACGCTGAAGCCTATGCTTGAGGTGGAACGGCTCTCGCGGGAAGGGGTACTCACCGACATATCCTTTACGCTCCACCGCGGAGAATTGCTGGGGATCGCGGGGCTGATGGGCGCTGGGCGAACTGAGCTCGCACGCATTCTGTTCGGTCTCGATCCTTTCGATTCCGGACGAATTGTCATTGAAGGCCAGCCACTTATTCCATCGCCCCGCGAATGCATCCGCCGGGGCATTGCATTCCTGACAGAGAACCGCCGCGAGGAAGGGCTGCTGATGGATGACAGCATCCTGAACAATGCTTCTCTCGTGGCCTTGCCGCTCTTTGCGCGAACGCCGCTGAAATTCATCGCGCGCTCCGCCCTGCGCTTCCGGGCTAAGGAGACCACGGAGGCGACTCGGCTGCGCGCTGCCGGATTGTCACGGCAAATGGCGCGTACGCTCTCGGGTGGAAATCAGCAGAAAGTGGTCCTGGCCAAATGGCTCATGAAGCCACCTGCGATCCTCATCCTCGATGAACCCACCCGCGGCATCGATGTGGGAGCCAAGCAGGAGGTGTACCGCATCATTCAAGCGCTGGCCGATCAGGGCACCGCCATTCTGATGATTTCCTCGGAAATAGAAGAGCTCATCGGAACTTGCGATCGCGTGATGGTGATGGCCGCCGGTCGCATTGTCGATCGCATCGACCGGGCGGAATTTGATCGCCATCGCATTTTGTGTGCGGCCCTGAATACAGGGGTCATCGTATGACGGTCAGACCCCGCGATATTGCTCCGATCATCGCCCGCGTTGCCCCGATGTTGCTGTTGGCAGCGGTCATGATCTTCTTCAGCGCACGATCTCCCGGATTTCGCACGCTCGGCAGCGCGCGGAATATCCTCGTCCAGTCGTCGTCCGTGGCGATTGTAGCGATTGGTATGACACTGGTACTGCTCACGGGTGGAATCGACCTGTCAGTTGGCGCAATCATGTTCGTCGCGGCTGCGGTCGCCGGACAATTGGCCCTTGGCAAACTGATTCCGGGTGCCGGGCCCGCGCCACTGTGGCTCTGCATGGTGGTTATTCTTTTAGTCGGGCTGGTCATGGGGGCAATCAATGCACTGCTCATCGCCCGGCTCCGGATGATTCCGTTCATCGCGACTCTCGCGATGCTCTTCATCGGGAGGGGCCTGGCGCTTCACATCACCCAAACCCAGGCCCTCAATCTGCCGCCGGCACTTCTCACCATTGGCCAATCGAGCCTGATTGGCGTGCCGTTTCCAATCTGGCTGCTCATCATCGTTGCCGCGACGGCCCACCTCACGCTGACTCAAACCCCCTTCGGGCGCCAACTGTACGCTCTGGGAAATAATCCCGACGCCGCCCGCAAGGCCGGCCTGCCCGTGGCTCGCCTTTTGGCATCGGTCTACATCCTCAGCGGCCTCTGTGCGGCAATTGCCGGAGTGGTGTCGGTGGCACAACTGGGGGCAATCTCTCCCACATTCGGGAGTCAGCGCGAATTCGCCGCAGTGGCGGCGGCGGTTCTGGGGGGAACCAGTCTTTTCGGCGGAAGGGGCAGCGTCTTTCCCGGCTCGATCCTGGGTGCGGTGCTGATCCAGAGCGTCGAGAGCGGCCTGACGATGACCAATGCCGATCCCTACATCTATCCAATCGTCATCGGCGGAATTATCTTCATCGCCGTGTTGATCGACCGACTGCGCGCATCTGGCGAGACCCGCTAATCGGATCTGGGCTTCCTCGCCCCCCGGAAAGGCGTTGCAACGAGACTTCAACTGTGACGATCTACCGGCACGCCAACCTGTTGTTTGATACGTGTGGCGGTGCAACGCTACGACGTCACTCCCGATTGCGGAAATGCGATGGGCACACCCACCCAGTTGGGCTGTGCGTTGACTGTCCACGGCAGTCCTGAATTGCTTGAGGCGAAAGTGGCGGTGATCTGATTGCCGGATGGCGCGGACACGCTCACGGGCGGCTGGCCGTTCACCGCGAATCCACCGTTGGGCGTTGCGGCGATGAAGGTCGGTGCGTTCGAGAAGGTCACGGCATAGGATGATGATCCGTTTCGGACCACCGAAAAGATTGTCAAACTC
>JBBRMF010000028.1:0-32254 GCA_038230975.1 Tepidisphaerales bacterium
CGCCGGTGACAGATACGCCGCGCTCGATGCGGGATACACCGATGAATCAAATGCGCGCCAACTCGTCGGGGGTGAATCTCCCCACCACCATTTTTCACTTTGGTTCGCCGGCGGGACATTGATCCACAATCCATCGTTCTCTGGCCAGGGGTCGCCGATCGAAAACTGCGCCGACGCCGACGTTGCATTCAGCGCGCGGGCGACCGTAAGTGAACCGGGATCAACCCGCACCGGCTGTGTGGCGATTGTCCCCTGCAACGAAAGCTCGCGCGGGTTTGCAGTGACGTTGACTTTCGCCACTAATTCCCGCTCTCTGATTTGCAACGATTCCACGCTCGCATCCGCCGGCTGCTCGAGCGCAGGATCAATCACGACGTACGTTCGCGGCGATACAGAGGGCAATTCAAAGCGGGCATCGCTGAACAGCAGGATTGCCTCCGCCGGCGGTGGAGAAAAAATAGTGTGGTCGCAGGTCAGATCGGGAAGTATGGGTTCCCCCTGATCCGGCAGTGGATTGTCCGCAAAAAGTAGCAGTCGGCGAGGTGTATCCCCGAGCAACTGCTGAAGTCTGCGATCGAGCAACCGCCGATCACGATACGTCGCAGTGCGCGTGCTCGGCGATACATCAAGCATCACAAGAACTTCACCCGCGCGAGCTCGCCGCCAATGCGCACCCCCAATCGCCAGCGTGAAAAGGATCAGACCACTCAACATCAATGCGCAGGTGGCGCGCGGAACTGCCGGACGACGGATGATCGCCGTGATGACAGTTGCCAATAGCAGGCAAAGGGCAGCGAACAGAAGCGGAACAGAGTCAAAACGGAGGGGCATCAGAAGACAAGTTATATGCGTTGTCGATTCCACCTGCCAAAGTGAAATGCATCAGACTAATTTGACGCGCGAGGTTTCGATGGCTGATGACGGATCAAAATCCGCATCCGAACCGAGTAAAGGCCGACCCAATTTCTGCGTTTCGGTTCCCATCGCATCGCATAAAACGCCTGCCAGCAACAGCAAAACCGCGATGGGTTGAATCGACTTCAAGTGCGCCGAGCGGAAGATCGAATGCCCGGGAAATAGACCCGAGAAAGGGGTGTACAGGAGAAATAGATAGCTCAACAGATAGAGATACTTCGTTCCCGACGAAGGATAAGACCACCCGATGACGAGCAGGTAACACACCACCGGGGCGACCAGGAGATAAGTCATCGATTCGGTGGCCGGGCCAAATACAGTCATCCAGCAAAGCGCGAGTGTGAATGCGAAGAAGTTAAGCCGCGCCGGTGACCCCTGTTTTGATCGTGCCATCAAGCAGAGCACACCGAATACTGCGGCCACGATTAATTCAATGATCCGATAGGTCCGCTGCGTGATCACGATGGAAAGGTCGTGCAGGAGAAATTGGAAATCGCGGTACGCCCGGCCAATCCCCAACTTCGATCGATCTTCGACCGTCAAGTAATGGGCCCAATCGCGGTACGTGGCATTGACATAAGCCGTCCTTTGAAAAAAGTAAGGAAGCAACAATCCTGCGAGCACCAGCACAAAGAGTCTTCCGCTCAACTTACGCGGATAAATCAAAAGGAGGATCAAACCGAGTGAAAGGGGATAGAGTTTGAAGAGAAATGCGACCACGATTGCAAGGCATGCCGTGGTAAATGCTTCGGTTTGGAGGGCCGTCATCGCGATGAGCAACATCGCCAGCACCGGCGCGTTGCTCTGATTACTGGCAATATTGCCGATGGCGAGCGGAAGGACCAATAAAAACACCGCTCCCCGTTCCTGTCCCGAGGTGGGTCGTGGGGCACCTTTCTTAAGCCAATGATCTAAGGCGGCGACAAGCAGCGTGGTGCAGAACACGCACCAGATCATCCCTCCGATCCGATTTCCAAAGGCCAGAAGGGGGGTAAAACCGATTGCCACAAGCGGGCTATAGCGGAAATCATAGTTGCGCCGGGCCGTGTAGAGATCCTTCCCGTGTACCCATCGCGAGGCGGCCTCCGAGAAATTTGGGTAAACGCTGTGTTTTTCCGGTGAGATCCACAATCGCACGAGCGACGCAATGAGCAGGATCGCCCAAAGCGTCACCGACCATTTCACAAGATCCGTCAGTCGTTTCCACAATGTCCCAGACGTTACATGACTCAATGAAATACCCTCAGACCGCGGTCGAAGTTTCGTCGGGTGGGTGTACCCGCCCACCGTCTGTGTTATTCGGCAAATCGGACGGCGGGTACACCGACCCTACACTTACTGCAATGAAATCAACGGATTACGACATGCCCGAAAGTTTCTGAGTTAGATTCTAATAGAACTGAGCTCATGGCGGTAGTGTGCCATAATATTGGCAAATGCCCGCGTCCTAGGGCATACTAGGTACTTTGGAACAGCGGTTGAATTTTCGTCGTAATCTTCGCAATACTGCCTTCCATCAGGCGTTATATTGTCGATGACCGGTTTGGGCGCATGATGAGTGCGAGAGAAGCGAGTGCTAACCTGACGCCGAAGAGTGAACCCTTGCCCGTCACGGTTGAGCCGTTGGGTGTGACTGCGCCGAGCGATGAAAGTCTGCTGGCCGATATGCGTGCCGGGCACACAGAGGCCGGTGAAGTATTGGTTCAGCGATACTATCTGCCTCTGATCCGCTACTTGCAGCGTTTAACGGGCAGTGTCTCGCTTGCTGAAGAAATGCACCAGCAAACCTGGTTGAGCGTGCTGGAGCATCTCGATAAGTTTGACGCATCCAATAAAACGGGTGCGACGAGTGGATTCAAATCCTGGCTCTTTCGCATTGCAACGAACAAGGCCAATGACTATTGGCGATCTAACGGACGAGAAAAAGTAGCCAAGCAGAATTTGCGACTCGTGATCGATCAGGAAGCGCCTCCCGCCGAATCCGGCATCGAGGCGACCGAGCAATCGCAAAAGCTACAGGCAGCCATTCGGCAACTGCCCGAGAATCAGAGACAGGTGTTGTTGTTGAGGTATTACAGCCAACTGAAGTTCGTCGAAATCGCGGAAGTTGTCGGATGCCCGCTCAATACCGCGCTTGGACGAATGCACAAAGCGATGTTGCGATTGAAAGAGCTGATGGCCTAAGGAGTCTTGTGCGTAATTTGCTTCAACAACTTGAGAACAATGAAGCGGTGCTGATGTTGTACCTCTCCGGGGAATTACCTCCCGAAGACCACGTTGAAGTCGAACAGCAGTTGGCTTCCGATGCCAGCCTGCGTTGTGAACTGGAAGCACTCGAAGGGTTGCAGAACGAATTCACGTTTGCGTTGTCGGAAGCGGACAATCAGTCCATGCCGCCGATCCTGCAGTCCCTGAAACAGGCTGCAGCCGTGAAGCGAGTTTCACGGGCACTGGTGAAGTTCCAGCTTGAGCGACCGCAGATCGCATCGTCACAGGATATTCCCGTGTTCGTTCGGAGCCTGCGATTGCCTTCCTGGAGCTATCCTTTCGCAACCGCCGCAATGATCCTGATTGGCTGGGTGGCTTATTGGGGGTTCTCTTCCGGAGGCCCTTCGCGTCACGGCATCCCTGAAATTGCCGAGGTCGAGAATCATCGCGGTTCCGTGGACGAAGAAGAAGCCTATCCTCCGGTGATCGTTGATGAATTCGGGCACCATCGCGTTCTCCTGCCGACCATGGGTTTGGATGAAGGAGATGTCAATCTGGTGGCAATCTCTGCTGGTTCCTATGATGTTTCGTCGATGTTTCAGCCGGTGAGTGAATAGGATTGAGACTATGAAGGCAATGCCGCTAGCCGTGGTTCTGCTGTGTGGACTGCCCTTGATTGGATTGTCCGAACCGTCTGGTTCGCGCCCGTCCGCCCGGCCTACTCCTGAAGTACGCCCCAATGACATCAAAACCCAGCGGAAATCATTAAAGGATTTCGCCCCCTCTGAAGAACAAGTTGTCGATGCCGAGCGGTTTTTTGAAGTCAACTCGCCTTTCCATTTCCGTGCCTACAAAAAGGCGATGGAGCACACCCCTGGAATGCGTCAGTTCCTTCGAAAGTGGATCGCTCACAATCACTCTGAACTGAAGAAGGTTGAAAACACCGATCAAGAGTTGTTTTCCATGAAGCTCGAACAATTACAGATCGAAGACAAAGTCTTTGGCGTGGTCGCGGATGCCCGTGAAAAGGGCGTGCTGGAACGCGACCGACTTCGCATGGAATTGCAGCCGTTGATGAATGACCTGGTCGCGAAGCGCAAAGAAGAGGCCGCCCACCGCATCGAGCGAATGAAGCGAGCATTACAGGCAGAGCAGAAACAGTTGGACGAAATGAACGAACGTCCCGAACCCTGGATCGACGCTCGGATCACCCAGGAACTCAACCGCGGTGGACGTCTGTTTTCACCGCCCGATCTGCGTCGCAGCGGAGCCACCGCGCCGACAACCTCGGCAAATTGAACACATGTGATGCCGTCTCAATGAAGAAGATCTCCACGATTATCTCCTGCGTTCTTTTGACCGCGTTGGGTTGCCGACAAATCCCCAAGGCCACACCGCAAGAAATCACCCAGCGCGATCGCTGGGCTGCGATGGTGTCATCTGACGATCGTCAACGAATCATGGATGAGGCCGAACGACACGGGGATTGGGGTGAAAAGCGAAAAATCCGCTTCGAAGTCGAGCATTTTAATCGGCTTGTGAATAAGCATCGCGTCGCCCGCGACACCCAGCCGGCAGCAACCAAGTCAACCCAGCCCGCCACCGGCCCTTCCATACCGCAAGGCGATTAACCTAAACGCACATTTCTTGTCTTGGAACTGTTGTGCCGATACTGTTGAAAGACAGTTTTTTCGGAAGGGAATCCCGCGCCAATGCCCGAGTCACGCCTGAAATGCCCAATCTGCAAAACCATCCCCCTGGGTGAATCTGAACTGGAACCCGGACTGCGAGTTCATCCTTGCTCGCAATGCAACGGGCAATGGATTTCTCCCAAAGATTATTGGAAATGGCTTGAAGGCCGTGGTCCGCTGGCCCCGGAGATTGCGCCGGCGACCTCGCCGCTGGATCTGCCCGTGAAGGAGACGGAAACCCCCAAGTTCTGCCCGGATTGTGGCCGATTCCTTCGCCGCCATAAAGTCGGGCACGATGTACACTTTTCCCTGGATCGCTGCGGCACTTGCGGGGGTTTTTGGCTCGATGCCAACGAATGGATGATCCTCAAGAGCCGTAACATGAACGATCGCCTCCACTTTGTCGCCTCCGATGGCTGGCAGGGTGAAGTCGCCCGCCAGGAGCGAGAAAAGGGTCACGAACAGATCGTCCGGGAAAAGATCGGGGCCGAGGATCTCGAGAAAATCAAATCGATCAAAGCCTGGATTGAAGCACACCCGCGAAAGGCGGAACTCTACGCAGTGCTTTTGGACAAAAAAGAGAGGTAGAATTGGACCCCTATGAGCCGCAAGCGAAGCGACCGGTCTTCGCCCCGAAAAACGACTATTTGTATCCACCGTACTGAACGGAACCCGTGGAGACACCCGGCACCATTCGCAAGGAATGCCGGTTCAACGATTTGTGCCTTAACAAAAAATTAAGATTGCGCTTGAAACCCCAAGCTCGGTTTTGATATCGTTTGAGACGCAGTTTTAAGATCGTGGCGAACCGGGCTGGCAGTGTTCAGGCTCCACCCACGGACACATGACAGGGGGAAAGCGAGGAAAAACGTGTTGACCTTACCCGCGATGCCACCAATCGGACGGTCCGAAACGTATTATGCCAACCATGCGCACCGCGCTCACAAGGCTTATGACCTGACCGCTCGCGATGCGTTCAAAGTTGGACACTACATCACTCTGGGGCTTAATCGAAATCTCCAATGGGCCGATCAGCTCCATTATTTTCGTCACGCATTGGATCACCACTGCATCCCGCCCCCCTATGCCAAGGATGACATGAAGGCGTTCTACAGCGCGTTGACCCAATATGTTCGAAGGTATTGCGGTGAAGAGGCTCTTTACCGCATGAGTGCCGAGGATGACAGGTACGCGCACAGGCTCAATCTCACTTCAAATCGTGAACTGATTTGCGATGAAGCCAGCACCTTTTTTCGGAGGTTTATCGCGACCTGCGACTGCCCGGACTGGTTCAATCCGGAGGATTTCGAAACGATGAAATTAATTCGCAATCAGTGGGTTTGAGCCATCGCCGGAACGGTACAATCACCGCTGCGCGGCGTCCCGCGACAGGCTTCGCAGTCGAATTTATTGCCCGTGCAATGATTGATCCGCTTTTGCAGCAAATCAAGGATCATGTCGTCGATGCCAAGCGTCTGGGTGACGTGGAATTTGGTTCCCGGATAAAGCGCCGCCGCATCGGCGGTCAGTCGCGGGATATCCTGCGTCCAGTGTTTTCCCGGCCCGAGAAAGAAGGGGCAGACGACGATGCGCTCCGCACCGCGTTCAACGCACTTCGCGTAAGCCGTTGCAATCGACGGTTCGGCAAGTTCCATATGCGCCGGTTCGACGATGTCATAATACTCGACGAATCGCTTGTAAAACAACTCCGCCACCTGCTCCAGCATTTGATTGCTCTCCGCCCGACGCGAACCATGGTCGACGATGATTATCCCTTGACGCATCACACTCCTAAACGTGACGTGGGCGTCTCGCCCGCGTTTTCTTCAAAAAAATGCACGGGCGAGACGACCATGCCACCGACAAAATTCTACTTCCGTTCCGCCAACTTCACCGGAATCATCAATTCGCTTTGATTCCGAATGATCCGAACTTTCACATTGTCGCCCGGTTTCGCGGCCGCCAGATCATTGGACAGGTCCATGAGATTGTCCACGCTTTTTTCGTTGAAACCAACAATCACATCCCCTTCCTTCATTCCTGCAGTCTCTGCGGGGGAACCGGGGGATGTGCCGGTGATGCGCACACCCTTGACCTCAGATTCATCCCCGTAGCTGGGCACGACGCCTAACGTGGCCTTACGCTCACCGCCACTGCTGGTGCCCATCGACATCGAGTGGGCATCGGCGGCGGTGATGTATTGTTCCTTCGGCATCGCCGCCAAACCATCAATCACATGGCGGCTAAGCTCGACGATCTCGGCCATTCCATTGAAATTAATCTTCTCGATGCGATCCGTCGGGCGATGGTAATCCGCATGCAGACCGGTGAAGAAAAAGAGCACCGGCACTTTTTTCATTGCAAACGACATGTGATCGCTCGGCCCGCGACCGCCTTTGCCGATATCCTTGATCTTGAGCGCCGAGCCTTTATCCGCATCGGCCAATATCTTTTCAAGCGATGCGGCAGTCCCCGAACCCCCAACAAAAAGCGCTTCATCCCGAAGGCGACCCACCATATCCAAATTCAACATGCCGACGACTTTCTCCAACGGCACCGGTGAATGGCTGACGAAATGGGCCGAACCGATGAGCCCTTCTTCCTCCGCGGTGAAAGTAATGAAGATAATCGAGCGAGGCGGAAGGTGTCCGGCCCGCGCTCGCGCGGCATATTCTTTGGCCAACTCCATCACCGCGACGGTGCCCGAACCATTGTCATCCGCACCATGGTGAATCTCGCGCGATTTAGGCGAGAGGCTGCCGAACCCGCCATGCCCAAGGTGATCGTAGTGAGCGCCGACAATCACATATTCATCCGCATGTGGCCCGGCGCCGGGCAGCATCGCCGCCACATTCTTCAAATGCCGCACGGTTCGCTTCACCGCCACTTTTCCGGAAATCGCAACCTCTTTCATCAACCCGGATGCAGGCTTCGGAGCCCCATTTATTTTCTCTCCCAGCGATTTTGACTCTATCCCCATTCCCTGCTGGATGAGCCCATCGACGAGCGTTCGTTTCACATGAACCACTGGGATCGCCGCAGTAGATCCCATGAACTCTTTGGCGAAAGGCAAAAGAGTATCCATCCCTTTGTACCAAGGCGGATTCGCCAGAATCAATGCTATTGCCCCGTGATCGGAAGCATTTTTCGCCTTGGAATCAAGGTGTGCCGAGTCCGACCAGTCGTCTTTGGCAAACTTGCTTTTACCTTCTGTGTCGGCGGGTTCAAAACGCCATGCGACGGCGATCTTCCCTTTGACATCAATGGCCGCGTAGTCGTCGTAGTTTTGTTCCTTGTTGGAAATTCCATACCCGACAAAGACAACGGGTGCATCAAATGTTTTTTCCGCTGAAAAGCTGAGCGGGTTGTAGTCTTCCTTGAGCTTCAACACCTTGCCGTTGATTGAAAGAGTGGTTTCCGGTGCGATTCCGTCAGCGGTGGTCATGTCGAATCGCTGGAAATAATCCGTCATGCCCGGCAACGGCTGCAACCCCGATCCATGAAAACCCCCGGCGATATACGCTGCCGCCAGATCAATCCCGGAAGTGCCCAGCCCTCGCCCTTCCAATTCATCGGAGGACAGATACGTCAGCGCCTCTTTCATCGCGATGGCCGCCGGCGATGCAGGGGCACTGGTCGGAGCACTGGTAGGGGTGGATGTCGCGCTCAGCGAGATCGGCTGCCCCGGTTGAAATGCCGGTTTTGAATTGCACGCCGCCGCAGCGACCAGTAAGCTCGCCGCAACGGCTGATGAGAGGAATTTTTGTTTTATCACGAATGCATTATATGCCTGTACCAGAATCCGCTCAAACTGGATGGATCACTTCGGCTCTCGGCGAGTCGCCCGCGTACGTGGAAGCTTGTAAAAACGTGCTGGCTTTAGGCGATGGCCTGGATGACGCGCGGCTCATCGCCGAATTCGGATCTCTCTCCGGAATGACCTCCGACCAACTCCCCGTCGAGCAAAGCGCCGCCGTGGAAGCGTACGCTGATGTCCGACCGCGCGGGAAAATTGAAATCGTGAGAGTTCGCGTGCAGGAACCCACGCACGAACACATCCAATCTCGATTTGCCGAGCTACAAGGCGTGTCTGTGGATGAGATCGGAATTGAAATCGTCGCGTTGCGCGTGCGGCGTTATCGCAGAAGCGATTCGTGAATTTCGCAACGGCACCCCGTTCAATCGTCAAAGGTCCACTGATGTCAGCAAAGGGCAGTTTATTAAATTACGAGCAGCGGAACGCCACTCGGACATACTTCGAAGTTTGGTTCCGACGGTATTATATGGTGACGCCGGTGCTTGCCGCGTGTTATTTCGTATCTGCAATGCTTCTTGTGCTGGTAACGGACCCGTGGGATCAGGAACACTCGGGGGGCGTGGATGGTCCGATTGGCGTCGTTGTTACCCTCATCTCGTTCCCGCTGCTTACGTTTTTCATGGACACCGCTGCACACAAGATGGGATTAGGTGGAATAGCTGTATTGGCAATAGCTAACTCTTTATTGTGGTCAGTCGGTGGGCTCGCAATTTGGCAGGTTGTCGATCGTGTCATGCGGCATCGGCGCAAGCCGCGGGCTCCGAAGTCGGAGTCGTAGTCTGTGTCGCGAGGCGACATTACATTATATACTTCTGGCGCAACGTTCCATTTTACGCCTCTCCCAAAAATGTCGATCATGTACATAAGCGTTAAACTATCAGGAGCGCCTTATGACCATCAATGTCGTCAATATCCGTTCTAAGCTCGCCGACACGATCAATCGCGTGGCCTATCAGGGCGAGCGGGTTATCCTGGAGCGTCGAGGCAAAGGAGTCGCCGCGCTGGTGTCGATCGAGGATCTTGCGCTTTTGGAAAAGCTCGAGGATGCCGCCGATGCCAAAGCCGGCCGCAAAGCATTGGCCGACATGAAGCGTAAAAAACAAAAGCCCATCCCCTGGAAGCAGGTCAAGGCGGAACTCGGGCTTTGATCGACGAGGATTTCCGGAATGCCGTGTACTGTCTCGATCCTCTCTCCCGCCGCCAAGCAACTTGCCAAACTTGATCGGCCAATCCGAAAGCGTATCGGCGATGCGATCTCCGCGCTCGCCGTGAACCCGCGCCCGCCCGGCTGCAAGAAGCTCGTCGGTGTCGAAGCATGGCGCATTCGCATCGCCGACTGGCGCGTCATTTGCCAGATTCACGACAGGCAACTAATGGTTCTCGTCCTCCGCGCCGGACACCGCCGGGACGTGTACGACGAAGAATCACCACATTAATTAAGTTGCGTTCAACCCGTCCGCGTGGCATCATCAATGTTCAGCATGGCCGATCACGGAGACGACATTTCGTGGCGGACGCTCCGCTGTATCGTGCACGACTGGATCGGCACGGCGGCGGAGCTGGCGGAAGTTAAACCTCTGCACGGGGGATCGATCAATACCACGGTTGCACTGACGACCACCGGTGGCGATCGGGCGGTGTTGAAGATCGCGCAGCATCGGGTGGATCACTCCTACGTTCGCGAGGCATTTCAGCTCAATGTGTTGCGGGGAATCGGTGTTCCGACGCCACAAGTGTATAGCTCCAAGGTGGGCACACTGGATGAGCCGTACAGTTATTTATTGATGGAGTTCATCGACGGAATTGATCTGGCGGCGGCGAAGAATAGTTGCGATGCGTCGCAGTTCGATCACATCCAAATGCACTTAGCCGATCTGATGCAGACGATCCACAGTCAGACCCATTCCCATTACACGCGACTGACCGATGGTGAGCGACAGGAGTTTCTTCGTTGGCCGGAATTCTACAGAACGATGTATGACGGCATTTGGCAGGAGGCTGACAAGCTTGCTTTCTTGCCGGTGAAAACTCGCAAACGCATCGCCCGCATCCATGAACGATTGGACCGTTTCATCGGGCATTCGGATGGCCCGCGATTGGTCCATGGCGATTTATGGTCGTCCAACGTAATGGCCCGGCAGGATCATTTCGGAAAGTGGTGGATCTGCGCGATCCTCGACCCTAATTGCAAGTACGGACACTCCGAAGCGGAACTGGCTTACATGGAATTGTTTCGGACCGTGACGCCCGCTTTTTTACGAGCTTATCAGTCCACAGGTCGGCTGACATCAGATTACCACGACATCCGCAAACCGATTTATCAGATGTACGATTTGCTCAATCATCTCCAATTGTTCGGCGCGGAATATCTCAAACCGTTGATGAGCGTTCTGGAAAAAACCGAGCGACTGGTCTGAATAATGTACTACAAGCCGGAAGTGGAAGCCGTAGGCGACGCACCGGGTTCCGCCGGAACACGCGCTTCGTGAATCGTCTTCGTACACGACAAGCCGCACAAAATCAGGGACAGAAGAAGTAGCATTCGCATGCCATCACTCTATTCGAGAGTTCTACAGTTGCAAATGCTTTTCCAGCGCCTCGCAGAATTGGCCGCACAGATTTTCCTGGCTGATCCCATCGTGTAGCACGGCGTGCGCAACATGGCCCATCCCCTCCAACTGCGCCTTCGGGTATGAACGAAGTTGGCGTAAAGTCTCGACCGTTTTCGCCACATCTCCGTGAACGATCTGCCAGCCAAATGAATGACCGCTGAGCAAGTCGGAAATGTGTGATGGATTTGGCCCAAAAAAGAGGATGGGGCGAGCGACGGCCATCGCGCTGTAGATTTTGCAGGGATGAACGATGCCGACCAGTTCCTCACCGAGCGAAACGACATGGACATCTGCCGCCGAAAGCGAATGCCGCAACTCGGCG
Organism: Tepidisphaerales bacterium; assembly: GCA_038230975.1. Classification (GTDB taxonomy): domain Bacteria; phylum Planctomycetota; class Phycisphaerae; order Tepidisphaerales; family Tepidisphaeraceae; genus JANXVV01. The sequence continues at coordinate 11,566 of JBBRMF010000028.1, forward strand.
AGAGGTTGGTAGGCGATCGAAATGACCTGCTTCAGTGAGTGCTCGCGGATAAACGCTTCAACGCCGGCTTTGCCCAGCCCGCCCCCGACAAAAGCAAAGACAAAATCGGGGTCATCCTTGAATGAAAGCGTCGCTTCAAGCAGCGTCGTCAGTGGATTGGAAGCGGTGTGATTTCCGCTGTACATCACGACGAATTTGCCGGTCAATCCATGCTTTTCCCGGAAGGGATTCGTCGAGGTTTCCATCTCGCTGACATAACGTTCGTGCGGCCAGGGGGGAATGATGACCATCTTGTGATCGAGCGACGCTCTGCTTCGCAGTCGATCGGCCATGAAGCGATCCAGCGCGATCACGAGCGATGTGCGATTCAGGATGAATTGATTGACAGCTTCCAGAACCCGGGCCGTAAAACTTGAAGCGGAGATTTTGCGAAGCGCGATCAGTTGGTCCGGATTCAGATCCATCGCCCAGTAGGCCGTCGGCACTCGCCGCAGGAAAGCGGCGATTGAAACAACCAGTCCGACCATCGGAGGTGAGGTGCTGAATAAAATGCCATCGATCCGCCGGGTAGTGAGCGCGATCCAGAAGCACTGGAGCATGAAACTGATCGTGCCGAGGAGTCGCTTGTAGATGGGTTTTTTGCCGAAGGATGAAAACGGCAGACGGCGGATTTCAACGCCATCAATTATTTCGCGCGCAGGGTATCGCAGCGTGGGATCTTCGTAACCTCGATTGGCCGTGAAGACACGGACGCGGTGACCTCGGCGATGCATCGCCACGCCCGCATCGAGCATGTATTGCCCGACCGCCGCAGGGTCCGGAGGGAAGACCTGGCTAAAAATCAGCAGTATTTTCGGAGAAGGTGACGCCATTGAAAAAGGTGAGCGTCGATTGAATTATCCGTTGAGTCTCGCCGTCGCCCGGTTCTGCTCGAACCATTCCACGGTTTTACGCAGGCCTTCTTCCAAAGGCATCTGCGCGCGGAAGTTGATTTCGGCGATGGCACGCGACACATCCAAACATCGGCGGGGTTGGCCATCGGGCTTGGTGGAATCCCACACGATTTTGCCCTGGAACCCAGCCGCCTTGGCCACAAGTTCCATGAGATTACGAATCGTCACTTCACGGCCATTCCCAAGATTCATCGGTTCCGGTGAGTTGTAAAGTTCCAGCGAGCGAACCAACCCTTCGGCGCAGTCTTCAACATACAAAAACTCGCGCGAGGCTTGGCCGGTTCCCCAGGCGATAATTTCCTGATCGCCACGATCGCGGGCTTCCACGCATTTGCGAATCAGTGCCGGAATGACATGACTTGAATGCAGATCGAAATTATCCCCCGGCCCATACAGATTTACCGGAAGCAGGTAGATCGCATTTAATCCGTACTGTTGGCGATACCCCTGGCACATAACCAGCAGCGCTTTCTTCGCGATGCCATACGGGGCGTTCGTAACTTCTGGGAAACCGTTCCAGAGATCTGATTCCTTGAATGGGACCGGCGTTAAATTTGGATATGCGCAGATTGTTCCGGTCTGGAGGAATTTCTTGACGCCGTTCTTACGGGCCCCTTCGATCAGGTGAAGACCCATCGCCATGTTGGCAAAAAAGTAACGGCCGGGGTTATCGCGATTCGCACCGATCCCGCCGACTTCAGCCGCCAGATGCAACACAACGGCAGGTTTGACATCACGATACAACCGCTCGACGTCGGCTTCGTGCGTGAGATCATAATCCTTGCGGCGGACGATGACGACATCGGTATACCCACGCTCCTTCAACTTGCGCTGGATGGCCGTGCCGACAAAACCGTTGCCACCGGTTAGAAGAAGACGATCGGTGCGGGAGAAATCCATGGTGTTTATCTTATACGATTTAAAGTGGCATGGGCATCTTGCCCATGTTCGCGGTACGCCGCGATTTCGATCTGTACCCGGATCGAATCAGCAAGAGCGAAGCGATCTTTTGATTCAACGGTTGAAAGAACGCTTCGCTCTTGTTTTATTCGCCGGAGTACCGGCGAAAGTTGCGGAGTACCACAACCCACGGGCAAGTTGCCCGTGCCACGGCCATTCAACTATTTCTTCTTCGAGTGGTCCGCCAACACGCGTTCGCGCTTGGCCATTTCCCAATCCGATTCCGTCATCATTTTCGCAAGCGCCTTGAACGTGACTTTGGGTTCCCAGCCAAGTATCCGTTTGGCTTTGCCCGGGTCGCCGAGCAGCAGATCGACTTCAGCAGGGCGGAAGTATCGCGGGTCGATCTCGACGTACTTTTTCCAATCGAGATCAAGAATACCGAAGACTTCGTCTAGGAACTCGCGGACGCTGTGCGTTTCACCAGTTGCCACGACATAATCGTCAGCGGTTTCCTGTTGGAGCAGTCGCCACATCGCGTCGACATAGTCGCCGGCAAATCCCCAGTCGCGCTTGGCATCAAGGTTACCGAGGAAGAGTTTTTCCTGCAGGCCTTCGCGAATGCGAGTGGCGGCGCGGGTGATTTTGCGGGTAACGAACGTTTCACCCCGGCGGGGGCTTTCGTGGTTAAAGAGGATGCCGTTGCAGCCGTAGATGTTGTAGCTCTCGCGGTAGTTGACGGTCTGCCAGAAGCTGTAGACTTTTGCGCAGGCGTACGGACTGCGTGGATAGAAAGGTGTGCTTTCAGTCTGCGGGGTTTCCAGAACTTTGCCGTACATTTCGCTGCTGGACGCCTGATAGAACCGCACCGGGCGACCGGTATCGCGGATCGCTTCCAGCAGATTCATCGTGCCGAGCGCATCGGTCTGCACCGTGTACACCGGTTGATCAAAACTGACCCGCACGTGCGACTGCGCGCCAAGATTATACACTTCGTCCGGCTGCACGCGGGTAAGCACTTCGCGGATGCCGGTTCCGTCGACCAGATCGCCGTAGTGGAGAAACAGCCGTGTGTTCGCATCGTGTGGATCGCGGTACAAGTGCTCGATGCGCTCCGTATTGAACGATGAGCTTCTACGGACGATGCCGTGGACGAGATAGCCTTTGGCTAAAAGCAGTTCGGCCAGGTACGAACCATCCTGGCCGGTGATGCCTGTGATGAGAGCTCTCTTCGGTGCGGGGGTCGTTGGGTTAGAAGGCATGATGCTCCGCTTGGGTTCCGTCGGGTCGTTTCCTGTCCGCTCTTTTCAAGGCGGGTACAGACGCCTGTTTTATCGGCCTTACGGTGCGGCAACTTAATGGGAGCGGGGAGAGTTCGCAACGGTTGCGGTAAAAAAAAGCCTTCTTCAAAAGTTAACGCCTGACTCATATCAAACGTTAATCTGCTGAATAAGCCTCGACGCATCAGGAACAGACCAATGCTCGGCGATCTTTCCATCTCTTATACGGTCGATCCGGATGTTCGGGAATGCGTTGAAAAAATCGTCAACGAACGAATCGTGAAACGCGCGACGTGCGGCCAAGCAGTCACTTGAAGTTACGGCAATTGCAGTATCGCAGCCGATGGGTCGCCGAGAAACGCCGCGACTTCCGTCATACGCGATCGGAGCAAAATCTCGATTTGCCGCGTGGGTCCGTTTCCCACGCGCAACCAGATAAGTTTCGGCGGCGGACCCTGCGCAGTGGCCCGCTCGAAGAAGTCCTTATCCTTGGAGACCACTGTGAAATTCCTGGCTGCCGCAAATGTCCACACAAATCGATCGTCGACACCGGAAAGTCCGGCGGCAACGACCTGCAATGAATTCGGGTATTCATTTGCCAGTCGGGCAGGCAGTCTCCAAGACAGGTTATGAGCAAATAAAAGGCTCACGCGGCAGGCCTGGGGATTTGACTTGCCGCGAAAGCAAGACAGGCCCGGATATCGTCGATTGTGAGTTCAGGAAAGTCTGCCAGTACCTCGTCGACACTCATGCCGCCAGCCAGATATTCCAGCACTTCCCGCACGGTGATGCGCATGCCGCGATTGCAGGGCTGCCCGCTGCGCTTGCCCGTTTCGATCGTGATGAGATTGCTATGTTCCACGGCAAAAATTTACGAATAAGAGGACAGGTCGTCAATATCCGGATGCAATGCGTGTCCGCTTTTGTTCCTCCACCAAAAACATCCGGACCGCAGAAGTCGTTCGACTGCCGCGGCCCGAAAGTATCTGGATCGCACGATGCCAGCTTTAATCACGCTTCCGCGACATTCAATTGCTTCATGAAATTCTGATACGCATCAGGGGCTGGTTTGTAGCCGGGGAAGATATTCATCTGGAACGGATCGACGTGGAAGAGTTTGATGAGTGATTCAGCAAACACCGCGCGGAAGTCAGTGTTGACCGGGAGGAATCGGCCGCCTTCGGTGTCGGCCATGCCTTTCCAGGTTCCGTAGTGACGACCCCCGTTAAGCATGTTGCCGATCGCCAGCATGTAGCTGCCACGACCGTGATCCGTGCCGGAAGCGCCATTTTCGTGGACGGTTCGACCGAACTCCGTCATGACGAGGATCATGACTTTGTCCATGCGAGGTCCGAGGTCTTCGACGAATGCGTTGATACATTCACCAAGGTGCTGCACCGCGCTAGCCATACGGCCGCCGGCGGCACCGCCTTCATCACTGTGCATGTCCCAACCGCCGAGGTCGGCCTGGGCGACTTCAAGACCCACGTTGGCCTTGATAACGCGGGCGATGGCGGCGAGCTGATTGGAAAGCCCACCGTTGGGGTAGTTGCCGTCGTTTTGCATCTGGGAGGCCGAATCAAGAGCACGAATGCGCTCGACGGCGGCATTGCCCGAGGCGGTGATGATATCACGCGTTTGATCGGCATTCAGGGGGCGAGGAACGGTGGTGCGGGCCGTGGCGGCTTTGAAGCCATCCAGGCTGGAACCTTTTTCCATGGCGACGCCTTCGCGAGCCGTCACACCGACCATGTTCTGTGAGTTGTACAGGTCGGCGAACAGATCCATCTCGGTCGTGCGGTTGTTGCCGGCCAGAACCGGATAGTTGCCGCGCAGAGCGCGGGGAAGAAGCGTCTGGGCGCTCAAACCGCGAAGCGGGGCGTCGGTGCCTTTGCGGGTGGCTTCAAGGTAACGATTCAACCAGCCGGTGGAGACCAGCGTGTTGCCCGGAACGCCACGTTCCATGTAATCCTGGGCGCTGAAATGGCTGCGCGTGCCATCGGTCGAACCGACGTTGAAGATCGGAACGCAGCGGCCTTTATCGATCAGTGGAATCAATGAAGCCAGACCGGTGTTGATACCCCAGTAATCGCTCTTGAGAATCGGGATGCAGCCCTTCTCACCGTTCTTGCCTTTGGCATCGGCGCGGAGAGAAATTTTCGGACGGAACTTGTGATACAAATCGTCGCCGTATGGGACGAACGTATTGAGCATGTCCGCCCCGCCGCGCAGGAAGATGGTCACCAGGGTGGGGGCCTGCGGGCGATCACCTTTCTTTTTGTCTTGCGGATCGCCTTTGCCGTAGAAATCGTAGCCCTGGGCGAATTTGTCCACGGACAGGAAACCGGCAGCGCCGGCCATGACTACCAGGCCTGAATTTTTCAGGAAATCACGACGTGATGCGCTCATAACAGTTCCCTTTCGGTTTTGAATTTTCCAATTCAATCTTTGATTCACGGAAGACCGTGCCGCCTAAGCGGCTACGGCTGGTTTTTCTTAGCTTAGCGTTGTTGGAACGATGGGCCGCCTAAAAGCACGCTCATTACGCGATCGGTTTCACCGGTGGTTTTGCGTTCCCGTTCACCGACATCCCCACCGACGACTTCATCGGCGATGGCTTGAACCCGTTTGGCTTCGTCCATCTTGGCGTACCGTTCCAGGAAAGCGGGGGGGAGCTGAATCCCCGGGACACCGTTGCGAACGAGCTTCCATGCATAATCCCAGCGGCTGGTCAGCACACCGGCATCCATCCAACTCTCGGCCTGATCGAAATAACCGGTTGGATCATTGCATTGATAGATCGGTTGACCCATCTTAACGAGCATCTGGCAAGTGCCATGGGCATCTTCAATTTTGGCGTTGGTCGCCCGCAGTGTGCTGATCATGAACTGGAACGGGGTTTTGAACTTGGCCCGATAATGTTCTCGATTGTAAAATTCCGGGGCGTTCAAAATCGCGGCATAGACCTTGGGCAGATCGCCCTCGGATTCCATGAAGACAGCCGCCGCCTTTTTGATGAGCGAGGGCGGGGGATTGTCATTGACCAGATACCGCACCAGCTTCATCGAGATGAACTCGGCGGTGTACTTGTGCGTTGCCAGATAAAAGAGGGCTTTTTCACCGGCGTCATATCCGGCCGGGATCTTGTAACCAAGCCAATTCTTGATGCCCGGCTGGTGAGCTTCGGCATTAAATTCGAATTGGAATTTCTTGTTGTACTGCCAACCGGTGAGGACTTTCGAGAGTTCTCGGACGTCGTCATTCCCATAGCCGCGATCAGCACCGAGGGTGTGAAGTTCCATCACTTCGCGGGCGTAGTTTTCGTTCCAGTTGTCTTTATGGCTGAGCTGGTTATCAAGGTATTCCAGCATCGCCGGGTGACGCGCGGAGGCAAAGAGCATTTCCTTGAACTTACCGAAGGCGAGTTTGCGGATGATCTGGTCTTCGTAATGCCCGGAAGTCCAGCGACGGCTTTTCTGCTGATCATCCCCCATGTCCACGCAGAAATGGTTCCGCCAGAAATCAACGATCACTTCCTTGAACCGGCGATTGCTTTCGACGGCGCGCGTTAACACAAGACTGGGCAATACGTCTTTGACGCTTTTGTAAGTGCGGTCACCGCGACCTTCTTCCGGGGCGTGCTTCCGCATTTCAATGATGCTAACTTTATCGGCCCAGGGGAATTTAGATTCTACGGTTTTTTCCAGGGCGGCATCATCAATGGAATCGGGTGAAAGTTGTTTTTTAACCCAACTGGCGAGGCCTTCTTCTTTAAGAATATGATCCACTTCACCCGGCCGTGGGCCGTAAGAGAGTCGATTTAGCGCGTGAATGACTTTTTCGCGATCCGAAAGATCCGGGCCGACGAGAGTCTTAGGCTTGGGGGGTTCAATGGCGCGTGCGCTGGACGAGACCAGCGGGGAGGCCGAAACGGCCGCAGCACCAACCAACAGAGTGCGGAGCATATCGCGTCGAGAAGCCATGGAAAAAGCTCCCTTCAATCGGAACATCAATCTCGGAATTTCTATTGTAGATCAGCGGGCAAACGTTTTTATATCCGATGGCTCGACCCATTACAAAGGGAAATTTAACCGCCCGAACCCGGAAATTCACTGAAAAACGCCATTTCAGGCGACTGTGTTAACAGGCACTCTGCCACTTCAACGCTCGGCCGGGACAGACGTTGGTCGACTTCGCCAAATTCTGGTTCAACGACCGGAAGGCCTGGAAAATTGATCGGCTTTGATCACTTCATCCATTTGCTTTAAAAAATAGTCTGGTCCACCTTTCATATACTTGGACTCACCGATCCGCTGATTCATAAAGTTCAGAATGATCACCCACGGATAACCCCGGATGGCATATTGGTCCGCCAGCGATTTGTTCTGCTCCTTTAACGCCTCAGATTGCTCTTTCTGTTTGGCAGGGCTGCCCGGAAACTCCACCTTCATCAGCACCATGTTCTTTTTGGCGTACTTCTTGAATTCTTCGGTCTGAAAAATCTCCGCGTCAAACTTCTGGCTCGGCTCGCTGGTGTCCGGCTGCGTGAACAGGATGAAGAGCGGTTTTTTCAAACGCGTCGAAATAAACGTCGCCTGCCGCCAGTCATCGAGCCAGGCACCGCTGTAATCGGGATTGGAGACGTTCTTGTCGAGGCGTTCGATCAGGGGATCAATATCCTGTAACGTCGTCACCGGCACGCGATCGCGCACTTTTGAGAGGGGCGGCTGAACGAAATAGTCGTAGATCACCAACTGAATTGGAATGGCCGCAATCTTGTTTTCTTCGATAAACGCGCGTGTGTTTGTGGCATCCTGTGACTTATCGGTCTCATCGGGCCATTTGATCTGACAGAACGCAAAGTTCTGATTCACAAACGCCACGAACGGCTGATTCTTCAGCAGATCCGCTTTCCGCTGGACGTACATCGGCAACTCACCTTTGTGCATCAAAATCACCAAAGGCAGATAGTGCTTGCGCGCATATTTAATCGCCTCATCAAGCGTCTTCTGCTGAATCACCTCCGCGCGAGGCGGCCTATTTTTCAGCGTGTCTTCGCAGTACTTCATCCAGGTGATTGGCTTGCCCTTGTCTTCATCTTCCCTAAGCGAAGCGGTGAGATAGCCACACCGGGCGATGAGGAATCCATCGGAATCCAGGAAGAGCAATGTCGGAACCTTGGAGATGTTGTATTTGATCTTGTACTTGTCGATCGTATCGCGAGCGGTGGCGCTGCCGGAGAACTTGAGATAGTCGAACTTCAGCAGGATGACATTTTTTTCGGCCCAGTCATGGAACATATCGGTCTTGAGAACTTCCTTGTCGAGCTTCTTGGTCCATTCGTCCCAATCGCTGCCGCAGAAATAGGCGATGATGAGCTTGTCGCCTTTGCGGGCCTCGGCGCAGGCCTGTTGATAAGAGGCATACCATGTGAGCGGGCGGACAAGCGGTTTGGTCTCGGCCGCGTACACAACCGCGACGCCAAGAGAACAGACGCAAATCGTCAAAAGACGAAGCGCTAAAGAGAAAGAAGCGGGACGTTGCATCGAGGCGTCTCCTGATAATCGGGGTGTCCGCATGGCAATCTTCATAGTGTATGACGCTTGGGGGCGAGAAAAGTTTATTGTAGCGAGGTTCGATCGATTTCAGAATGGTAAGTCAGCATCGTCGGCTTTATAATTCGTAGACCCATAGGACGGCAAAAATGACTCTCACCTTGAGTGGACATATCGAAGTCGATGACCACGGCGTTGCCCGCGTCGCCGGATCACGTATCAAAGTCATTCACCTGGTCATGGAAAAGATGGCGAACGGCTGGGGGCCCGAGGAGATGCAGCGGAATTTTTCGCATTTGTCCTTGGCTGCCGTCTACGCCGCCTTTACGTATTACTATGACCATCAGCCGGAATGCGATGCGCAGATCGAAGCGAGCGTGAAGTATGCCGAGGAGATGCGGGAAAAAGCAGGACCGTCGCGTCTTGTCGCGCGGTTGCGAGTCGAAGGGAAGCTACCTCGAGATAATCCTTGAGCGTTAAGCTTTATATGGACGAGCATGTGCCGGGACCAATCACCCGCGCTCTTCGTGCGCATGGTGTTGACGTAATCACGGCGCGGACGTGTGCGGCTATTGCGGCCCGTACCAATCCGAAGTGTCAACGCGGATTTCAGCGGACTTGATCTTTCGTTCGCTATCGAGAATTGCCTTGAAGGTGAGTGGAAAATCGGCGAGCGTCACAGCACCGTCGCGCGACTCGCCGCCCGCCCAGCTTAGTTCGGCGGACACGACGGCAGTTCCCGTGGCCTGCATCTCATTTTCATGCCAGGTGAGTGAATCAATCTCGACATCGTGGATGTTTTCGATCTGCGTGTCGGAAGATAACTCCATTAATTCCTGTGCGGGATGTTCGTGAAGCAGATAGTTCAACAGTGCGTCGTCGATGCCGTCGATTTCAATATGCCGCTCGCGCGGAGGGCTTACAATGAGCACTCGAAATTCCGTAAAACCCATTTGCTTTGCCATCTCTCGCATTCTGCTGATTTCGGACGCGCGCTCTCCGAGTTCGGACTTGGCCATGACCTGAATCGCAATTCGTTTCTGGTTTTTTGCCGCGACGACGTCGAATCCTGATTCCGACCCGCCGGGATGCGCGGTCACGGAGTAGCCTTGCTTTTGTAAATCTTCGGTCAACTCCTCTATTTTCGCCGCTTGAAGATATTGTAATGCATTCATTGAATGTCTCCGCTTGTCAGCGACGCGCCAATTGGCACACCAATGACCAAGGCATTATATCTGACTTCTCCAACTTCGATGTAAAGTATACTTCGATGATTGTCGCCTATCATCTTCAAGAGGGCTTCAAATACCTTTGTTGAGACCGCCGGACCTTTCACGATTTCAATGTTCTTCCCGGGCGGCACGTAAACGCGTTCACAGAGACACTGCGAAAGCAGACGATCTTCCGGGTAGACTGTCCCTTCAAGCGCGTCGGCAATCGGTTTAATCATATTGTCAACATCAGGTGAGCGAGTGGGATAATTGTGAAACCATACAATACGCAGATAAAGGTTTAAGCCGCGAAAGTGCTCGTCGGCATGCGGGCTCGAAAAGTAACTGCGGGCAATACGAGAAAGCCATTGCTGGTAAGCACTATTTCGCTTCGATGATCCCGATTGCAATGACAAAGGGCTACCGGATGCGACCATCGCGAAAATCTTTGGCTGTGATTGATCGGGCATAGTGCTGATGTTCTTCCCACTCGCGGCCTTACAAAGAACTACCTCCCCAGCATCTTCTTCGCCTCAGCCACCATATTCTCCGCCGACAAACCGTGCTTGTCATAGAGTTCTTTGGCCAGATATGCCGACTGACCGAACTCGCCATGGATGGCCAGGGTTTTAATCGTGTGCTGGATGCCGGCTTCGGACAAGGCGTGGGAGACTTGCGCGCCCATGCCGTTGATGGCCTGGTGGTCTTCGATGGTGATCAGCTTGCCGTTCGTGGTTTTCACCGCGGAGCCGATCGTTTCCAGATCGGGTTTGTTGATGAAGGGGTTGTTGATGACCGTCGCTTCAATCCCTTCTTTCGCCAGCTTGTTTCCGGCGTCGATTGCGGCGCTCAGCAGGGGGCCGGAGCCGATGAGGGTGATGTCTTTTCCTTTGCGGAGCACTTCGGCTTTGCCCCAGGGATAGGTGGCACCTTCAACCCAATGGAGCGGGTAATTTTCACGGCCGACGAAGAAGATATAGCTCTCGCCATCCTTGCCGGATTTGCGATCGGCGGCGTATTTTTCGATGGCTTGATACATCAATGATTCGGCTTCATCAGAGCAACTGGGGCTGATGACAGTCGTGTGCGGAATCGGGCTGGTGACGGCGAAATAAGTGGTCGCCTGATGCGAAGCGCCATCGGCGGCGTCCTGGAAACCGACGTGCGAAAACAGGGCGATCACGGGCGCTTGCGAGAGGGCGGCCATCGTCAGCGGGAGGTTGCCTTTGGTGATGCCGAACTGCCCGAAGGTGTCGACAACGGGGATGAAACCGACCTTGGCAAAACCGGCACCGACGCTGATCATATTGGCTTCCGCGATGCCGACTTCGATCCAGCGGTCGGGCAGCGCTTTTTGAAAACCGCTGATCCCGGTGGAGCCTTGCACATCGGCCGAGATGCTGAACACCGGGTAACCGGCCTGGGCGGCTCTGATGCACGCCTTGGCCAAACCGGCTTGCACTTTGTCTTTCTTCACCGCCGGTGGGCCGGACACAGGTGCAGCGACGGCGGCAGCGGCCTTTTTCTTGGCTTCTTTGGCTTCCCATTCGGTGCGGAGTTCCAGGGCCCATTTGGCTAATTCATCGGGGACGTTGCGTGCGCCGCCGTAGATTTCGTCGACGAACTCGACGATTTTTTCACCATTGGCGAGCGGGAAACCGTGCCCGCCGCTGGAGCTTTCTTCGGTGGCTTTGACGCCGTAGCCTTTGATCGTCTTCACATGCAGACAGACGGGCCGCATCGGGGTGACGATGGCATCCTTGACGGCCATCTCAACGGCTTCGTACACCGCATCCAGATCATGTCCGAAAGGCACTTCGACGACCGACCAGCCCAGTGCATCCATCGCTTCAAAGGTCGGGGCCATGCTGAAACTATCGTGGGTAATACGGCCGGAAAGTTTCGTGTCGTTGTCCGAAACGATCAGCACAAAAGGATTCACCTTTCCCTTGTTCGCCAAGCCGGGAATGGCGGCGAAGGCTTCCTTGGCTTCACCTTCCATGGAGGCACCGTCGGAGATCGTAACGATCGTCACGCGGTTGTTCCCAGCGACTTTGTCGGCGATGGCCAATCCCTGCGCCTGCGGCAACGCTGAACCCAATGGCCCGTTGCTCAGCAGCACGCCTTGCGGATTGAGATGCGATTCACCGTGACCGGTGAGCTTGCTTATGATGCCGCGAAAACCGCGCAGGTCTTGAAAGGTCATGCCATCAAAACCGTAGTTGGCGCGGAGGGCGTAGATGCCGTTTTCGGTATGGCCGGCATCGTTGACGAAGTTGAAGGCTTCAAACCAGGGGCGATCTTTCGTGGCGAACATCACGCCGTGAACCGCCGACATGATTTCCGCGAAAGCCGCCGGCCCACCCCAGTGGCAAGCGGCTCCACCGTTGACCGCATGCACATCCATCAATGCCACGAGCGCCCGCGTGGCCTGCGGATCACCGAGCACCACTTCATGGCCACCGGTGTGCTTGATCGTCACGGCATATTTTGGTTTGCCGGTTGGGGTTGGAGCAAGCTTCGAGGCGATGACCATCGGCTTAAGCGGGGGGGCTTCAACGGCATTCACGGGGGTGGTATCGGCGGCCATATTGATCCAATTTTTCGGTTAAAGTTTGCAGCTTTTTCATTGACCCAAGGAAGCGGCGAAACATAGCGGAATCCGGCGAAATTCGCAAATGACAGCGGGTCGAACTTCGTGCGAATCGAACAAAACGGAACAAAATGGAACAAAAAACGGGGTGGGTCAAAATACACGGTTTCGGGCGTGCTGGTTCGCGATTCGTGTTTTGTCCCAGTGGGGCCGCTGACCTGATGGGGATGCGATATTTGTCGCGAGTGTTCAAAAAGAGAATGAACCACAGAGAACACAGAGAACACAGAGAACACAGAGAAATTCCAGAGAGAAACTTCAGAGCGAATGTTTATTTGTCACGGTGCCGAAACTCTGTGTTTCTGTGGCGCAATTTTTTCGTTGATTTGAGAAACAATGTCATTGGAAAGGAGCAGTCCCATGAGCCGCAAAGGAACCGCGTTGAAGGTATTGGAGACACAAACGTTGACTGTCGCGCAGGAGAAGGCGATCAGTCTGATGGGGGAGGGCATGAGCTTGCCGGAGACGGCCACGCAACTGGGCGTTTCGCGCGGCACGATTTATCGATGGTTGCGCGATGAACCGGAATTTATCGCGGCGTTTAATGCCTGGCGAAAGGATCAGACGCGCATGGCGCGATCGCGATTGCTGTCGATCTCCGAGTCGGCGGTGACGGCGGTGCAGACCGCCATCGAGCAGGGGAATGCGAAGCTGGCGTTTGATCTGATCAAGCATCTGGGTTTGCTTTCACCGGAGCCGGAGGGGTCGGATGATCCGAAGGTGGTGCGACGGGAAAATGATATCGCGAAACGGACGCAGATGCAGAAGTTGGGCGAGGCGGAGATGAATCAGGAGATGGGGTTGTATGCGACGTTTGAGAAGGACAGAAAAGAAATTCAAGAGTGTTAGGATCCTTGTTCCGGTTGCAAGATTTTTAGGAATTGGCGAATGGGAAAGGAGCTTATTTGTGGCTAATCCATTTTGTTTCGGATACAATTCTTACACTCGACTCGAAAGTAAAGAATGCCGACACCAGCGCAATGGCGAGTCACCATCATCGAAGAATCAGCGATGCGACCCGATCCGATCCGTGCACATACATTTGAAAAGTGCTTCGTCTCGCACTCGCAACCAGCGCTGTTGATATGTTCAGACAATCGCCGATATGTCGTAAAGGGCGCACAAAAGCAGCGGGTGCTGATCAACGATCAGGTGATGGGGTTGCTTGGTGTAGCGATGAATGCTCCAGTCGCACCGGTGGCTTTGGTGGATGTGCCTGCTGAGTTGATCGCACTGCAATCTGAATTCCGAGCAAGTGGAATGATTGCCGGAGTATCCCACGGATCGTTATATCGTTCAGATGTGTCGAAGAACCGAGAAGATTTTGCCCATACGATGATACCGGAAAACCGAGTGGGATTTGCAAGGTTGGCGATCATGTATGGCTGGGCCGGTGTATTTACGGACCATCAGTTCTTCTATCACGACAGTGACCCGCGCCAGGTTTTATCCTTTGATCACGGCCACTTTTTTCCCGGCGGCCCAAATTGGACAATTGCCACACTCCGTGGAACCGGGAGAGCCATTCCGGACAATGTGATTGTTTCGGCATGCGGTACAACTGCCGGTGAAATCGAGGCCGCAAAATTGGGCCTGCGTGCGGTTTCGGACCTGGTCATTGCCCGGGCAGTCGCCGCGCCGCATGACCACTGGGGAATTTTACTTGATGAACGGGTGGAGTTGGCGACGTTTCTGGCTAAACGCCGCGATGAATTATTGGCATGATGAAAGAGGAGACGACGATGCCATCTTACTACAGCATTGCTCAGTACGTTCCCGATGCGGGTCGCAATGAAAGAATCAACATTGGCATTTTCTGCTTTGGTTCTGGGGAGACGCACTCGTGCTTCCTAGACAACTGGAGTCGCATACGAAATTTTGCGGGGAAAGACGTTTCATTCCTGAAGGAATTTGCGAGGGACGCGAAGCACTTCGATGAGGAGTCGATTCGTCGCGTAGTCGACAGCTGGAAAGGTACGATTCAGCTCACACCACCTGCGGCGTCATTGCTCAGCCCGGACAATTTGCTGATTAATGTCGTCCCCGTTTATCTGATTCAGAACGGACCGGCCAATCGCGGTTATCGCGTAAAGAGCGATGTTGTAAAGCTCGTAACGCGGCGGGTCCGAGAGAAGCTTCTGGAGCGACTTGGCCCGGTCGGTCGCTCTTACCTCAAGGATCAGGGTTATATGCTTCGCGGTACGCATAAGGGATATCAGTGTGATGTGAGTGTCGGGAATGGACATCCGATCTTTGCAGGGCAATGTCTTTCATTCCAAATTCCAGACTCGAAATCGCTTGAAAAAGAAATTAGCGCTGCTGCATGGATCACACAGGAAATAAAGACAGTGGATCAAGATTTTCCCTTGGGAATCGTAGCCCTTCCGCCGAAGACCAACACGACCGTTTACAATGATGCAAAAAAGATTTTTGAAGATTTAGGTGTCGAATGGGTGCCCGAAACTGAATTGCAATCTTGGGTTGAACGTATGGTTGAAAAGGTTCCACAGCCTCAATCGTTGCGGTGATTCGCGAGTGGTTAAGGGTGTTGGCTGACACAGAGCATGTGAAAACTTAACGGCTTTCTCGCCCGTGCTTTTCGTGTCAAGAAAAAAAGATGCACTGGCGGGACGCCCATGCCACCTCAGACCGCGATGGTTTGAGTGCGTGACGTTCCGCATTCGGGGCAGCGGTTGGGGGTGGCGCGGAGGTCGTAGTTGCAATGGAGGCAAAGGTGGGATTTTGTTTTTTGTTCGAGGGTCAGGATGGCTCTCATCTGCCATCGGTCGAAGAGATGACTGAGTATGGCGAAAAGCGTAAATGCAATGAACAGCGGAGAGGTGACGATGAAAAGGTAGATGAATAGGAAGGTAAGGATGGCCGTGATCGGGTAGCCGGTGGAGTGGTACATGATGAGCGAAAACGGCGGCATGGGGGAATGGTAACGGGGTTGGGGGAAAATGGCTCGATTTATTTGTGTCGAGCGAGATTTTGGGTGCCATGGCCACGCCGCTTTCGCCCAGTTGCACGAAAGGGATCTTTCCGCGTGGCCATGTCTTTCTTTTTCGGGCAAGAAAGACATGGCCACGCGGAGGCCGGTTTCGGTGAGACGGCTCAATTTGAGCGTGGCCATGGCACCCAACGCCGTAGATAAGCGATAAATTCGATTGAGTCATTTCTCTGTGTTTTATGCGTGCAACTTCGGGGGTCGTTGGCGCATCCTAATCAGGCTATGATGGTTGCATCGCTCACACGGGCTGGAAGCCCGTGCTACAAGACACTTTCTGGAGTGCTAGAATGATCTTTCGTCGATTCACTTTTCTTTCGGTTTTGATGGCCGTGTCGCTTTCGGTTTTTGCGGCGGAGGATATTTCGTTTACGACCGAGACGCTGGAGAACGGGTTGAAGGTGATTTATGTGCCGTTGCATCAGGCGCCGGTGGTGCATGTGCGGGTGCTTTACCATGTGGGCAGTCGGGATGAACGGCCGGATCGGCAGGGGTTTGCGCACATGTTTGAGCACATGATGTTTCGGGGTTCGGCGCATGTGAAGCCGGAAGAACACATGAAGCTGATTGGCATGGTCGGCGGTATTTCCAATGCGTTTACGAGCTTTGATCAGACGGTGTATGTGAACACGATTCCATCGAATCATCTGGACATGGCGTTGTATCTGGAAGCGGATCGGATGAGCAGTTTTAAGGTGTCGGAAGAGATCTATAAGACCGAGCGGAAAGTGGTGGCCGAGGAATGGCGGATGGGGCAGAACAAGCCGTATGGGACGATGTACGAGGATTTTTTGAAGACGGCGTTTGTGGCGCATAGCTATCGGTGGACGCCGATCGGCGTGATGGAGCATTTGCAGGCGGCGGCGGTGAGTGAACTGCAGGATTTTTTCAATACGTATTATGTGCCGAACAACGCCATCCTGGTGGTAGCCGGGGATTTTCAGGCCGATGAAGCCAAGGCGATGGTGAAGAAATATTACGCATGGATTCCGAAGGGGAAGGATATTAAGCGGGAGATTCCGATTGAACCGGAGCAGACGGAGATGCGCAAAGCGGTGACGCCGCAGCGCGTACCGTTGCCGGCATTGCTGATTGGTTACAAGACGCCGGAACAAAAATCGGATGATCATTATGCGCTGACGTTGCTCGGAACGATTTTGGGAGATGGGCGATCGAGCCGGTTGGATCGATTGCTGATTGGGAGCGAAAAGCCTTTGTGCGTTGGGGTGGGTGCGGGCGATATGGCGCTGGAAGATGCGGGGGTATTTATTGTGAATGCGCGGGTGATGCAGGGTAAGAATCCGGATGATGTTCGGAAAGTGCTGTTCGATGCGGTCGCCGAAGTGCGCGAGAAGGGCGTGACGGAAGAGGAGTTGAAAAAAGCCAAGACGCAATGGCGGGTGGCGCTGGCACACGAGCGGGAGACGGCTGAAAAGCTGGCGTCGCAAGTGGGGGATGAGATGTTGTTTGGCGGCGATCCGAATCGCGTGAACACGCAGATGCAAAAGATGGAAAAGATCACGGTCGCGGATGTGAAGGCGATGGCGGAGAAGTATTTGAAGCCGGAGCGGGCGACGGAATTGCTGGTAAAGCCGGACCCGCTTGGGAAGGATGCGCGGGCTGCGGCGACGAAGGCGGATGCGGCGATCAATGCACCGGTGGTGCCGGCGGGCAAACCAATTGCGCCGCGCGTGGTGAAATTTCCGGAAGGATATCCGGAACATGCACCGCTGGCCAAGGGTGCGGCGGCACCGGAGTTCAAAAAGGGGACAGAGATTGATGTGCATGGGGTAAAGGTCATTGTGATGACGGATAATCGGTTGCCGTTGGTGAGTTGGAATTTGGCGATGCGGCGGGGATCGCACAGTGAACCGGCGGAGAAAAAAGGTTTGGCCGGGATGTGCGCCGAAATGTTGCGGCATGGGACGGTAAATCAACCTTATGAGGAATTGAACGATGATCTTGAATCGCGCGGGATTTCGCTGGGTGTGAGTGATGGCGGGGATCACACGGGTTTTAGCGGATCGTGTACGAGCGATCGGTTGGATTTTGCGATGGGGAAGATGCGCGAGATTCTGTTGCAGCCGCGCTGGGATGCGGCGGAGTTTGCGAAGGTGAAGGATCAGGTCGTCAACGGTTTGTTGCAGTCGCAGGAGTCGCCGCAGAGCGTGGCGGCAAATGAGTTGAGCGCGGCGATTTATGCCGGTTCGATCATGGGCCTGCACGCGACCCCGCAGACGGCGGGAGCGGTGACGCTGGAGGATGTGAAGGCGTTTTACGGAACGTACTATCGGCCAAATGATGCGGTGCTGGTGATCGCGGGCGATGTGACGGCAGAGAAGGGGAAGGAACTGGCGGAGAAGTTGCTGGCCGGTTGGGAACCGGCGAAGAATTGGGCGACGGTGGACTATGCGGCAGTGAAACCGGCGACGAAACGGAAGCTTATTTTGATTGATCGGCCGGAGGCGAAGGGCGTGACGATTCGCATGGGGATCAAGGCATATGAAACGCATGATGAGGATAAGTTTGCCGGTTCGTTGGCCGGGCAGGTGTTGACGGGCAGTGGGATTGATTCGCGATTGATGAAATATGTGCGGGCGGAAAAGGGATTGGTCTACGGCATCGGCGGGATGTTCCGGCCGAACCGACATGGTGGTGAGTTCATGGTGACGACCGAGACGCGGCCGGATGCGGTGGCCGAGACGATCGAGGCGGCGATCCATGTGATCGACGGCATGCGCGACGCGGAAGTGACGGAAACCGAAATGACCGAATCGAAGCTGCGCGTGGCCGGCAGCATGGTGATGGGAATGCAGACAATTGAATCACAAGCGGGCACGCGGCTGGAGGGTATTTTGAATGATTACCCGATCGATTATTACGACAAATATCCCGCGCGGCTTTTAGGGGTGGATGCGGCGGCGGTGAAGTCGGTGATGGGTAAATACGTGAAGCCGGATGCGTTTACAATTGTGGTGGTGGCGCCGGCGGCGGCGGTGAAAACATCGCTGGAGAAGTTGGGGGAAGTGGAAGTCAGGCCAATGCCCTCGGCGAGAGGGGCGACGACGAAACCGGCGAAAGAGATGTTGAAACCGGGGGTGTGAGGAAGATTGGTTCGCCACGGAGTGGCAGTAGAATTTAGCCCACGCCGTGAGTCGTGGGAGGTTGTGTATGGCGTGCGAAGCCCTGGAGGGGCGGCAGATTTCTGTCGCCCCTCCGGGGCTTTTTGGTTTGGCGACGGTTTCCCCCACGGCTTGCGCCGTGGGCTAAATTCTGGTGCCACTCCGTGGCGAAGAGGAAGAGGCTTTTTCTACAAGGAGTTTGAAGGGAGCCAGGTGAGCGGGTTCGTCGGCGAGGCGTTCGGGGTGCCATTGGACGGCGACTAGCAGGGGGAAGGTGGGGTCTTCTAAACCTTCGATGATTCCGTCGGGGGAGGTGGCGACGACTCGGAGTCCGCGCCCGATGACGTTGACGGATTGTTTGTGGTAGGTGTTGGCGGAGATTTCGGATTGGCCGATGGCTTTGCCGAGTTGTGAATCGGGTTGAAGGGTTACGGCATGGCGGCGGAGGATTTCACCGACTTTGCGGTGTTCTTCTTTGTCGGGCAGGTCGGGGATGAACTGGTGGAGGCTGCCACCGCGCGAAACGTTGAGAAGTTGACAGCCCAGACAGATGCACAGTGCCGGGAGGCGGCGTTTTTCAACTTCGGCGAGCAATGCGAGTTCGAAGTTTTGGCGGTCGGGATCGATGTGACCGGCATTGGGATGCCAGGTTTGGCCGTAGAGCGCGGGGTCGAGGTCATCGCCACCGGTGAAGAGGATGCCTTCGAGCAGGTCGAGGTATTGGGGGATCAGGGAAGGGTCGGTGCGGTAGGGGATGGCGAGTGGCAATCCCCCGGCTTTTTCGACGGCGGTGGCGTAGGCGAAAGCGAGGTAGTAGGCGGGCTTGCCGTCGACGGTGTCGGTGGTGATTCCGATGAGGGGGCGTTTGTTCAATGTAATGCTTTTCTCGATGAATGGCGGATTGCAGTTTAGTTACTCGTGGAACTAGTATAGTACGAGGAATCATTCAGTAAAATGGGGTACGCATAGCGATCGGACTTTGGTAAGGCGCGAACGGCGTATCAAGGAATGAATAGTCGTCCCGCTCCCCGAAATAGGTCGACCTCTGATAGTATTTCGAGAAATCTAATTGCGGCGCGTTCGACGTATTCGCGTTCGATGAGAAGTCGCTGCGATTCCCCGGGGGTAAGCACGGGAAGGCTGGTAACGGTATTGTGCGCGATGATGGTAGCCTGCAATGAATCCGATCGATCGGAATTTCGGTTGTCGGTGAAAAGGATCACGTTTTCCCGCTGGCAGGTATGCCACAGAACGTAATCCGACGCGGAATGTTTGAGTGAGAGCTCGCTGAATGAGCTAACCCGGACACCAAGTTTATTCCACAGTGCCGCCCAGTCTGGCGAAACACAAACGGACAAGATTGCGTCCAGATATTTTTCGGCATTTTAGTCAGCCAGTAGTCGCAGCATTTTGAGCTTTCTGCTGGCGATCCACGTTTTCTTTCAGCCGCATGAGCGTTTGGTGAGATTCCGCAAATAACGCCTGAATATGAGGCGGATTTCCGGTGCGTGCCCACCGCAAATCGCGATCATATTTGGGCATCAATTCGCCGAGATGAGCGTCGATGTAGTCAACGGCGGCGTGGGTGGCGATCTCGGAAATTCCGTAGAACTGCGCGATCCATGCCGTCGATTTTCCAGCTAAATGGTGGTCCATTACGTTGTAGACGGTGATCCGGGTTCCCCGGATTTCGGGGCCACGTCCGCGATCATAAATAGCATCTTCGGCGTCCATGGAAACTCCTCTCGTTCTTGCAATTCAGTGTATCATCATATCGCAAAAACGGGCCACGCGATGGCGTGGCCCGTTTTGCGGGGTGCGTGACATTTCCGGCGGGCCCGATTTCTCCCTCTCCCGGTAATCCGGGGAAGGGTTGGGGTGGGGGGAAGTCCGCTGAACCACGTCGATTTATCGAAAAAGACCCCCACCCGGGTGTGTGACAGTTCCGGCGTACCCGATTTCTCCCTCTCCCGGTACTGAGCCTGTCGATTTATCCACCCCTTGCATA
>JBBRMF010000029.1:0-31142 GCA_038230975.1 Tepidisphaerales bacterium
AACGCTGGTAAAGGAACTTGTGACGGTGGGTCGCCTTAAAATCGACCGCCAGAAACCCGATTCCGATCGAGACATGGGTGCAAAGCAGCCACGGTCGTACGAACAGCATCGCGCGGAGATTCTTTACAACTTGATTGACCATCTGTCGGTTACCCTTCCTCCGACTCGACAAGGAATTGCGGAATGTGTTCGAGCCAGAAAATCGGTAATTCAGTTCCCCCACAATCGACTCAAAGGAATTTCCAAATCGGCAAAAGGTTTGAATCGGACTGTATCCGCACCCTGGCCACGACCGGCTGGCACATATTGGCCATTTTCGAGATTCCACGATTCGATCGTTTTCACTTGCGGGTCAATGATCCAATAATCCATCACTCCGGCTTTTTGATATTGCTTAAACTTGTCGACACGATCCGTCTTGACGCTGCTTGGGCTCAGCACTTCAATCGCCAAATCGGGCGCGCCGTCCATCGCCTCGTCGCCGATTAAATCCAGATGATCCTTCGAGCAAAATAGCAGATCCGGCCGGCGGACATTGTCTGTGTCTAAAATCGTATTTAAATCATAAAAAAGCTCGCCCAAACTTTTGGAATCAATGTGATTTGCCAATACCCAAGTCATTTGAACCACGATGCGCGAATGCACTGGAGTTTGACTTTGACTTATGGCAACTTGCCCATCAACCAGTTCCAGCCTTACACCGACAGGATCTTCTCCAAGTTGGAGGAATTGATGCGCGGTCATTCTCGTAGTATTCCCCCTGCTCGTGAAATCTTCGTTAACCTGAAACGGCATAGCGAAACCCATGGAACTCAATATAGGATATCGAAGGCGCCGCGACGGGCAAATTCGATAAATTTACGCAGATGATCCAAACCAGCATCACTCACCTTGATCGGCTCATTCGAAAACATCCGCGAGTCGCTTGGCTCCACCAATATCCGAGTGAATTCTGCCGAAAGATGTTCAGCGCTCATTCCTATCAAATGCTCTTCCAGAAAATCTGTAAAAACATTCGCCTCCGAAGTGCTAAAGCGGTCTGCATCTTCGATTGAGTGACTCCAACCCTTAGATTCTGCGAACGCCATTAGACAACGCCATGAAAAATTACTGAAGTAAAATTCTTCGCCAGCCGCATTGGTTAGGTCAACACCCATTCTCACTCCACCTGATGCGCCGCCTTCGGCAAATCATCATGAATCGCCTGCTGTTTCGGCTGCACCCCGTCGTAGCTGAACAGGATCATGTCATCATCGATGCGGGCTTGTAAATGCACCGGACGTTGCCAGATTCGCCAGATATTCTTCAGCGTTTCGATCGCATACTTCACTTCAATATCCAGCCCGTTGTGCTGATGGGCCAGATACAGCTCATGGCGATTGCAGTAATTTCCATCGGCCACGTAAATGAACGGCTGGCCCATATTCGTGAGCTGATAGAGCAACGTCTGTTTGATCCGCACCGGATCGCGACTCAAGATGCGAAGTTGGCCGGAATGTGGATCGCGGCCATACTGATAGAACTTGTGCTTCTCGATAAATTCAGGTGTGAGGAATTCATCGATGAAATTCACGTCGTTGTAGACTCGCCGTACTTCAAAAATTTTCTCACGGCCAAGCCCCATCCCCTTGTCCCAGTGCTTCTTTTCACCGAGATTGTCGGCTTCCTCATATTCCCGGCCGAATTTCCCTTTATTCCAACGCTCCTCAATATCGCGGAACAGTTCAATTCCAATTTTGTACGGATTGAAATTCCCCGGCGGCATATGCATAGTGCCGCTATGGTGATCCGCATAGTCAATAATTTCCTTCGCATCCACAAAATGTCGGGTCATCAACGTGCTGTGCCAATAGCTGGCCCAGCCTTCGTTCATGACCTTGGTCATTCCCTGCGGAGCGAAGTAATAGCTTTCCTCGCGCACGATCGACAGACAATCCATTTGCCAATCTTCGAGCCGGGCGTGCTGGAGCAGATAGAGCAACACATCGCGCGTCGGCTGCGCGGGCGTGGCATGGCGAAACTTGGCCTTTTGCTCGCGATCCTTCTTGGCCTGAGCTTCCAGTTTTTCCGGCGGATTGATCCAGCGATCGAGATAGTCCTTGGCTTTGAACTTCGCCGCCGGTTCCTCGCGCTTCGGCTCCTGGTGCGCCGAATCATTGTCGCCACGCTTCAGAAACATGCTGAGCGGGTCGATCAAGTGTTCCAGCGATAGACAGACATCCAAAAACTTCTCGACCACATCCTGCCCGTGTTTCTCCACATGCTTGCGGACATGCGTGGAGTGGTTGGCCATCTCGTCCATCATCTTGCGATTGGTTTGGCTGAACCACAGATTGTTTTTAAAGAAATCGCTGTGTCCGTATACATGGGCAATGACGAGTTTCTGATCGACGAGCGGATTGGATTCCTGCAAGTAGGCGTAGCAGGGATCATTGTTGATGACCATCTCATAGATGCGGCCAAGCCCGTAGAAGTGCTGCTTGCGCAGCCGCTCATACTCCATCCCCCACCGCCAGTGCGGGTAGCGCTGCGGGAATCCGCCATACGAGGCAAGCTGATTCATCTGCTCGTAATCGCACATTTCGAAGATGACATTGAAGAAATCCAGCCCATAGGTGCGGGCCTGCTCGCGGATCTGCTTCTTGGCCGCGAGCAGTTCTTCGGGGAAGGCGGCTAGAGTGTGGGTGGCCATGAAAATCCTTTACCGATTGTAGTCTCCATAGGCTCCCAAAAGCCAACGGAGGTGGGGGGATGTTCTGTTTGAACTATCTCGAAAAAGTTGAAATTGTCGACTACCATCGAAAGACTCTCCGGAAGAGGAGGAACCATGGCGAACAAACTTCTCGAACCCATTCCGCCCGGCGAGACGCTGCTTGAGGAGTTTCTCAAGCCGCTCAATCTGAGCCAGAACGCGCTCGCTCGAGCCATCGATGTTCCACCCGGGCGCATTAACGATATTGTCCGGGGCCATCGGTCCATTACATCTGACACTGCAGCGCGTTTCGCTGTGTTCTTCAAGACAACCCCGGGTCTCTGGCTGAATCTTCAGGCACGTTACGACGCAAAGATCGCGGCTCGGGACATCATTCCCACGATTGCGAAGCACATTCGTCCGCTCGTGGTCCCAGCGGCGTGAAATTGATCCCAAACGCAGCACGTCAAAGCAAAGTAAACACCTTTGACAAAGGCAGCTCAAAGCCCGCCAACAGTGATACCTCGCGTAGAGTATCGTCGATTCCCAGGCGTTGCGGCGGCTGCCCAACCCGGTGGATGATGACTGTCATCGTACGCGGATCGGCCTCCCAAACGACTTGCGTTCCGTGTGCAAGCCACATCGCAATTTTCTCGGCCACTTCGCGCATTCGGTCGTCAGGGGAAAGCACTTCCACGGCAAGATCCGGTACGCCATCGAAGTACCCTTTCGTCAGCCCACCCGCGAGGCGATCCTTCCGAACGTAGCTTGCATCCGGAGCTCGAACGAGATCGGGGCTGCTGGCGATCTTAAATCCGGTTTCTGCCGCAAAGACGACTCCAATCCCGTGCTGGGTCACGAAGGCGTTGAGAAACGCACCCAATCTCATTGCGACGACGCCATGTTCCGCTCCGGTGAGACTCATCACGATTAACTCCCCGTAAATCAAATCGCAACGGCCGATGTCGCCCATTTTGAGCAAGTCATCGGCGGTGATGGGTTTGGTGGCAGTGGAGGACATTTTGGACTCGATAAAAAATGATTGGCGATGCAGTCCCTACAAAACTTAGTCCAGGGTTAATTCGCGGTGCGAAACAGCACATTGGATAGGTTACAACTTCGTAAGAGGCGGCTGATATTCCTGTTTCATTCGATCTTCTAAACTACAAGCATCAAATTCACTATCGCACACAATCCAGGTGACCTGACAGTTGCTTATCCAAATGCCAATCGCGTCGGCTTCTTTGCGAGAAATTTCCCGACGTTTTGCCTTGATATCAGCAGAGGTGGCAATACCCAAGTGTTCAGCGACGTTACGCCTGAATGCCGAACCGGTCAGACAAACGCCTTTACCCAAATGATTACCCCCAACACGCCGTCGAAGCGATGAAGCTTTCCCAACGTAAATGGGTAGGCCTTCACGAAACCACGCGTACACTCCAGGCTCTTTTGGAATTTCAGCCTGTCTTAAATCAGATGCAGACCTGCGATTTTCGCGGCTCATGTTATCCCAAAGCAATCCTCCGACTCCCAAATTCATTTAGTGCCCCTTCCCAAAAAACGTCTTGATCGAATCGTAAATATCATCCTTCGAATTCACCCGACTCGTCAGAACCTTCGGCTCTTTTTTCACATGCTCGTGCAGCACGTTGATGAAGTTGCCGGAACCGTAGGCCGACGCGACCTGGCAGTAGCCGAACATATTGCAGACCGGCAACAGTTGTTCCTTCAGGAGCTTGATGCAGTCGCGGCTGTCGGCTTCGCTGCTGTTGTCGCCGTCGCTGAAATGGAAGAGATAGATGTTCCATTCATCTGGAGAATAGTGTTGATCGAGCAGGGTTTTGCAGGCCTTGTAGGCGCTGCTGATCTTGGTGCCGCCATCTTCTCGAAGATGATAGAAGGTGTGTTTGTCGACCTCACGCGCGGCGACATCATGGACGATGTAACGGCTTTCAATCCCCTCGTAATTCTTGCGCAGCCAGGTGTCGATCCAAAAACTTTCGAGGCGAACCAGCTCTTTTTGTTCTTCACCCATCGAGCCGCTGACGTCCATCATGAAGATGATGACGGCGTTGCTCTGCGGACACTTCACTTCCTTCCAACTGCGATAGCGGATGTCTTTTTTCTGCGGGATGATGACCGGATTGTTCGGGTCATAGTCACCGATCATGATCTGCCGTTTGAGGGCTTGCTTGAAGGATCGTTTGAAATGGCGAAGGCTGTCCGGCCCAACGGTGCGGATGCCGCTGTATTTATCGCGGACAGTCGTGATGCGGTGCTTGCCCTTGGGTTCGATGCGCGGAAGCTTAAGTTCTTCGGCGAGGATTTCAGCCAACTCATCAAGGGTCAGATCGACCTCCATCATGTGATGGCCCTGCTCGGTGCCACCCTGGCTTTTGCCTTTGCCGTTCCCTTTGCCGACGACCTCCCCTTCCTTACCGTCACCGGTTCCGATGCCGCCGGAATTGTCTCCGTAGCGGAAGTGCGGCAACTCAATCCCGCGCACCGGAATACTGATGAGGTGCTTCCCTTCCTTACCGATCAGTTCGCCCTTCGTGAGGAACTTGCGCAGGTCATCGCGGATTCGTCCTTTGACGATCTGGCGAAAGCGTTGGTGATCTTTTTCGATTTTGAGGACCATCGGTCAGCCATCCAAATCACTAGGGACTACATGGATTGAATCAATCAGAGAATTGTAGGTCTCAATATCCAAACCGTCGTCAGTCAGGCTATTGAGCAAAACTTGTGCGTGTCCACCGGGAACTGATAAAAAATATCTTGCGGCGAAGACCTTTTTTGAGGATTCGACGATTTCCAGATAACGCACCCCGCTCACGCGTTGCAACCTGAATGCGTCATCACAAGCGTGAGAATGGCCTTCCCGCAATAGCGACTCTTTAACACATTCCGCAGAACTCATTGACCCTCGCGAGACCATGTCATTTTTCAGAGAGTCGAAATCTGCTTCCGAGACCGGAAACGCTAAAATCGAAACGACATTGTCTCTCAAAGAGATGCCGTCTCCGATATCTTGAAAGTCAAGATTTGGTGGGATGTCGACCAACAACTTAGCGTTCAGATCAGGAATGACGACGGGATTGGTTGGAGGCACCTGACTAAAAGCCGGGCCAAAAGAAAGGCCAATAAGAAACCAAACCGGTCCGAGCCAGACCGAACTTTGATCGCCGGCATTTGCGGCCCAATCCTGCAAGGCCTGATTGTGTGCAATTGCCAAATCAGATGCGTCCGAATTGTCAAGACCAGCCGCCCGCTGCTTCCAAGCCGCTTCAAAGACAGACCAATCGCACTCACCACAGCCCAATAAATCCTGGTCTTGCTGTGCGATCGAAAGTATGGGCACCCGAAGATATTGAATCTCAACTGGAAGTGTGTTCAACGCTTCCGTTAATTTTTTAGTTCGGGATAGAGAAAGTTTTCGGCCCATCTGGTTCTTTTTTGAATCACAACCCAAGATTATTCACGAAGCCGCGAAATCAATGATCCGTGTCTATTTTGATGAACGGAATGCTACTGCTTCGGCTACGATTGCGTCCGCGCAAGCGGACCCTACGAAACTTTGACGATCTGGCGAAAGCGTTGATGATCTTTTTCGATTTTAAGAATCATTTTTGAATGACCTCAAAACCGTGTTGCTGATCATTACTAGTTGAACGCCCTCGGAAAGACCAACCCGCCAGCCAAGTGGCCAACAGCATGAGAAACATCGCCGCGAACCACAAGCTCAGTCCCTCCTTATACTCCGGTCCCGCCCACGCCATACCGGAGGCAAGCTCCGAGAGCACGCGGCCCGCAACGGCGAGAATACATGCCAAAGTGAGCAATACTCTTCCCAGCCAGATCGCAACCTGGGCGGTCGGAAGGGTAGAAACTTCGGCAAGCCACACGCTGATGGCACCGAGCAAGTAAATCGGCCAGAATACGAGACCTTCTGTCCACTGCGAACCGGTGATGTAATCCCAAACGGTCGCGGAAGGATGCTCCGTCCTGCCAGGGCCCATGGCGTCCGACCAAACATAAACAACTGCGTCGAGTGAACGGATGAAATACCAAAAAGACGCGAGGCTGGCGGCTATTGCAATGAATCCCAAGGCCGTTGGCCGCCGCAGCGGCAGCGCCGGTGGTTTTAGTCTATCCGCCCTGTGGCCAAACGGCTCCGCCGGCAGTTCCTCTACGACGGTAGCCAAGTCAGCAACATTCAATGAGGTGGGTGATTCATCTAGTTGAGCCATAGAAACTCACAAGGACAATTACGGCTTGCCATTCACGCCGCCCGTCTCGTCATCAACCACAATCCAATTAAAAGCACGATCACCGAGCCCCCAATACCAACCGTCGTGCCGATGCGAGCTTCATTCACGCGGTCAATCAGCTCCAAAGCGATATTCGTTCGCAGGCCATATCTTGGATCGGTCATACAAAAGAACAACGCCCCGAGCAATCCTGCCAAGGCGAGGGCTAAACCGGAACGGCGAACGTTTTTGTCCATTTTTAAGAATGTCAGTTGTAAGTGGTCCGTGGTCCGTTGGAATTTCAACTGACCACGGACCACCGACGACGGACAACTCCAACTAATCATCCTGCTTGCTATCCCCACGCGCAAATATACTCGCCACATAGTTCAGCACATCGGCGGCGGATGTTTCATTGTAACCGAAATACTTGATCAACCTTTGCTTGACGACGTCGATCTTCTGCTGCGTTTCATCGTCAACCACCGTGCTGACCAGATTCTTCAGCTTGATCGTATCACGCTGATCTTCGAACAATTTCAGTTCCAGCGCTTTCAGCAATCGGGCGTTAGTGTTGTACTCGAATTTCTTACCATCGAGCGACAACGCACCGATGTAGTTCATGATCTCCTGGCGGAAATCTTCCTTGCGGCTATCGGGGATGTCGATTTTTTCTTCGATGCTCCGCATGAGACGTTCATCCGGTTCTTCATCGCGGCCGGTGTAGCGATTGCGAACGCGTTCGTGCTGCGTGTAAGCGCGGACGCTTTCGATGTAGTTGGTCGCCAGCCGTTTGATGGCGTCTTCATCGGCGCTGATCGCACGCTGCACTTCGGCCTTGAGGATGTCTTCATATTCCTCACGCACGACGGCGAGAAGTTCTTTGTATTCTTTCTTCAACTCTTCATCCGTAATCAGTGAATGATGGCTCAAACCTTCTTCGAGCTCATTCATCACCATGAATGGGTTGATCGCCTTATCCAACTGTGCGTTGTGGCTGACCAGCGCGTTACTGATTTTGTCCTGAATATAGCGGGGGCTGATCCCCTGCATGCCTTCGCGCGGGGCTTCTTCGCGAAGTTCTTTGATGCTGTCTTCGGTGAAACCGGGGATGCTCTTGCCGTTGTAGAGTTTCAGCTTTTGTAACTTCGCGATGCCCGCTTTCTTCGGGTCGGCCAATCTCGTCAGCACGGCCCACATGGCGGCAACTTCAATCGTGTGGGGCGCAATGTGAATTCCCTTGATTCGCTCGGTACCGAAATCCTTTAAATAAATCTTGATCTCATCATCCAGCCGAATGTTGTAAGGCACGTCGATCTTGATCGTGCGATCGCGGAACGCCTCCATCATTTCGTTGCCCTGGAGCTTTTTGTATTCGGGCTCATTGGTATGGCCGAGAATCACTTCGTCGATATAAGTTTGGGCAAACTTCTTCGGCTTAATCAAGTGTTCCTGCGACGCGCCGAGCAGGTCATACAGAAATGCCACGTCGAGTTTGAGCACTTCAATAAACTCGACGATGCCGCGATTGGCGATGTTGAGTTCACCGTCGAAATTGAAAGCGCGCGGATCGGAATCCGATCCAAACTCGGCGATTTTGCGGTAGTTAATGTCGCCGGTGAGTTCAGTGCTATCCTGATTTTTTTCGTCCTTGGGTTGGAACGTGCCGATGCCGCGCCGGTCTTTTTCCGCCAGGATTAATCGATTCACCTTGACGTGATCAATGGCCTTGCGCCAGTCACCGTCGTAGAGGTCCATGAGGTCGCCGAACACCTTGCGGCAGAACGGGCAGACCTCGCCGTACAGTTTTATTTTGCGCCCTTCCGGCAGTTTTTCATTGATTGCTTCGAGCACCTCCTTACGCGCTTCTTGCGGAATCAGCAGCAGCGGTTCTTCGTGCATCGGGCAAGGTGCGTAGGTTTCGACATCGTCGCCCTTCGCCAACTGATGCGGCAGGCGCCAGGAATAGGTGAAGAGCTTTCCGGCTTCGGTCTTGCTGTAATGCTCCAGCCCTTTTTTCAGCAATCGCGCGATCGTCGATTTGCTGGAACCCACCGGTCCGTGGAGCAACAGGATGCGCTTTTCAGTTCCGTACCCTTGTGCGGCCGATTTGAAGAAATCGACCAACTGCATAAGCGGCCGTTCTAAACCATAAATAGCATCCGCGCCATGTTCGAGCGGATCACCAAAAAAGGGATAGCGGGTGTATTCCTGCTTGAACTGTGTGTAGCTTTCGGAGCCGTAGCTGACGACCATGTCATAGACGCGTTGAAACGCATTGCGGGCAACGGACGGCGTCTCCATCACGATGTCCAGATACTCCGAAAACGTTCCCTCCCAATGCTGCTCGCGAAATCGCGATACGTCGAGCTTGCGTTCGATAATCGACACTAACGAGTTATTATTTTTGATCGTTGGCATAACTTAATCCAGTAAGACAGCCAATGTCCGATAAGGCGATATTCCTCAATATTTCTTCGGACCTTTTGGCAAGCTCGCTTCATTCAAATTTAATCCCACACTTGCTGGGTACGCTGTTGCCGATCATACGGTTCTAAACCGCGACGGAGCTGAATCCGCCCTCGATCACCTTTCCACAGTACATTCCTGGACAGGACTGATTGTAAGGAAAATCATCGTCCAGCCTCTGAAAATCGGAATTACAATTCATCCCTTCAACCTATCGAACGTCTGCAACTGTCATCAAAGAAAACCCCGTCTTTAACAAGGCCCATTTCATGTCACCCGGACGGCCCTCCACCGCCACTGATTAGCATATGCCGTCGTAGGGTAATGGTCTATGAAAAAAAGAGTAAAATGAAAAACGAAGTGAGATGTGGCGTGGGTGTACTCGCCCACCGATTTGCCGCGTGACACGGACGGTGGGCGAGTACACCCACCCTGCAAAACCAGGTTGTCGGGAGGGAGATTGGACTACTCAATCAACCATGACGCGGTCTTGAGCGCGCCATTTTTTTCATCCCGTGCGGCAATCATTACGGGCAGATTTACGGAGGGATCGCGGTTTAGAATATCCTCGACATAGCATCGAAGCACTTCACCGACTGAACGTGCCGAAGCACGTAAACCTCCGGGCTGGCGCGGCGCATCAGCATCGAAAAGTTCGCATAACTGGCCGAGACCATTTCCGTTTAAGTAGCTTAGGCAACCCTTGAGCAGGCCGAAGGCTTCGTCTCGAACGGTTTGAGTGCGACCGCCTGATTTCACGATCGCACTGATATAGGTCCCTAAAAGCCAGGGGAACACCGTCCCCTGATGGTAAGCGCGATCTCGTTCGAAGACCGTGCCGCTGTAGGCCGGGCGGTAGTTCGGATCTTTGGCGGACAAGGTTTTCAGTCCGCAGGGTGTCAGCAGTTCGTTGCGCACGGCGCTGAGGAGTGCCGCGCGCCGATCCGTTGCTAACACAGCAAAAGGCAAGCTAATGGCAAACAATTGATTGGGTCGAATGGCGGCGTCCGATTTACTATCACTCACGACGTCGAAGCAACACTGCAAATCCGGGTTCCAGAATCGTTGGTTGAAAGATCTTTGCGTGAGTTGCGAATCAATAAGCCACTGCGAGCCGCGCGTTTCCTGGCCGGCCTTCTGTGCCAAAGCGGCGCCGATGCACTGCGCATTGAACCAAAGCGCGTTGACTTCCACGGCTCGACCGAGTCGCGGAGTGATGACCCACTCGCCCAGCTTTGCATCCATCCAGGTGTGCGGCGTTCCGGGTTCATCGCTACTAATCAAGCCGTCGGCGTCTACGGTCACACCCGCAGCCGTCCCAGCGCGAAAAGCGGAAAGAATTGATTCGATGACCGGAAACAGCTTTGACAGAACGAAGCTGGTATCACCGGTGTAACGGTCGTATTGCCAGGCCGCATTGATAAACCAGAGAGACACGTCGGCAGGGTATTGCTTGGATGTACCGGAGTCTAAAGAGCGTCCGGCGCGGATTAAGCCGCGATCAACGTTCGAGGCATAACGTTCAAGAAGTGACTTGGCTTCGATGAATCGGCGAGTCGTCAACAACAGCCCTGTGAAAGCGATGAGCGAATCTCTGCCTTCATGGGGCATCCAGGGGTAACCCGCGATGATGTGCGTTTCGGACTGAGTGGAGGTCTCGCCCGAAGGTTCAGAACCGTGGACGATGAATTGGTCGGCCGCGTGAGCCAGAGCGTCGAAAGTGGAATCTCGTTCGAGATCGTGTACTGCGCTGAGCGGGCTGGAAAAATCTCGCCGTTGGTTCTCGCTCAAGATGCGCGTCAAATCGATCGGATCCGTGCTGCAGGCAAAATGAACGGTCTGACCCGGCTGTAATGTCCATCGAACCGTACCCGGGCGCCAAAGATCTTCCAAACCTGCGTAACCGCGCTTGGCTTCGCATCGATAAATCGTGTTGAGGTACCATTCCGGGGCGGCTTCAAAACGGCCATCATGGGAGAAGAAGACTTCCGGGGTTCGGCTCGTAGCCGGGATGCGATGGTTTGAATAAAGCGGCTCTTTGCGGGAGTTTTCGACCGTCAGTCGACCATTCCACTGATACATTAAAGCGTGCATCGCACGAAGCGCAAACAATGGATTCAGTTCCAAGTCAACCGATTGCGTTCCACCCAGCAAGGTATAGCTGAGGCACACGGTGTTCTCACCCGCCAAAAGGCGCACTTGCTTTTCGACCGTCCAGTCATCGCCTTGATACGCCCAGCGCGGAAATGGCTCGGGATTAAAGGCCCGCAGCAATCGGTAGCCCTGCGGTGAGATGACACCCGGGTACTCACAACTGGCCAGCGGAAACGATTGCCCTTTTCGAACGATGAAATCTTCCACGCGGGATAAAATCACCATCTGGCGCGACGGAGGCGACATCGCAGCCACGAGCAACCCGTGATATTTCCGACTGTTCAATCCCGGAATGGTCGACGAGGCATACCCGCCCAACCCGTTGGTCAGGAGCCATTCACGTTCAAGTTGTGTGTCTAACGAAATAGATAGTAGTTCTGTACCGGCCATTGTCATTCCTCCATGAATGAAAACGAGGCGACTCTATTCTTGAAATGGTCGCGAAAGTCCCGCACTCCAGCGAGCTTCCGTCCATATCCTCCCAAATTACCAAACAATTGCAATCCCATAGAGAGCCAGATGTGTGAGCAATTTCATTTAATTTAAAGTTTACAGGTCCGATTATGACAAACATCTATTGGATTTGCAAGAAATCGTTTGTACGAATTTTATTTTATGCGATTCACCCTGAAACGCGCGAGAGATTGGTCTTTCGGGAGGGAGTCAGTCCACATTCGGGGCATCGGTCAGGGGTCGCGCGTAAATCATATCCGCAGGCCTCACAGCAGCCATTTCGGACACGGCGTGCGCGGTTTCTAGTGAGGGCAAACCACACGGCGGCCGGTAGAATTCCTACGATACCCAGTAAGACCCATAGTGGGATCACCAACTCCCACCGCGAGGGCATCGCTTTCAGATAGTTTGACTTTGCCACGTCATTGTTCATCATGAGTCGAGTGTAGTGATCG
Organism: Tepidisphaerales bacterium; assembly: GCA_038230975.1. Lineage (GTDB taxonomy): Bacteria > Planctomycetota > Phycisphaerae > Tepidisphaerales > Tepidisphaeraceae > JANXVV01. Next base: position 12,474 of record JBBRMF010000029.1, read on the forward strand.
TACCAAATCAGATTCTTAGATTCTTCGTAAGTGCTAGGATCGCGAGCGGATGCCGGATGGGCCTTCAGATAGGCGTCTACGTCAGATTGTACTGCTTGAGCCTGTTGCACTTCAGTCATCGCCATCCACGAATGCCATGCCATCATGTCAGCCAGAGTTCTCGCGGATGGCGGCGGCACATTCACAAACCAGAAAAACAGCCAGCGCCTTTCGCGCGGGACATTCGACCACAAGGGTGGCGGAAGGGAACGAAGTCGTTCCGCTCGATGTGACGCAGATTTGAATCCTCCCCAATCTCCGGACTCTGGACGCAAATGCCGAATCACCAGTTTGCCAAGTTGCGTACTGATCTGCTCAGATCCATCCTTTTTGTAAACGACAAAGAGAGTGTCCGTTGTCGAATAGCTTCTGATCCAAAGCCACGCGATCGCGAGCGAGATTAACCCCAGCGCCACGCACGCTGCCTTAAAGGGATGTCGAACGATGCGTCCCACGCGAAACATCCTACCGTATATTTCAAAAATGAATCTCAAATCGTGACTTCAGGCAGATTTAGAGCTTGAGAAAGGCTTCTCATCAATCTTTGCGTGCATCCACTCAAACTGATATCTTTTTCAAACGTAGTTCATCGTGAGGAGCCTGAGATTTGACCTTAAGCGAGCCCCGACACAACCTAGCTCAAAATTCCAATGCCAATCAGGGCGCATCTCTTTTCAGGCTGGATTTTTTAGGGCTTGGCATCTTCTGCCTCGCCCTCTTCGGCTACTCGATGTTCAGCGGTCGGCCGCTTTCACTTCACGAAGCACGGCTTCCAGAAGTTTCGCGGGAAATGATGCGGGGTGGGAATGGGCTCATTCCGATGAGCGGGGGTCGACCCTGGCTTGAACGGCCGCCATTACCGCATTGGGTTACGGTCAGTGTTTCGGCAGTCCTTGGCCAACACTGCGATTGCGTATGGGTCGTTCGCCTCCCGGCGGTGCTGGCGGGGATGTCGACCGTTCTACTTACTGCTTGGATCGGGGGGCGATTATTCTCGCGATGGGTGGGCATTTGCGGCGGGTTAATCCTGGCGACTTCTTACGAGTTCTATACCTATTCCTGCCTGGCAGAAGACGATATTTTCCTGGCCGCAATTGTCGTGGCGGCAATCGCGCTGTTCGTGCGGATGGAATTTCAGCTCGCGACTGACGCACCGGCAACGATTGATTTTAAAGAAAAGTCACGCGGCTTCTTTGGGCTGCGTCGTGGGTCCATTTTCCTCTTCTTTGCACTGCTGGGTCTGACCAATTTCGCCAAGGGTCCGCTGGTCGGTGCGGCTGTGGTCATCGCAACGGTCGGTGCGTTCCTGATTTTACCGCCCGATTTTTCGCGACTCCGCAAATATTTCTGGGTATGGGGTTGGTTCGTCTTTGCCGCTTTGACGATCGCATGGCCGACGATCGTCTACCTGCGATACAAAACAGAGGCGATCGACAACTGGAAATTCGACTACACCGGCACGTCGGAATACGACCACCCGATCTGGTATTATCCGATTCAACTGCTGGGCGCGCTGCTGCCTTGGACGCCTGCCGCACTTCTCGGTTTTAAACAGTCGGCGGCTCGCGCACTTCATCGGCCTGCATCACCGGAAAGGTTTCTCTGGTGCTGGGCCATCTTCCCGATCCTTGTGCTGTCGATCCCCCACCGCAAACATCATCACTACCTGGTCCCCAGTCTCGCGCCGTGGGCAATTTTATGCGCGATCGGTTTACGCGATGTGGCAAAATCGATGTTTGAAGGTCCACGCTGGTCGCGAACACCGCGATTCGGGCTATTGGTTTTTGGGCTTCCCGGCGCGTTGGCGATCCTGCTGTTTCATTCGAAAATTCCAGGACCCCTGCCAGTGACGATTTCTTTGGCCTTCGGCTGGTTGCTTTGCGTCGCGGCGTTTTACACCGGGCTGTTGCGCCAGGATGGCCATTGGCTGATGGGCACCGTCGTCATCGGACTCGCGCTCGGCTCTTCATGGAGCCAGACATATCTACCTGACTTAACGACACAGGACACACTCTTTTTACACCGCGTGGAATCGACCGTCCCGGATAACGCGCCCCTCTTTATAAACTCCGACCTGCACGGCGAACTGGACTTCTTCCGCACGGCATTTTACTTGCGCGCCGACGCCAAGCTGCTCCACAACCTCACCTTTCTCCGCGATGAAAAGATCACCGCCCCGGAAGTTTACGTCATTACCCGGGAATGGGATGAGCCCCGGTTAGCGACTCTTGGAAAAACGGAAATCGTGTTGCAGTCGATTAAAAGCCGGCCATCGGGTCGAGCCAGAAAGGCTAAGCTGACGAATGAACGATTCACGTTGTATAGACTGATCTTCCGGCCGGATCTCGTTCGATATCCCGCTCCGGAGCATATCTCGACGATGCAGGCCATGGGACGGAAACCCGGACCGTATTGCGGACCACCGTTGCCTTGAAGATAGTGGCAGGGGCGTCTTGCCCGTGCTTTTTTTGCTGAAGAAAACGCGGGCGAGACGCCCACGCCACCTGTCAATTCTCAGGCTCTTCAACTGGCAATGCCGGAATTTTAGATTCATTCGAGACCAGTTTTTGCGAACGCCATAGATACCATGTGGCAATGCTGCGATATGGCGTCCATTTTTCGGCGAGCTTTTTCATGCGTTTGGCGTCGGGATATTTCTTGAGTTTGTAATGACGCCGCGCCTGATTGCATAAACCCAGATCATCCACGGGAAGCAAATCCGTGCGATTCAGCACGAAAATTAAGAACATCTCGGCGGTCCATCGACCGATGCCTTTGACCGGAATCAGAGCTTGCACCACCTCTTCATCGCTCATCGTTTTCCAGCGGCGTGTCGGGATCGCACCACTGGCAAACGCCGCGGAAAGGCTATGGATATAGGTGGCTTTTTGCCGGGAAAGCCCGGCGGAACGCAATGATTCCTCGCTCAACGCCGCAACCGTCTTTGGAGTGGGACGGGCAGCGGGACACAGTTTGCGGAATCGCTCCCACACGGTTCGCGCCGCGGCCGTTGAAATCTGCTGATTCAAGATCGACTGGCAAAGTGCGCCAAAATGATCTTTCCGCGGTGAAAGTGTGCAAGGGCCGATACGCCGAATGATCTCCGCCAACACCGGATCGACATCGCTTAGATGCGACTCGGCCTCCTTCCAATCCGGGGTTTCCGGCTTTGCGATTCGATCGATCATGCTAATATCTCCACATGCGAACTATTCTGTTTTTAACCCTGTTTGCAAGCACCTGTGCATGGGCCGAGACTCCACCGGCCAAACCGGCCCCGACCGATGAATCCTCGCCGCCCATAGCGGTTCCAAAGGATGCGAATTCTGACGGGGAAATCGTCCTGAAGATGGGGATTGAGTCCGGTCGGGAAAATGACCATGGCCGGGACACACGCGTGTTTACGGTCCCGGTGATCTGCGGAGATGCGAAGACCCATTTTACGTGGGGCTGCGGCGGACAAACCATTATCTGCGCCTGGTTCGCCGACAAGGCGCGTATTGAAATTCATCCGAATGAAGATCTGAAAGGCGTCGTTGACGGCGACGGCAAGCCGCTCTTTCTGGGCGATGCGACGGTTGAAATCATCATCGGTGGCAAATCGCACGCAACCACCGCCTGGATCATGCGTGACGGCCAGTTCAACAAAAATGTTCCGGGGGTGATCGGTTACGAGATCGCCAAAAAATACCAGTGGGAGATCGACCCGCGCGTTCCTCAAATCACGCTGCGTACTCCCGGCGCATTACCGACAAAAAAGGTTCTGGCCACACTTCCGCTCAAAGACGATCAGGATAATTTGTGGATTCACGTGAAAGTCAGGAACGCGGAAGACGACGTCACGATCATGCCGCAGACTCCGGATTTCCAGGTTGCTCCTGCGATACAGAAAGCCTGGGACATGGATCGGGGAGGCAAACCGCCGGAAGATGTCAAAACTTATCTCGGCAACATGCGCGTGATCACTATGCGTGGGAAAGACGGCATCTTTTTTAGCAAGGATATTTTTGAAACGAATTTCCCCGCATATCTTCTCGGAGAAAATCCGAATGCCCGCAGCGCGGTCGGTCAGAGTTTACTCAATCGATTTGTATATAGTGTGGATGCGTTGCGGAAAGAAATGGTGTTGATCGAGCGCGTTTCGACGACCGCGACGAAGCCAGTGGCGACACCAGCCGCTCGGTAGGCGTACGGCGGTTTTCAGGATGCCGTCGCGGCTCATTCACTTAATTTGGGGACGGGTTGGAAATCATTCCGGTTTCCCTTACGATGATTCGTTGACGACAGGAATGTATTAGGAGCCAACCATGATTCCGTTAAAACTCAGCGCGATCGACCAGGAACATCTTCAGGAACTTTACGACGCCTCCGGGATTGCTCGTGACGAGTTGCCTTACACAGAAGCGTACGAGGTGATCTGGCAGGGATTTCAGGACCGCACGTTCAAAAATGCCGGCCGTGATCAGTTGTATGGAGCACTGCTGAAGTACACCCGCAGCAGCACGAACTCCGCCAAACCGAGCGAAGCGGTCGAACTCACTGAGGATCAGAAAAAACTCTTGAAGACGATGGTCACCCGCCATGCCAGCGGCGGGAAATTCATGCCTTACAGCGACGCATTTAATGCGGCCCTCAAAGATTTTAACAATCAGGCAGGACTATCATTGAGCGATAACGAATTTTGGCGAGCGACCACCGGCGGTGGTAGCGGCAAGCGCAAACCACCCAAGCGCGCGGTCAAAGTCGCCAAGGAAGCGGACGAGGAAGAAGACGGGGAATAATCGCAGGAGCGTAAGCATGAATAAAAAATGAAACTTAAGCGGCCGCATCGTCGGCCGCTTCATTTTTTGAACATGCCAATGTGGAGAAAATGATGTCCTCGAAAACCTGGAAGGATCAGTTGGCCAGCCAGACAGCCGCCAATCTGGTCGAAGAAATCGACGCTTTTGAGGCCCAGATCCATCTGCGCAAAACCGGCAAATTGGAAGAGAAAGTCTTCGCGGAAACCCGCCTTCGCCGCGGTGCCTACGGCCAGCGCTACGACAACGGCCGCCGTAATGACGGTCTGCAAGTCCAAGAACTCGGCTTTCCATAAAATCCGCTCACCAAGGGTCCGGAGACGATGTGGGATGCGCCTGGGATGATGCGCATCAAGATTCCGTTTGGTGGGCTCATCCCGCCGCAGATGAACGTGCTGGCGGAACTGGCCGAGGAATACTCCGACGCCATTTGCCACATCACCACACGGCAGGATATCCAACTGCATTTCGTTCACATTGAAGACACGCCGGCATTGATGCGTCGGTTAGCCGCCGTCGGGATTACCACCCGTGAAGCCTGCGGCAATTCGGTCCGAAACGTTACCGCCTGCCCGTTGGCGGGGGTATGCCGAACGGAAAGTTTTGATGTCACCCCGTACGCAAAAGCGTGCGCTTACTATCTGCTCGGCCATCCGGATACGCAGGACTTTGGTCGAAAATTCAAAATCGCGTTTTCAGGTTGCGAGCATGAAGCCTGCGCCCTGGTTGCCATGCACGATCTCGGTGGCATTGCCGCGACACGAATCGTCGATGGTAAAGTGCAGCGAGGGTTTAAGCTGTTCGTCGGGGGTGGCCTTGGGGCGGTTCCGCATCAGGCAAAATTGTTGATGGAGTTCTGCACAGATGAAGAACTGCTCCCGATCTCCCGCGCGCTCGGCCGTGTATTCGCGCGGCTCGGTGAAAAGAAGAACCGCAACAAAGCGCGTCTGAAATTTGTCGTCGCAAAACTCGGAATTGAAGAATTCCGCAAAGTCGTCGAAGAAGAAATCCGCACGATGCCGGAAGATCCGTCCTGGCGGAAGTATTTCGATCAGATGCAGGATTACCGGGAAGAACCGGTCATGCCACCGACGCATTTGAATGGTGCCGCGCGGCCTGAGGGTTACGATGAATGGGCCAAAACCAACGTCTACCCGCAACGGCAAAAAGGGTACGCGGTCGTCACCGTCACTTGCCCGCTTGGAGACCTGACATCCGACCAGATGCGCGCCCTTGCCAAGCTTTCCGACCGATTCGCCGGGGGTAACGCGCGGCTGACCGTCGAGCAAAACTTCGTCCTGCGCTGGGTCAGTGAATCCGATATTCCCTCACTCTACACCCACCTGAAATCGTTGGGTCTCGGTCAGCCCGGTGCGGGCACTATCGTCGACATCACCACTTGCCCGGGTACCGATACATGCAAGCTTGGAATCGCCAGCTCACGTGGTTTGGCCGGTGAACTTCGCGAGCGGTTGGCCGCGAAAAGCATGGAGATCGACCAGTCCATCCGCGGTCTCAGAATTAAGATCAGCGGTTGCTTCAACAGTTGCGGCCAGCATCACGTGGCCGACCTTGGTTTCTACGGCAACAGTCGCAATATGAACGGTTACACTGTTCCTCACTTCCAGGTGATTCTCGGCGGCATGTGGCTGCAAAATGGTGGTTCTTATGGGTTGACCATCGGCGCGATTCCATCCAAAGCGATCCCGCAGGTCGTCACACGACTGACCGATCGTTTTGTCAAAGAAAAGCAGAACGTTGAAACGTTCCAGGATTGGTGCAAGCGCGTCGGTAAAAAGGAACTGAAGGCCATGATCGACGATCTGGCCGCCGTTCCACCTCACGCACAGGATCCCTCATTTTACACGGATTGGGGTGATCCCCGCGCGTACACCATCGGGGACATGGGCATGGGCGAGTGCGCCGGTGAAATGGTCTCGCAAGCTGAATTCGGTTTCCGCGACGCCGAAAGTGCCGCATTTGAGGCGCAGTTACTTTTGGAATCCGGCGACTATCAAAAGGCTGACCATAAGGCTTACGAAGCGATGATCACCGCTGCCAAGACGCTCGTGCGGATCCAGCACCCCGATGTGCCGAACGACCCGGCGACGATCGTCAATGAATTCCGCGCGCGTTTCGTCGAAACCAAGCTGTTTTGGGATAAATATCATCACGGCCAGTTTGCCAACTATTTATTCGCCCGAGCCGAGGGCCCCGACACGCGCTACACCCAGGGCACCGCTCACCAGGTCGCCGAAGAAGCCCAGTTGTTTATCGATGCCGCCCATAAATGCCATGCGAAACTGCTGGAGCAATCGCAGAATCTGGTGCAGATCAAGTTATAAGGATCCTACTTAGACACACTCATGGACTCTTCCAAACTCGCCGTAAAATTCTTTCTTAAAGATGGCTCGTCATTCGATCATCACACGCTCGTACCGCTGTTTCACCAGTGGATTCAGACGCATGCGCTAGCCGATCATTTGCTCATCGACGTTGCGGACTATCGACATGTGCAATCCGGCCCGGGAACGGTCCTCGTTGCGCATGAAGCAAATCTCAGCACGGATGCCGCCGAGAATCGGCAGGGGCTTCTGTACGCCCGCAAAACACCCCTCGAAGGTAATTTGGCAGATCGACTTCGCCTCGTTTTCCAGTCGGCGTTACAGGCAGTCAGTCTATTGGAATCAGCTCCATCACTGGCCGGTGCGGTGCGATTTCGGACGGACAATCCAATCTTCCGAATCAACGATCGCCTGTTTGCGCCGAACAGCGAGGACACGTTTATGGGCGTTCGCCCCACGATCGAAGCCTTTCTCACGAAGCTCTATGGCGGTCCGGTGAAGCTCACCCATCAACCCAATCCTGAGACCGTTTTTGAAATCCGCATTACGGCCGCAGGTTCGCCCACTGCAGATGAATTGCTCAAAAGACTATGAACTGGGATTGCCCTCTGTAGAATCTTTCAACGGGACCGCCCTGCCGGTGGTCTTTCATACAGAGGAGTCATTTCCATGATCTTGAAAAAACACCTGGCGTCATTGGCGTTTCTGGGATTGTCCTTTGGTTGGTGCGCAGGCGCGGCCAACATCGAATCGACGAAAGACTGGCCTCAATTCAATGGCCCACGTCGCGACAATATTTCTCGCGAGTCCGGCCTTCTCAAGGAATGGCCGAAAGAAGGCCCGCCGCTCGCCTGGAAAATTGCGGGAGTCGGTGAAGGTTATTCATCCGTCTCGATCTCAAACGGCAAGATCTTCACTGCGGGCGATGAAGGGGCTTCCAGTTATGTCTTTGCTTTAAGCGAAACCGATGGCAAGCAATTGTGGAAATCCAAGCTGGGTGAACCCGGCGGCGGTGGTGGGTACGCCGGCCCGAGGGGCACTCCCACGGTCGATGGCGATCTTGTCTACATGATCGGCCAATTCGGGGACCTTGTCTGCTACCAGACCACCGACGGAAAAGAGATCTGGCGGACGAATGCTAACAAAAATCTCGGCGGCGCGATGATGTCCGGGTGGGGGAATGCCGAATCGGTTGTGATTGAAGGTGACAAACTGCTCTGCACCCCCGGTGGGAAAAACGGAACGCTCGCCGCGCTGGATAAAAAGACGGGTAAACCGATTTGGCGCACCACCGATTTCACGGATTCCGCCGCCTACATGGCTCCCGTCGTTGCCGAGATTGACGGTGTACGTCAAGCGGTTGTGCTCACTGCCAAGAGCGTTGCCGGCATCGCGGTTGCCGATGGAAAATTGCTCTGGCGACACGACCGTCCCGGCTCTACGGCCGTCATCCCCACGCCTGTGATCAAAGATCATCTGGTCTACGTCACTTCCGGTTACGGAGTCGGTTGCGACCTGTTCAAAATCAGCTCGAATGACGGTCATTTCAATGTCGAAAAAGTGTATTCAAATAAGGGCATGATCAACCATCACGGTGGGGTCATTCTGCTGGGCGATTCTGTCTACGGCTACACGGATTCCCCGGATCGAAATCGTCGCGACGAAAGAGGATGGACCTGCCAGGATCTATTGACCGGCGAGGCGAAATGGCTGGATAAAAATCTGCTCGGCAAAGGCTCCATCAGCTATGCCGACGACCGATTCTATTTGCGCGACGAGAGCAAGGGCGGCACGATCGTGCTCCTTGACGCCGGTCCCGATCATCACGCGGAAAAAGGTCGATTTGATCAACCCCAGCGAAGCAATAAAAATGCCTGGCCACACCTGGTCATCGCAAATGGAAAGCTCTACGTGCGCGATCAAAATACGTTGCTCTGCTACGACGTGAAGAGTAAATGAACTTTCCTTCCACTTTTTTTAGCGGCAGTGCCGAAGGCACGGCCGCGAAAAACTGAAATGCTAGAGCGTTTCGCACGTTGTTGCAGCGAAATCAGTGGGTGCCGCTGGTCGCGGTACTCCGAGACCTGTGCGTGTCGTCCGGGCAGAAGGCACAGTTATTGGAGTACCGCGACCCGTGGCACCCGACATCGCGCAAACTACCAACCTGAAAGATGCTCTAGTTCACAGTTCCCGCCACCCGCCCTATTCCAAATTGATCTCCCGATCGCGAAGGCTTGCCTTCAGTAAAATCAATCTCCAACAGCTTTTCACTATGGACACTTGCCCCGTTTTCGTCCTTTAACCCAAGCAGAATCTTGCGCGTTTTCGTATCGATAACTTCACCCGTGGATGGGTACGCATAACGGCCATCAATACTAAAGGTGATCCAACCCGGCTGATCGCGCAGCGGAATGCTCGCGACCTGTTTCGGCGGCATTACAGTGTTGTCGAAAATGTGCAGACGGCTGTTATGTCCGTCGGAGACCCACACTTCTTTTTCATCCGGCGTCAGACCCACGCCATGACTCGGGCAGCCATGCCGAAGGACAGGCCCCATCGAAAATCCAGCCACTTCGACACGATGTAACTTCTTCCCGGTATTTAGATCGCCGATCTCAAAACCAAGTAATCCATTGACGCAGACGTAACACATCGTCGAACGCCCGTTCACCGTAAAAGGTCGAACCGCATCGCCAAACGGCCCCACGGTTTTTTCGGCCGTGTGAGTCGCCGTATCGGCGACGGTCAACAATGGCGAACGAAGACCTGCCAAATAGCAATGCTTTCCATCAAGGCCGTAAACGGTGTTGTGCGAACCCGACTTCGGCGAAATTTTCGCGATTTCATCTCCAGTTGCCGCGTCAATCACATGCCAGTCGTCTTTTTCAAGTGTCGGTTCGTAAATCGTCTTCCCATCGGGTGAAATCGACATCCGGTCGCAGCCGGAATCGTACGATTTTTCCCAGAGAATCTTGTCAGAATTGAGATCAATGCTGGTCAGATTTTTCGGCGTACAGACATACAATCGACCGGTGGCGGCGCTGGCACAAATCCCCTTGGCCGCCTGTGGATGTTTAAGATCCCCCAGTGCCGGCACGAGAATTCGGCGAACAAATTGGTGATCATGATCGATATCAAATACCAAAATGCCCACGCCCCCGTTTTGTATGTCCGCCCGAATTCCGGGCGCGGCCACGTAAAGCAAATGGCGCTCAGCAGGCTCGGCCGACGCAATCCTCACAATGATTAGAAGCAAAAGTATGACGACCGTTCGGAGGGGAAATCGCATAATTCAAATACCAGATGTCACGCGGCCTGTTGACCGTTGGGTACCCTACTACCGGCCAGTGCTTTGTCACATCAGTTGCCCAATAGCCGCCGGCTGTTACATTTCCCGCGTATGAAAATCCGACCTGCCCTATCCACCCGATATGATTTGATGTCCCTCGGCGAATGTATGGTTCGATTGTCCCCTCCAGGACACGGTCGTATCGAATTCGCCAATGCACTGGAAGTATGGGTTGGTGGCGGTGAATACAATGTCGCCTATGCGCTTTCAAGGCTCGGATTGCGAACCGGATTTCTGAGTCGACTCGTCGATCATCCACTCGGGCGTTTAATCGTAAATCACGGCCGGGCGGTCGGGGTCGACATGTCGCATGTGGTGATGGCCGACTACGACGGCGTCGGTCGAGAGGATCGCATCGGTTTGAATTTCACCGAAGTCGGCACGGGTGTTCGCCCGAGCGTCACCCTTTATGATCGCGGGCATTCAGCCGCTTCCCACATGAAGCCGGGCACGATCGATTTCGACAAACTATTTCGCGAAAATGGAGTCCGTTGGCTTCACACTGGCGGGATCTTTACCGCCCTTTCTGATAGCTGCGCAGACGTCTGCAAAGAGGCTATCGTTTTCGCAAAGAAAGCCGGCACAATTGTCAGTTACGATCTCAATTTCCGTAGCAAGCTGTGGTCCAGTCAGAAGGCCCAGGAGACCACGAAGGATCTTCTGCCCTTTATCGACTGTCTCATCGGCAATGAGGAAGATTTTCAAAAGGTACTCGGGGTTGAAGTCGAAGGGGTCGACGAAAACCTTTCCGCGCTCGACACCTCGGCCTACAAGAACATGGTCGAAAAAGTGATCGCGGCTTACCCGAAGCTCCAAGTCGTCGGCACGACGCTTCGAGAAGTCAAAAGCGGATTGGTGAATAATTGGTCGGCCATTCTCTGGGTCGACGGCAAATTCTACGAAAGTCGACGGTACGACCATCTTGAGATTGAAGACCGGGTTGGGGGAGGAGATGGCTTCTCCAGTGGGATCGCTTACGGATTTCTCAACGGCCAATCACCGCAAGAATGCGTGGATCTTGGCGCGGCCCACGGTGCCCTTCTTCAATCCACGCGGGGGGATACCAGCCAAATCGATCTGATTGATCTGATGCACGTTTTCAACGGTGGCAGCGCGCGGATCAAACGATGACAAGATCGGCAGGCGTTATCCCCTCTCCCGATGCTTGGCTTGTCGATTTATTTAGCCCGTTCGCTTGCGAACCGTGTTTAGCCGCTGTCCGAGGCGCTCGGACGCGGGCCGCAAGCGGCCCGGCTAAATAAATCGACAGCCCCAACTCTGGAGAGCGAGAAAGCTGTCAGCCCGAACCCTTCCAAAACATCACCGCCAGCAGCGCGCAAGCCATCGCGGCCAGACAAAACTCCGCCGTGAGCTCGTGTCGGGAACGCGACGCATTATCAATGTGCGGCGGCGGCCTGTTCTCGCCATTCCGAGGAACGGTTGCTCGCGATAACCCCGCGTTCACCGCTTTTCGCTCCCCATCGGAACGGGCGTAAATGCCAGGCCAGGCATTCGTCTGAATGTCCGCCGATAGTTTTCCTTCGTGCTTCCAAGTGTCGTCTACAACCGGGAAATGCCAGGCAAATGCCTGCCCGCCGTTTGCCAGCCAATCAAAAACATTTGTCCAAAAGACGACGTAGTCTGCCGACCGCGGCCACGAGGATGCGTCGAAACCCACCCATACTTTCCGTGATGTAGCCTCCTGAATCGCCACCAGCGTTTTAGCGCCGACCTGAACGACGGGTGTCCATCCTTCGGGAGAAGAAGCCGCGACTTTCGCATCGGCGACGACGGCCGTCCAATTGACAAGTTCGGTCGCCGGATGCGATGTGACGCGCAATTCGCCTCGAACTTCGCCTTGCGGCAAAGGCGCTTCGACCACGACTCCCGCGTCATCCGCGCGTAGGTCGGATTTCTGGTTGACGACAACGGTGATTGAGGACAAGTCATCCGGCGGTTTACTTCGTTGATACACACCAATCATTCGTTGCAACGCTTCTGAAATAGCCGCACGCGACTCGATGCGCCCCGGCCGTTTTTCACGTACGAGCCAGGCGACGTTGTCAGCCTCCAAATCGTCCGCCACATCCAATTGTGCTTCGATGACGTCGCCGAATTTAGGCAATTCAAAAAAATAATTCGCCTGACCCCCGCGTGCCGGTAGCTTCACACGATGCTCCGTCGCTTGCCCTGCCGACACAATTCGAAGCGCCGCATCGGTCATCGCAGATTCATTCTGAACGGAAACCATGACTTGCGGCGAAGGCACCTCCTTGGCGGTGATCTCGTAAATTCCGACATTTCGAAGAATATTTTCCGGTGTGATCTGCTGGTATCGAGGATCAGAAATCTCAATCGAATGGTCACTCAGCAAAATGACGAGATTGTCGTTTCGGAGCAGTTCGTCGCGTATCGCCTGGCGAAGTATACGAGATGTATCCAGCGCGGTGCGCGGCAGAGCGGCGACAAATTCGTTCAGGTGTCCGATGCTGGTTTTTTGCCGATCACCGCGAATGGGATCGATGATTTCGATTTCATTCGCGACAGACCGAAGTTTTTTTCCCGCCAGTTCCGCCAACTCAATGAACCGTGTTCGCGAAGTGCCATTGGCCGACATGGTTAGTCCACGATCCACCACGACCGAAACGACTCGGTGGCGTGTGCCAGAAATTGCGGGCTGCGCAGCCGAAATTAACGCAAGCAACACAGACAATAACACGGCGATTAGCGCGATCGGTGGAACATGGAACGATGATCTGACTTTCTGATTCACCACCGATGCTTGCCAGAGGGGCAAGAACGGAACCCGCTCGCTATTTCGCCGGCCGCTGAGCAGCCAGACAGTTACCATGCCCCAGGGAATGAGGCCAATCAGCCATAGCGGAGCGGCAAAAACCATTCTTTGGGCAGTGTATCACAGATCCAATTTCCGTACGCAACTGCCTGTTGCCCCCTTTACCTTTTTGAAGTTAGCCCGTAGCTTTCTTTTGACTGCGGTAACAGCCTATGATTCGTACCAAAATTGTCGCCACTCTCGGACCTGCATGTTCGGATGTTGAAACGCTTGTAAAGCTTTTCGAGTCCGGCGTGAGCGTCTGCCGAATTAACTTTTCACACGGTTCGCTCGATACCGCATTGACCCTGCTTCGCAATGTGCAGGCCGCCGCTGTCCAATTCGGCCAACCGGTCGCGGTACTGGGCGATTTGTGCGGCCCGAAAATCCGCCTCGGTAAAGTGCTGGATTCCAACGGCACCGGTGGCATGCCAATCGAAACAGGCGATACGCTTATCATCCAGCGCGACCCGATCGACGGCAAAGACGGCCGCGTCAGCAGCACCTACGGTGGACTCATCGACGATGTCAAAGTCGGTGATCGCGTACTGATTGAAGACGGTTTACTTCGCTTTCTGGTCACCGACAAATCCGCCAATGAGCTCAGTTGCAAATGTACCGCCGGTGGGATTCTTAAAAGCTCCAAAGGCATTAACCTTCCGAAAACGACCGTCAATCTTCCGAGCATTACAGATCGCGACTGGGAGTGCGTCGACTGGGCGTGTGAGCATCGGCTCGATTACCTGGCCCTTTCCTTCGTGCGAAAGGCCGAGGATATCACCACGCTTCGTGAATACTTGCAGGACAAAGTCAGTGATATCCATCTGATTGCAAAAATCGAAAAAGCCGAGGGGGTACAACAGATTGACTCGATTATCGATGCTTGTGACGGCCTGATGGTTGCGCGCGGCGACCTGGGTGTTGAGATGGATGTTGCGCAGGTGCCGATCATTCAGAAAAATCTGGTCCGCCGATGCCGTATCGCGGGGAAGCCGGTGATCGTGGCGACGCAAATGCTGCAAAGCATGATCGAACAGTCATCCCCCACGCGCGCCGAAGTCAGTGACGTCGCCAATGCCATCTTTGATGGGACCGATGCGGTCATGCTCAGCGGTGAAACCTCGGTCGGGAAATTCCCCGTAGGCTCCGTACTCACGATGGCCCACGTCGCACAAGTCACCGAGGAATACCTGGTCAGCTCCGATGTCGATCGGGCAATGGAACCCAAAATCCGCACGACGTTGGCAGCGGGTTCTTTGGCCAGGGGCGCTTTGCGGATCGTTGAAGATCTCGACGCAAAAGCCGTCGTCATCTGGACGCAAACCGGCGGTACGGCTCGGGTCTTCTCCAAGTATCACTTCCCCGTCCCGATCATCGCGCTTTCCAATGACCAGCGGACATTGCGACGAATGGCACTTCACTACGGTGTCTTTCCACAGCATATGCCCGTGGTTGAAGATATCGGTTCTGTCGTGGCCGCCACCGATAAACTGATGCTGGAAAAAAATTATGCAGAACTCGGTCAATGCGTCGTCATCGTCGCCGGCTGGTCGCCGGCCTCGGCAGGATCCATGAACGGACTCGTGATTCACACGATCGGCACCCCCTGGACCGCAGTCCCCACCGCACAAGTGATGCGGCAACTGTTGAAGGCGGAGAAAGCATGATCGCGATCGACAAAATGAAATCCGTCTCCTGCGTCGCAGTCGCCGCGCTCGCGTTCTTCGGATGCGCCACGACCCCACCTTCCATCCGTCGCGCCACGGACGTCGATCTGGCCACCACCAAGCCCACCTACTGGCTCGATCAACCCGACACCGCCACCGTCGGAAACTTCCAGTTTCAACCGCTCTGGGATGCCTGCGAAACCGTCGCGCGCGAGTATTTGTTTCAGTTGGATCGACAGGATTACCGGCTGGGTTTGCTGACCACCAAACCGATGATCTCCAAGCAGATACTTGAGCCCTGGCGAAACGACACCGGAACCTTTCACCAGGTATTGGTCAATTCACTTGCAACGATTCGACGATCCATTCGATTTGAAATTGATCGCGACGATGATGGATTGTACGTGGCAAAGCCAAAAGTGCTGGTGGAGCGGGAAACTATTTTGGAACGCCGAATCACCTCCGCGTCGCAATACCGCACTGCTTTTTCAGGGCCTGCCGTCGGCTCGCGCACTTCACTCGATCTTGAGACAGAAATCCCGATTGTGTATTGGACTCCGATCGGTCGAGATACCGAAATGGAAATTCACATCGCCGCCACCGTGACCAAAAAGCTGAAAAAGTAACCCTTAGAGCGTTTTTCAACTTGGTCGGGTGCCACAGGTCGCGGTACTCCGAGACCTGTGCGTGTCATTCACTGAAAACAACACAGGTCTGCGAGTACGCCGACCCGTGGCACCCCGACACCTACGCGACCTACCAAGCTGAAAAGTGCTCTAAAAGCCGCTTGCGGCTAAGCCGCACTTCAAGAATAAATCTCCAACGGCCGCGCCGGTGACTTGATAACACCACACTTGGCGGCCAGCTCATGAAACAGTCGAATCGCCTGCAATTGGCGCTCGCCGATGTCAAACTTCAAATAAACCGTCAAATATTGAAGCGCCATACCCGCTGGCCAACCCCGAGGAATGGCGTACTGTGGAATCAAATCATTCACGTGTTCCAAGCCATTGATTCGAGCTTGTTCCAGTCGCTGCGGAAGATCACCGAGGTCGATCCCTTTTCGAGCGGTCCAGATGGCGAAAACAAATGGCAGCCCGGTCAATTTCTTCCAGGCATGTCCAAGATCAAGCTGATGGTCAAAGCCCTGGGGTTCTTCGCAGACGACTTTGTCACCGATCAGAAGCCGCGCATCCGTGGGAATGTCTGCACCATGCACTAAGTCCGTAAACGTTGGGGAGATTCCATAATACTCGGACAAAATCACGCGGGCCAACGCGACCGATGTGTGGCTGTCCGTGTCACAGGCAAGCGACTGAATTTGCCCAATCGGTTTTTTTGAGAAAATTCGAACGGTCAGCGTCGGTCCATCGCATCCAATACCGCCACTGGGGACCAAGCAAAGATTCTCAAGTCGCTGGAAATCAATCACTGGCAAGAGGGCGACATCGAATCGTTTTTCCCGCAGCCCTTCGAGTAAGCGGGAGGGAACATCCAGCTTTAGATCCACTCCCCCATCATCCTCAAGCCCATAGATCAGCGGTTTGGCATTCAGGTAGCTCACACTGCCAATCCGGAGAGATTGTTCCGCCTTGGCGGGGGTGAGGGCGATGAGGGAGTTCGCGAAGCTTGCTTGCATCAGCGGTTTCATAACAGACGATACGTCATCGCGAAAGCGCCGTCTGAGGAAACTCACGGTTTCACGCAATTTGAAAAAAAGATAAACTCCCGGCAATGGATGACAGCGACCCGCGAAACAAGCCTCCCTGCTATCGTGAAGATGCACTGATATTGGTCCGAGCCCTGCGCGATGCCGGGCACGTCGCCTATTTTGCGGGAGGCTGCGTGCGCGATCTGTTGCTGCAACTCGAGCCCAAAGACTACGACGTCGCGACGGATGCTTTGCCGGAGAAGGTTCGATCTCTCTTCCGCAATACACAGGCGGTGGGCCAGGCATTCGGCGTGATACTCGTGCGTCTGGGTCGCAGCGTCATCGAAGTCGCGACATTTCGGAGTGATGGGGTATACACCGACGGCCGGCGTCCGTCCGAAGTGCGATTCACCACCGCGGAAGTGGATGCTAAAAGACGAGATTTTACAATCAATGGACTCTTCTTCGATCCCATTGAAAATCACGTTTTGGATTTTGTGGGTGGGAAACAAGATTTGGAACGAAAAACACTTCGCGCGATCGGAGAGCCTGACGCGCGGTTTGAAGAAGATCATTTGCGGCTGATGCGAGCCGTGCGATTCGCAGCGCGATTTGGTCTGGACATCGAACCTCAAACTCGGGCAGCGATCCGTCATCATGCGCCGCAACTGGCCAGAATCAGCCCCGAGCGCGTCGGCGAGGAAGCAAGGCTGATGCTGACTCCCCTGACGCGCGTCAACGCGCTGGAACATCTAATCGATTTGGGTTTGTTGCAAGTCATGCTGCGCTTCATCACCGAAGTTCCGCCTGCACCGAACCGCCCACCAGCTCCGCTGTTTCGGCTCGTGGCGCCGGGGAAATCTATTGATTTCGGTTTGGCGCTGGCGGCAATAACCGTTGAATATCGGATCGATCCAACTCGACCGGATTGGATGGCATTGTTGGCAAGAGCCCAAAGCCATCATTCTGTGCAGTCATGCCGCAAGGCAATGAAGATCAGTAATGATGAATCGAACGCAATGTCAGACGTGTTGGACCTTTTGCCCTTGATCGATTCAGAGCCCCCCACCGTTGCGTTTTTGAAGCGATTTTTGGCGCGGTCTCATTCAATCGACGCCAGACGATTGCTTGAGGCAATTTACCTTTTCGATCCCACTGTAAAGCGAATCGGCTGGCTCCAAGAGCAATTTGCAGTGCTGGAACAAATGGATTGCGCGCCTGCCCCTTTTGTATCCGGCGACGATCTTACCGCAGCCGGTTTTTCGCCTGGCCCGATGTACAAGCGAGTGCTCGACCGCGTCTATGATGCACAGCTTGAGCAAAGTGTGCGTTCCAAAGAACAAGCGATGGAGATCGCACTTCAACTCGCGCGTCAGTCAAATCAATAAAGCAGAGTCCCCCCGCTCCCCCGAGTAGGGACTATCGAATTATTTAGCCGGATCGCTTGCGACCCGTGACAGAGCGTTTGGGACAGCCGCTAAACACGGTTCGCAAGCGAACCGGCTAAATAAAACGTCAAGCCAAGTACGAAAGGGAATGCGGAGCATTTCTAGCGCTGCCCCAATGTCTTGATGATTTCTTTCAAATCCCCGATCTGGGTTATTTTCAATCCAAAGTTTTCCCCGATTTTGACCGCATCCCCGATGGCGATCGTCTTATTGTTGACCAGCAGTTCCAACGGTTGATCACTGGCCTTAAAGAATTCGATGATGGCTCCTGGGCCAAGGCGCATTACTTCCTGCAGCGTGAGTTTTCGATCGGCCAGTTTGACGATGACGGGAACCTCCATCCGCAAAATCCGGTTGAGTTCTCCGGCTGAAGGAGTGGCGAACGCGGTGGCGAGCGGTGAACGGAGAACAGGCATGGGACATCCTTGTCACAAGAATAATTCCGACACATCGATTATCGTCAGATTAGGCAATCTCGCAATATTGACCTGATTTGACCTTGGAGGGATCGTGACGAGATCGGCGGGTATTATCCCCT